>CAUOVX010000015.1:0-14363 GCA_963508115.1 uncultured Candidatus Saccharibacteria bacterium
GCACCCATGCCTTTACGGATGCTAAAGCCAGCGATTGACTTCTTTGCCTGGCGGGCAACTGGTGCCTGACCGGTGATTTTTTCAACGGTGTTTTTGACAATTTCAAAGTGACGCTTGTCATCTTTCTTTTTGCCGGTGCCAACGCTCACGATGATCTTTTCCAAAGCTGGCACTTGGTGCACGTTCTTTAGATCTAGTTCGGCTTGCAGTTCCTTCAGGTATTTCTCCTGGTACAAGGCTTTCAAGCGAGGAGCTGGCACGACGGTTTTCTTCTCTGCCATTATTTAATCTCCTTATTTTTTGCTTGGCGAGCGACGCGAGTTTTGCCGCCGTCAGCATTCTTTACTAAACCAACCCGGCTGGTTTTGCCTGACTTTTCGTCAATAACCAGCGCGACTTTGCTGATGTCCATCGGTACGTGGATATCTTTCTTGCCGCCTTTTGGATTGTACTGGCTTGGTTTGACGTGGCGGTGTCCGACGCCAACACCTTCGACCAAAACAGTTTGATCTTTGGTGTTAACTTTCAGGACTTTACCAGTCGTACCTTTGTTTTTACCAGCAATGATTTTTACGGTGTCATCTTTGTGAATACGAGCCATTAGAGTACCTCCGGAGCCAAGCTGATGATCTTCATGTAGCCCATGTCGCGAAGTTCGCGTGGTACTGGGCCGAAGACACGGGTAGCCTTTGGCTGCTTGTCATCGTTGATAATCACCACGGCGTTGTCATCAAAGCAAATGGTTGAGCCGTCTTTGCGGTGGATTTGGTCGCGGGTGCGAACCACCACAGCTTTGACGACAGACTTCTTCTTGACGTTACCGGTTGGGCTGGCGTCTTTGACTGAACAGACGATCACGTCGCCAACGCGAGCGTAGCGACGGCGGGTACCGCCGAGAACACGAATGCACAATACTTCTTTGGCACCCGAGTTGTCAGCTACTTTGAGGCGAGATTCTTGTTGGATCATTTGTCATCCTCCTTGGTCTCTTCCTCAGCTTCGCCAGAAACTTCAGCCTTTAGTTTGATAGAACCGCGAGACTTTTCAATCACCTTGACCAGCGTAAAGCTCTTGGTCTTGGAAATTGGGCGAGTCTCTTCGATTTGCACCTTGTCGCCTTCGCCTGCCTCATTGGTCTCATCATGAGCAGTGTATTTGCGAGTCACGGTGTACTGTTTGCCGTAGAGCGGATGCGTTTCGCGGCTGGTGACCGTCACAGTGATGGTCTTGTCGCGCTTGGCACTCGTTACGACGCCAATCAGTGTTCGTCGGGCCATTACTTGCTCTCCTTTTCGTTAATTTGTGTCAGCAGGCGTGCGATGTCCTTGCGGAGTGAACGCAACGCTTTTGGATTAACTAATTCGCCAGCAGCGTGAGAACGTTTTGCTTGAAGCAGGTCATTTCGCTTTTCGGTGAGCTCCTTCTTCAAATCATCAACGGTCTTTACGACTGCTGCTTTTGTAGGTTTCTTTGTCTCAGCCATTATGCGTCCTCCCGCTTGATGAACTTACATTTGACTGGTAGTTTGTGGCTTGCCAGGCGCATTGCCTCACGAGCGACTTCCTCTGAAACGCCCTGCATTTCAAACATCACCGTGCCGGCCTTGACCTTGGCAACAAAGAACTCTGGATTACCCTTACCACCACCCATCTTCAAGCCAAGTGGCTTGCGAGTAACTGGGGTGTGTGGGAAAATCCGAATCCAAATCTTACCGCCACGCTTGATGTAGCGGGTCATTGCTTGACGAGCAGACTCGATTTGGCGGGAGTTGATGCGCTCGTTTGATTGTGATTGCAGTGCAAAGTCGCCGAACGCGATGTAATTACCACGGGTTGCTTGACCACGGTTTTTACCGATGCGCACTTTGCGGTGCTTGGTTTTCTTTGGTAACAGCATTTAGCGACTCCTTTCTCCCTTATAAATCCACACTTTCACGCCGATGATACCAGCTGGTGTCTGGGCGCGAGCACAGTGGAAGTCAATATCAGCGCGAAGGGTGTGCAGTGGCACTGAGCCCTCGATCACCTTTTCGCGGCGTGCCATTTCAGCACCGTTCAAACGACCAGCCACCTCGATGCGGATACCTTTGGCACCAGCACTCATGGTGTTTTGTGCGGTCATTTTGGTTGCGCGGCGGAAGTTGATGCGGCGCTCTAGCTGGCGGGCGATGTTTTCTGCCACCAATTTGGCTGCTAGTTCCGGTCGGCGCACTTCTTCGATGTTGATGCGAACAGGTGACCCGACGATCTTCTCAACTTGCTTTTTCAATTCATTCACGCCAGCACCGCCACGGCCGATAACCTCACCAGCTTTTGCTGTGTGAATAGTTACCGTGATCAAGTTGGCACTCCGCTCAATCTCAATGCGATTGATGGTTGGGCGTGAGGCAAATTTTTTCTCAATCAATTCGCGGATTTCGTGATCCTGGCGAATTGCCTCCGCAAACTCTTTCTTATTGGCCGTAAACCAACGAGAGCTCCAGTTCTTGTGAACTTGTAGGCGGAAGTTGATTGGATTCACTTTTTGACCCATTTACTTCTCCTCCCCTTCTTCTGGTAGATATTGACCAACAGTGAGTTGACGTATATCTTCAGAGTTAATCACATCACTAGTGATACCAACTTTTCCTAGAGATACTGTCAATTCTTTATTAAGTATTGCACGCTCAGCTGAAGTAGGAGCATGGTTTGGATTTAATACACTCATTATGCTTCCTCCTTCTTCGCAGGCTTGGCAGGTTTGGTCTCTGCTTTGGCCTTGGTCTCTGGTTTTTTCGCAGGCGCTTTCTTTGGCTTCTCGGTACCGGTTACTTCAACCAAAATGTTTGAAGTCTTTTTCTGGAATGGCAAGGCACGACCGCGTGATGCTGGCTTAAAGCGGCGCAGGCGTGTACCAGTAGTAACACTCAAGGTAGTGATCACCAAGCTTTTGGCGTCCAAACCGTGATTGTTGATGGCGTTTGCCTTGGCACTGTCGATTGCCTTTTTTACTGGCAAAGCAGCGCGTTTTGGCACGTGCTCCAAGATAACCAATGCGTCAGCGACGGTGCGGCCGCGTACCAGTGCAGCCACCAAGCTGACCTTGCGTGGTGTTTGGTCAACACCTTTGGCGTAAGCGCGAACAGTATACGTAGTATCAGCCATGATTACTTCTTATCCTTTCCGCCGTGCTTACGGAACTTACGAGTTGGGCTAAACTCACCGAGTTTGTGACCAACCATGTTTTCGGTAATCAGCACAGGCACGTGCATCTTACCGTTGTAGACAGCAATCGTTCGACCGACCATTTCTGGGGTGATGGTCGAAGCGCGCGCCCACGTTTTGATAACGGTTCGATCGTCAAGGCTGAGAGCAGCGACTTTTTTCGCAAGCTTCACATCGACGAATGGACCTTTCTTTAATGAACGACTCATCGTGATTTACCTCTTCCTCTTCGCGTCGTGACGCGTGCGTACGATTAATTTATTTGAGCCTTTGCGGCGGCGAGTTCGATAACCCAGCGTCAATTGACCCCATGGCGTACGTGGTGCTTTACCAGTACCGTGGCGACCACCGTCACCACCACCATGTGGGTGATCTGCGGCGTTCATGACGACACCGCGCACGGTTGGGCGAATACCCTTGCGGCGGCGGCGACCAGCTGAACCAATCTTCACGTTCTGGTGCTGGACGTTACCAACTGTACCGATGGCAGCGGTAGCTTCCAGGCGAACTTTGCGAACTTCACCAGATGGCAATTTGATGGTTGCGTAATTGCCTTCTTTGGCCATCAACTGGGCTTTAGCACCAGCGGCGCGAACCATTTGCGCACCTTTGCCGGCAGTCAGTTCAATAGCATAAATCATCGTACCAACAGGGATCGCAGACAATGGCAGGCGGTTTGACGCTTCAATTGGCGCTTCCTCGCCAGTCTGAATCGTCTTGCCCTTGACCATCGAGGTGTCGGCCAATACGTAGTGGTACAAATTGTACTGATCTTTCACTCGAGCGATGCGTGCTGAGCGGTTTGGATCGTACTCAATTTCTTCAATTGTCAGCGTCAGACCAGCCGGCAAATTGTGGTTCACCAAACGGTAGTGACGACGAACGCCACCGCCGCGATGACGCACGGTGATGCGGCCTTGGTTGTTGCGGCCAGCATTTTGCTTTTTGGCTTTGATCAGACTTTTGAGCGGTTTTCTTGTCGTGATGTCCGACAAGTCCTGACTCGTCATGCCGCGACGAGCAGGAGTGGTTGGATTGTAAGCTTTCACTGGCATTACTTGGTCTCCTCCATCTGCTGCTCTACTGCGTCAAACACATCGAGCTTATCGCCATCTTTCAGCGTCACGTAAGCCTTCTTCCAATCCTTGCGTGTAGTCGTGCCAGGATAGCGGTTCTTGCCTCGTGAGAAACGCACAGCTTTACCGTCTTGTACCAAGGTTTTTACCTTTAGGACGGTAACGTCAAATTGCGCTTCAACTGCTGCTTTGATCTCGTTTTTATTCAGGTTGAGCGGAACGCGGAACACATACACGCCGTTGGCGCTTTGTGCATAGGCTTTCTCGCTAATGCGTGGGATAATTGTCATCTGTTTCATATTACGCTTCCTCCTTACCCAGCCACTCAGTGATTACTGGCAGAGCTTTCGGGGTTATGACAATAGTATCCGCATTCAGAATGTGGTAGACGCTGAGGTAGCTCGCGCGAATCACCAATACGTTCTGAATGTTGTTTGTGGCGCGCATCAATTCTGGCGTCTTTTCATCGACGACGATCAGCACGCGGCGCTCAAACTTGTTGTCAGCCAAGAAGGTCGCGACCTCTTTGGTCTTGCCAGTCGTCTTGATATCTTTGACGACGATCTTCTTTGCTTCATTGGCTACCGTCAAGGCTTGGCGAATTGCTACTTTCTTGGCGGTTTTAGACAATTTTTTGGTGTAGTTTTCGTTGCCGCGTGGGCCAAAGACCACACCACCACCGCGCCAGATTGGGTTACGGGTTGAGCCGAAACGTGCTCGACCAGTTCCCTTTTGCTTCCATGGTTTTTTACCACCACCGGAAACTTCGCCGCGCTGCTTGGTGGTTGCGCTTGCTAGGCGTGCGTTTGCTAGGTAGCTATCGTATGCCAATTTCAACAGTTCGTGATTTGGCACTTCAACAGCAAAAATATCTTTAGGAAGTTTGGTTGATTCAGCCATTACTTGTTACCTCCTAAAATAATCAGCCCTTTTCGTGGCCCAGGGACAGCGCCCTTCACCCCGATCAGATTGGTCTCTGGATCAACATATGCCACTTCCAGGTTTTTGACGGTAACACGCTCGTGACCCATGTGGCCAGCCATCGTCTTACCCTTGAACACTTTTTGTGGATACATCGAGCCAATTGAACCTGGCTTACGAGTATTACCTTTACCACCGTGCGTCTTGCGGTGACGCTTAAAGTTGTGGCGTTTAATGGTTCCAGCGAAACCTTTACCTTTGCTGGTTCCGGTCGCATCGACAGAATCGCCGACTTCGAACGCGGAAACGTTGATTTCGTCGCCAACTTTGATACCCTCAGGGATCTCGTCGACGCGGAATTCCCGAATGTACTTCGGGGTCACTTGGGCTGGCTTCACGTGTCCAGCCACGGCCTTGCTCAGGTTCTTACCCTCTCCATAAGCGACCTGTACCGCATTGTAACCGTCGGTTTCGACAGTCTTCACCTGAGTCACGGTGACAGGGCCGGCTTGGATCAGCGTCACCGGAATGGCTTTGCCGTCTTCAGCCAAGAGCTGGGTCATACCAAGTTTGGTACCGAGAAGTGTTTTCACTTTTCCTCACTCCCACTTAAATACTCCTGATGACGTGCGGTTTCTGGGTTCTGAGTGAGGCGTTCATGACAAACACTTCAATCATAGCCAGACCTGCTCATTCATCAAGGAGAACAGTTGATATTACGCGTAATAGAAATTACCTTGTGATTGTAGCACAAAACACTAGCTATAGTCAAGTAGGCTAGATCATCACGCCCACTGGCGTAAATGAGGTCAAAATTGCCATCAAAATGAGGGTGACGTACCAGATTTTGCGGTTAAATTGGTACTGTTCAATTTTGAGAACGAGGAGCAATGCAACGAACAAGCCAACTGGCACCGCTTGCACCGTAAAAGCACCTAGCTCAAAGGGGTTTTTGAGACGTAGCCACAACGCACTAAGGATGACAAATATCACCAGTTTCAAGAAAAAGGTGCCGTCATTTTCATAAATTCGCTCACGTCCTTTGCGGCTGAACAAGGCGCTGGATTTTGAGCGGTTGCGGGCGTAAGTGCGAGATTTTTGTTTTGTCATAAGCTTGATGAAATTATAACATAAAAAATCCGCCCCGTTCAAGAGGCGGAAATTTCTAGTGCATTAAAATTACATACGAATTTCAGCGTCAACGCCAGCTGGCAAGTTCAAGTTCTGCAAGCTGTCGATGGTCTTTGGTGTCGCGTTGGTGATGTCGATCAAACGCTTGTGAACCCGGCGCTCGTAAGTTTCACCGCCCATTTTGTACACGTGTGGGCTTTTTACCACTGTGTAGGTGCTGCGGCGAGTTGGCAGCGGCACTGGGCCAGCAACGTTCGCGCCGGTGCGAATTGCAGTGTCAATGATTTGTTTTGCTGATTGGTCGATGACTTTGTGGTCATACGCCTTCAGACGGATGCGGATTTTAATCCCGGTATCTTGAGCCATGGCTCCTCCTTATGTACAATCCCGTAACCTCTAATCATTCTACTGTACGAACGACCGAGTTCTCGAGATAAATTAGTAATAACTAGGTGATTATACCAATTTCCCTAGGCTTTATCAAGGTGGGCGATCATTTCACCGATGATTGCAGCGGAATTGTTGAGCGACTCCTTTTCGCGCTCGGTTAGTGGATAGCCCGTCAAAATTTTCACGCCGTCACAACAAATAATCGACGGTAAGCCCAGCACCACATTGTCCAGTCCATATTCACCCTCAGCCAGCGAACAAACTGGATAGACCGTGCGTGTCGATTGACGTAAGGCCGAGACAATCTTAGAGACCACAAAGCCAATGGCAAAATACGTCGACTTCTTTGTCTCGATCACTCGGTAAGCACGGTCACGGATTTTCTGCTCAATGCCCTCAACCAATTCCTCGGTGAAGCCTGGATATTCACGAATGGGCACCTCACCGACCTGCGCCGTCTCAATGGTCGAAAACGAGGAGTCGCCATGCTCGCCCAAGATGTACGCGTCGACCGCCTTGCTGTCGACATTCAGCGCGTCCGCCAGGTACGACTTTAGCCGTGACGTGTCCAGTGTCGTTCCCGTGCCGAACACTCGGGTCTTTGGCAGTCCTGATTCCTTCAATGCCACGTACGTCAAGACGTCGACTGGGTTACTGACAACGATCAAATATGGCTTGGCGCCACCAGCCATGATGTTTTTGACGATGTCACGCATGATGGCGGCATTGACACCGACCAACTCCAGTCGCGTCTGACCTGGCAACTGCGGCGAACCGGCAGTGATAACCACGATGTCATCGTCGTTGATATCAGCGTAGTCGCCCGTGCGCACCACCACATTGCGGTCAAGCCCCATAGCGTCGTTGATATCCGCAGCTTGACCCCATGCCAAATCCGCATTGCGGTCGATCAATACAATTTCTTCAATCACACTGCGCAGCGCACACGCATACGCCGTCGTCGCGCCAACCATTCCGCCGCCACCGATAATCACCAATTTCTGTTTATTCACCATATCTCCTTTTTTGTGTTAGATGTATTGTCTATACTATTTTACCATAGGTACTATGTCGTTAGGGCCTGGGTTGAGGTTGCAAGACTCCTCGAGGCCAAAGCCCTCCCTAGCTCGGCCTTGATCCATGGCACGAATATTATACCCACCAGTAGCATTTGGGTCGGCATCAACAAAGTAGTAATGTATCTCTCCTTCAGGGAGCTGGCGTGGAATGCACATATGAGCGCCACCATTATCCTTTTCTTTCCAACCATCACGCGGATATCCTTTGCCCTCACAGCGCGTGGAGTCGACCTCTGTGGCAATTTTATCCCATCCGCTACTAATCAGTGCGTCTCCCCAAGACAATGCATATTCTTTGCCCTGGAAACATACTTTCAAGCTCTCATCGTCAGAGAAACCGGCCGTATTTTCTATGTTTGGGTATTTTGACGAAGCCTCAGCATCAAGGCCACCATCAACTGGAGAAGTGTCTTCCGTACTGACAACTTCTGGCTGCGCAACGTGCTGCTCATCTGCTGGTTTTTCGCAGCCGACTAGACTTAACGACAGTGTACCAGCTGCCGCCACAGCTGCAGCTCGCCTCCACCAAGAAAAACCGTATTCCAACCCCGCTTCTCTGTTCATATCATTACTCCTTATTGGTTAATGTTACCCTCTTCCTACCCTTTACCCATTACCATACCAATGCGGCTTATGATTGTCAATACAAATAAAATACCCCCGATAATCGAGGGTATTTCGAGTAATCTACCAGAGTGATTACTTGTTGATCTTGGTGATCACACCAGCACCAACGGTACGGCCACCTTCGCGGATAGCAAAGTTCAAACCTTGCTCCATAGCGATTGGGGCGAGCAACTTAACCTTGAAGGTTACGGTGTCGCCTGGCATAACCATTTCTTTGTCAGCTGGCAATTCAACTTCACCAGTCACGTCAGTGGTGCGGAAGTAGAACTGTGGCTTGTAACCCTTGGAGAATGGGGTGTGGCGACCGCCTTCTTCCTTCTTCAAGATATATACTTCAGCTTCAAATTCGGTGTGTGGGGTGATAGTACCTGGCTTACACAGAACCTGACCGCGCTCGATGTCGCTGCGCTCGATACCGCGAAGCAAAATACCTGCGTTGTCACCTGCTTGACCCTGGTCAAGAGATTTCTTGAAGGCCTCGATACCAGTCACAACTGACTTCTGGGTTGGCTTCAAACCAACGATTTCAACTTCATCGTTCAATTTAACAACACCCTGCTCGATACGACCAGTTGCCACAGTACCACGACCCTTGATTGAGAATACGTCCTCAATTGGCATGATGAATGGCTTGTCCATATCACGAACTGGCTCTGGGATGTAGCTGTCCATAGCGTCAACCAGTTCCATGATGGCGTCTTCGTATTTCTCGTCGCCTTCAAGAGCTTTCAAAGCTGAACCCTTGATGATTGGAGCGTCTTTGTCAAAGCCGTTAGCTTCCAGAAGCTCACGAACTTCTTCTTCGATCAGCTCGACCATCTCTTCGTCAGCCATGTCCATCTTGTTCAAGAAGACAACCAACTTAGGCACACCAACCTGCTTTGCCAGCAGCACGTGCTCACGAGTCTGAGGCATTGGACCGTCAGTTGCAGCGATAACCAACACTGCACCGTCAACCTGAGCAGCACCGGTGATCATGTTCTTGACGTAGTCGGCGTGACCTGGCATGTCAACGTGCGCGTAGTGGCGCTTTGGTGATTCGTATTCTTGGTGTGAAGACGCGATGGTGATACCGCGGGCTTTCTCTTCTGGTGCGTTGTCGATCTGATCGTACGCGATTGGTTTGTTAACTGCGCTTGGAAGGCGCTTTGCCAACACTGCAGTAATCGCAGCGGTCAGCGTCGTCTTACCGTGGTCAACGTGGCCCATTGTACCCACGTTAACGTGCGGTTTGCTTCGGTCAAATGCATCTGCCATTTGTAGAAGTTCTCCTTATTTAATTATTATTTCACGCGGGTATGACCAATTAAAGGCTCCACGGCGTATGCGCTTAATTATAGCGGGTTTTATAATATTTCGCAAGGAAATCGTCTCTGATTTTATAAAATGCGCCGTTCAGGAGGTTTAGGTGAATAGGACTAGCGTAAATAGCGTCACGAAACGTCCTGTTCAGTGCGTCGTGACAGACCGATGATATCGCGAGTGCGCACCAGATAGAACATATCATTTTCACGGTCGCCTATCATCAGCATTGGCTCGCCAAAACTCAGCGGTAAGTCCGTGACTTTTTGGATGTTTCCATCTAGACTTGGCGGTTCATTTAGTTCTGGGTTCCACACCGTTAGACGATCCGCGCGCACGGTAAACGGCTCAGCGTCCTTATCATCTCCGACTTCTTGCAACGGAACGTCGCTCCACGAAACAACGTTCAACAAATCACTTGGTAAACAACGATACGCCATGACCGTACATTCGCCCTCAAACTCATGCGGATTGTCGATTAGCCCCAGTACACTGTGTACCTCATCGTCATATTGTTTTAGTATCTCAAGCTGCTCTTCTAGAGAAAACTGATAGAATGCCTCCTCAAACACGCCTCCAGCGTCCTCAGCAATGTTATGCAACTCATCAACGGCAAATTCTAGATCTTCCGCGTCATTATCCAAGTTTTCAAACCGTAATAATTTGTCACGACTAGGTATCACATAGACATTCCGCGACTGACTACTCAGCTGATCAAACACCGTCGCTTCAACCACTGCGTGAACTGACCTATCGTATTCGACAAAGTTCGTCTCACCGAGGGAAACTCTATCGCTGTCGATAAATTCAGGTTTCAACCTACCATCTGCGCTATCTGGCGCCAACACAAAACCCGACAAGCTGACGGCATCAAGCTCACCAACATACGGCAATGCATTATTTAGCGTCTGGACATGTTCGCGCAGTGCATCCGGAAGATAAGCTTCCTCAGTGTATGAAAGATCAGTCGCCAACTGCCACGCCAACTGCTGGAACTCCTCAGTAAAGACTGTTTCAAACAAATCAGCACCGTCCTCAAACCCTTCTTCATCAGTTGGCATGATATCCACTACGTCTTTCACATCAACCCGAAACAGTACTGACTGATCTTCTTTGTCGAACATTTCCAGAACTGGGCGATTACCACGCCAGGTGAAAATTGGTAGGTCAGCAAATAGGACTTGAGTATCTGTGTCAACATCAACACCGTATTCATTAGCTCCGACCCTCCGAGCGTATGCCCTACACTCCACCCGCACCCCAGTACCGCAAATTATTTCATCTAGCACCGTGTTCAAATCACCTATCAGCTCTCGCCTGGACGCAGCGTCTTGAATATCATTAGCCTTGACGACTTCTTCGGTCTTGTCAACATAATGACGCAGTTTGCGGACATGACGTGGTACACGGCTGGTGTCGGGCAATAGCTCTGCTGTTACGATCGCTTGCCGGTCAATTGGAAAATAATAGTCCATTGCCGTATCATTCTGTACCGTACGCACACATAAAGCCGCCATCTCCTTGGTATACGTGGCAAATGGCGCTGATTCATCAGGGTCAATTTCTAGTGACGTCACCACGTCCGCCACACCCTCAACAGCCTGTAGACCGTGCGAGCCGTCTTCAGTTTGGGCATAACCGATGACCCTCACTCGCTCACCTTCAATTTCGTCCGTGCGCATCACTCGCTCGATATTGCCCAATGCTGCAGCCTCTTTATCACTGCCAAGCTGTATATTAGCCATGGCAATTTCCTGCCAATCATCCGTCGACAATCGACCCAAGAGATTGACACCGGTCTCTACTTGTGGTGATTTCATATAGTTGTATCGTATACCTCTCCAGCCTAAACTTCAAGCATAATCATCGCTCCATGCGGTATACTATAACCATGAGCAAGAAAACCCTGGTTGAGCTTGATCCGTGGCTGGCGCCGCATGAACCCGTCATCAAGGCGCGCGAGGCGTATATTTCGTCGACGCTGCGGAGGGTGCTGGATGGTAAATCGCCGGCAGATTTCGCACTAGGCTTTCATCATTTTGGATTGCATCAGACGGCGGCGGGCTGGATGTTTCGTGAATGGGCACCGAATGCTACGCGCATCGTGATAGTTGGCGATTTTTCTGAGTGGCAGGAGCGTGAGGAGTTTGCCTTGCAGCCCGGTGAGCATGGTGAATGGAGTGTTGATTTGCCGAGAGACGCGCTGCACCACGGTCAGAAATATAAGCTGCGCGTCTATTGGCCAAATGGTGACGGTTGGCGCTTGCCGTCATATGCTACTTACGTCGTCCAAGATGATGATTCGGTGGATTTTTCGGCCGTCGTTTGGCAGCCTGATGAGCCATATCAGTGGCAACATGACGTTCCGCCTGCGCCGCGCGTACCGCTAATTTACGAAGCGCATATTGGCATGAGCAGCGAAGAGGAAAAAGTCGCCAGTTTCAATGAATTTACCGCGGGCGTCCTACCGCGCATCAAACAATCTGGCTATAATACCATCCAGCTAATGGCTATCGCCGAACACCCGTACTATGGTAGTTTCGGCTATGACGGCAGCAATCTTGTTGCGGTGTCATCACGCTTTGGCACGCCCGATGATTTCAAGCGGCTGGTTGACGAGGCACACGGACTGGGGCTACGCGTCATCATTGACATCGTCCATGCTCATGCCACCAAAAATGAGGTCGAGGGCCTCGGTAATTTCGCGGGTGATCCAACGCAATATTTCAAAGCTCACGACCATCCAGCCTGGGATTCGCGGTTGTTTGATTATGGCAAACCGGAAGTGCTGCACTTTTTGGCCAGCAATTGCCGCTGGTGGTTAGATGAGTACCGTGTTGACGGTTTTCGGTTTGATGGCGTGACCAGCATGCTATATCACGACCACGGATTGGGCAAAAGTTTCACCAGTTATGATGATTATTTTGGCGACGATGTTGATAAAGACGCACTGGTCTATCTCAGGCTGGCAAACGACGTCATTCACGCCGTTCGCCCCGATGCCACGACTATTGCCGAGGAAATGAGTGGGCTACCGGGCTTGGCGGCGCCGACAGAACACGGCGGCTTGGGTTTTGATTATCGCTTGGCGATGGGCGCACCTGATCTCTGGATCAAGACACTGAAAGAAAAACGCGACGAAGATTGGGATTTGGGCGAATTAGCACACACCTTAAGTTCGCACCGCCCAGAGGAAAAAGTCATCACTTATGCCGAGAGTCATGACCAAGCCTTGGTTGGCGACAAGACGCTGATTTTTCGGCTAATCGACAAAGCCATGTACTGGCACATGGATAAAGTCGACCCCGACCTGACCGTGGAACGCGGCATAGCCCTGCACAAACTTATCCGCCTGCTGACCGCTGGACTGCATGGCGGCGGCTATCTCAACTTTATGGGCAATGAATTTGGGCACCCTGAGTGGATCGACTTTCCGCGTCAGGGCAATCATTGGTCGTTCAAGCACGCGCGGCGCCAGTGGAGTTTACGCGACAATGGCTTTCTCAAATACCAATGGCTGGGCGAATTTGACGCCAACCTGATGAAACTCATCCAGACCGTTGACGTCCCCGGCATTCACTACCTCACTATTCGCCAACACGACCGCGTCGTCAGCTTCATGCGTGGTGACCTGCTGTTCATCATCAACTTCTCACCCGACCAGTCGTGGACGGATTATGACGTGCCGGCAGCAGCTGGGTCATACCGAGTAGCCCTCAGCAGCGACGACCAGCAGTTTGGTGGTCACGGACGAATTCAGCAAGACCAGCAGTATTTTACCACACCGGGGCCGCATGGCGATAATATCCAGGTATATCTACCAGCGCGCAGCGGACTGGTTCTGCACAGAGTCGACTAGAGTTTGGCCGTTTGTTTGACCGTAAGCGGTATACTTGACTTTTTAACTGTAGTATGATATCATAAAAGTAGCTTTTCATTCGCCATGAGGCGTTTGGAAAGAGTACTTGTCCATCAGTCCATCTTTTTCCCATATGAAAGGAGGTGAAAAAGATGTGGTTTTTAGTTGGGTTTTTGGGAGTGGTAATCCTACTACCGACTGTCAATTTTTTATTGACAGCGTTAGTATTTATCACTACCTCGCGTTTACAGCGCAAACGCGAAACCCTCTTGAGGATCAAAGAAGACCTGGTGTTCTTTGGCATAGTGGGGGCTGGTCTGTGGACCGCCCTCCACTACGACCTACACCACTCGGGGAATAATATCCCGAGTGGTGTATTGGCCTCTATCCTAATAGAGGTCTGGGTCTTCATGCCTCGCTGGGCGAGGCTAAGCACGCCAGACTCACCCAAAGCCTCCTGGCTCCAGCTCTAGCCTGAGCCAGGAGGTGTGGGCAAGTAACCTTGCCCACCGAAAATAGTTCGCCGAATCGGCTCAACCTGATTGAGTGCCTTGTGGCATTCTCGGGTTGACCAAGCCCGATTCAGCTTGAGCCAGTTCGGTGGGCTATTTTCATATCATTGACTTTTTTGTAAATATGTGCTATATTATGAGTTAGCCTTTTAGCGCCTTTTGTGGGGTCGCTAACTGCGCTTCGCCGTCAGGCCAGATGCTTGGTGGCTTGAGGCGCGGAAAGGCCGCACCTCACATTGATCCCGAGAGGGGGTGAGAATGAT
>CAUOVX010000016.1:0-14336 GCA_963508115.1 uncultured Candidatus Saccharibacteria bacterium
GAGCGCAGGACTCATAAGCCTGAGGTCGGTGGTTCGGGTCCACCCGGTGCTACCAATATTGCAAGCCAAACCTCCATGATTCATGGAGGTTTTTCTTTAGGCGACCTTATTTATCATCAAGCGCTCGGAGCTTTCTCAACACAAATTCGCTCATTTCTTGTGAAGTCCGCTGGTGTTTCCACGTTTCAAGTTGTTGTTTTTCGATACCTTCTAAAAACGCAGTTAGCTCGCGCTCTGCAATTGCTTGCTCTGTCATGATGTATTTGGTCCTTGTTTTTGTTTAATAATGAAACCTAACTCTACATTAGCACATTTTTGATAAAAAAGCAATAGCAATATCACAAAATCCTCATGATTATTTTCCCTTTTTAAACCGGCTATGCTACACTGATATTAAAGGAATATTCATATAAACATGACGTACGCCATACTCTCATCACTTGCTATCGTCCTTCTGGCAGCTGGTATTCATGCTAGTTTGCAGTTGAGTGTCAGTATGTTGACGCTGATGAGCGGTCATGCGTTGGGCAAAAAGACCCGCCATATGCTGCTATTACGACGGATGAATAGCTTCGTGCTCGGTGTTTTTTTGATGACGTTACTGTTGGCGACGTTTACGGTTCATATCTTAACCATCGTCATTAACCAAACCGTGATCATTGAACGCCTGGTTGCTTCCGTTACCACCGGTATCGCAGTTGGCTTGGGGCTGGCGACTTGGGCATTCTACTATCGCCGCAAGCAAAAAACCGGCATCGTCCTATGGCTACCTCGTGGCATGGCACGCTTTTTAGCAAAGCGTAGCAAAGCAACCAAAAGTAGCGCCGAGGCCTTTTCACTCGGCATGACGAGCGTCATTGCTGAGCTGATCTTCATCCTTGGGCCACTACTAGCGGCCAGTCTGGCCATCATCAGTCTGCCTTCTGGTCTGTTCCAGCTGTCAGCCATCATGCTCTATGTCGTCGGTTCACTCTTGCCACTCCTCGGCATTCTGATTCTTGTTGGTAGTGGCTACAATATCGCTCAAATTCAACAATGGCGTGAGCAGTCCAAATCATTCCTACAATTTACCGGTGGCAGTTGTCTGTTCATCCTAGCGTTTTACCTATTTATTGACCGCGTTATGGGGATAACAAGCATGGGGATTGGGTGGTGATGCAAATAACAATTGTCAAGAAAAATAATCACCGAGGCACTGAACCGTTTGACCCAGAAAAGCTGCACCGTTCAATTGTGAAAACCTGCTGCAGTGTTCGCGTACCAGACGGCCAAGCAGAAGACATCGCAGCACAAGTGACATTTCAGGTACTTGACTGGTGCAAAGAAAAGCCAGAAATAACCGCAAACGACGTACGGCGAACCGCAACAACTTCCCTTGAATCTCTGCATTCTGATGCCGCGTACATGTATAAAAATGACAAACTTATGATATAACCTAGGGGGCACAATCATGGCACAAAAACCAACATTTGATTATGATATTATCGTCATCGGCAGTGGGGCAGCGGGAGCTCCGGCGGCCAGTATTTTGGCGCGTGCTGGCAAAAAAGTTGCTGTCGTCGAACGGGGAACCTTTGGTGGAGAATCTCCCAACTGGGGCGACATGCCACTGGGTGCCATGCTATACGCAGCTGAAGTGTTTTACAACGCCAAGCGTGCCGCCAAATTTGGTCTGCGAACCAACGCGCTCAACTACAACCATCCGTCCCTGTTGTCCTGGCGAGACACTGTCATCAAGCGCACTGGCGCAGGTGGCAATCGCTATTATTACGAAAAACAAGGTATCAGTGTCTTCTCTGGCAACGCTCACTTTCTCAGCCCCAATGAAATTACCGTCAATCGTCGCCATTTGTCAGCCCGCAAATTCTTGATCGCTACGGGAGCAGCTTGGGAGAAATCGACCATTCCTGGTAGCGACAGTATTCCGTACCTAACACCAGAGAACATTCTGTCATTGACCCGCCCACCGAAAACGTTGTTCATCGTTGGCGGCAACGCCACTGCCATGGAAATCGCCTATCTATACGCTTCATTTGGCACCAAAGTCTACGTTGCAGAAAAAGCCAATCGCATGTTGCCAGAATTTGATATTGAAGTTGGACCAATCGTCGCAGAAGATGCAAAAGTTAACCGTAATATGACCATTTTGACACGATCTCGCGTGGTTGCCCTACAAAAAGAAGGTTTGCAAAAGCGCGTCACTTACATTCAGGGCCGACAACAAAAATCAGTACGTGTTGATGAAATCTTAGTGGCAGAACAACGCGTCCCACAGACTGACATGGGACTGGAAAACGCTGGCGTTGCTTATACTCACCAGGGCATTACTGTCAATGCTCGCATGCAAACCTCAGCAAGACACATCTTTGCTGCTGGCAATATTACTGATCCAACCATCCAAACCCACGCCGTCTTAACCCAAAGTCGAACCGCCGCTCATAATCTGACTCACCGTACCGCCATTGAGGCTGACCTGACGCCAAATTTGCTAGTAGCATTTACCTTTCCAGAAGTCGCTCAAGTTGGACTGAACGAACAAGAGTGCATCAAACGCGACCTACGGTACAAAACAGCTGTCGCTCCACTCACCCTAACGGCTCGCAGTAACATCACCGACTGCCGCAATGGTTTTGTTAAGCTGATCATCGACACAAAGGGCGTGCTCATTGGCGCAGCCATTGTTGCGCCGCACGCCAGTGACCTCATCAGTGAACTCAGCATCGCCGTCCGCCATCGCCTGACTGCCAAACAGCTCATCAGCACGCCAAGCTGCTTCACTTCCTGGTCAGAAGCGACGCGAATTGCCGCTGGTAAATTACTATAATTTATCCCCGAAGCTATGATATACTGAACTGAGCGGGGGCGTAGCTCAGGGGTTAGAGCAGTCGGCTCATAACCGATTGGTCGCTGGTTCGATCCCAGCCGCCCCCACCAAACATCATGATGATAAAAAAACTCGACAAACACGAACTAAGACGACTTATCTATCACATCCGCCACGATTATTTGACGCTCAACAACGTCATCATCGCTGGAGCGGTTTTGATAGCGCTCAGCTGGGCCTGGGGTTCGGTTGAGGCTATGCAGAGAAATTATCATTTACAGCAGCTATTGGACAATAAAAAGCAGCAAGTCGAGCTAGAAACTTTGAAGGTATCTTTGGCTGAATATGAAGCCAAATATTACCAAACTGT
Source organism: uncultured Candidatus Saccharibacteria bacterium (assembly GCA_963508115.1). Classification (GTDB taxonomy): domain Bacteria; phylum Patescibacteriota; class Saccharimonadia; order Saccharimonadales; family Saccharimonadaceae; genus Nanosynbacter. The sequence goes on from CAUOVX010000016.1 coordinate 3,195, forward strand.
TGAATATCAAGACTTGGCAGTGCGCCAGCGATTGGGCCATGGATCACCAGGTGAAAAACAACTGATCGTGCCGTCAACTGATGTTGAAACTGAGAAAACTTCCGCAGTTTCCAAGCAACAATTAACCGAAAGCAACCTCCAGCAATGGACTAATTTCCTGTTTGGAGCCAACCGCAAAAGACCATAGGGCTGACTATAGTTGCCAATCACCCTGGTCTATGCTACAATCGTCTATGTGCCGCGGGGTAGAGCAGCCTGGTAGCTCGTTTGGCTCATAACCAAAAGGTCGTAGGTTCAAATCCTACCCCCGCAACCAAGAAAAGATCCTCTCATCACTGAGGGGATTTTTTCTTGCCTTATTGCTTCGGCAGCCTACCCGGCCGCAGGTTATCGTCACAAAAATGCTTATTGGCTGGCTCTTTAACTCTAACTCTGTCTAAAAACCGCCGTCTTGTACTACTGCCCGGCTTGCCCGTCTTTGACAGCGCATCAACCAATCTCGTCGGGCCCATCACACAAAAGTCTTCCAATGGGCAAGCCCGGCAGGCTATCCTAGCAAGCTCCAACGCTTTCTGCCGTTCAACGATGCTTCTTTCGGCAGCCTCAGCCGCACCTCTGATCTTTGCAGCCATACCCATAGCATACCTCTTTGCCGCTCCCTCAGATTGGTTGGCGGCACCAGCCAGTCGTGCAGCCTCTGCTAATGACTTATTTCTTCCAATAAAATCATCAGAGAGTGCCTGCTGGAGGTGCTCCTCATAACGCTGCTCAGCCGCACGATCAGCCTCTTCTCGGTCTAGCCTTGCCTGCAGCTCGTCTAAATCAACATCAGGACTTACTTCAGGATATACGATATCCCCTTCAGTATCCACGGCAACATGTGAAGTAATGATCTCATTCATGCTTTTATAATATCATAATAGACCCAAAAAGTCAAATAGCCCCCCCTGTTGGAGAGCTATTGTGTTGATTGCGAGTATCGGTAATTATTTCTTTTTAGAAATGGTCAAGAAACCGTTGCGTGGATTTTCTTTAACGATACGGTCCTCTGGAAGATCGCATGGTGTACCCTTGTCGTTCTTTTCTACCTTTGCGAAGAAGTAGATGGTCTGAGTCTTGCCACCGCGCAGAGTTACTTCAGTCTTGTGCAAGTAGTACGTAACGCCCTTTGAGTTAGTGTGCTTGTAAGCCATGTGGTAATACCTCCTATTAGTACTTTACCTTATAAGATTACTACCCCTGTTGGCCCCTGTCAAGCCTAAAAACGCTTTCGGCGGCGTAAAATAAAGCGAAGAATAGCCAAGACCACGAGTCGACCTATGATGATAAGACCGATTATTACCGTGACAATCAACGACCAACCAGCAAAATCTGGTGACCAGAGGGGCGAGGTAAAGGTGTGGTAATACGGCTCAACCGGTAACGGCTTAAACTCACTCATCACCGCTTGTCCGCCAGGAATTTTTTCTAATTCTTGGTTGATGCAATTTGTATAGCGCATATCCGGCCAACGCCAGCCGTTGGACCGTGCGATTGGCCCACAAACAGCCTCAGCCTTTTGAAATGCATCACCGTTGGCGGTACTGTTGCTGCTTTCTTGATAGGCTTTTTTATGCCGCTCATTGTCTCGTTCATATGTCTTGACCAGTGCAACTCTACCAGGATCAGCATTCATATGAGCACTAACAAACCTCTGTAGGTCATACAGTCGGCTTGCCAGCCCAACCGAATCGTCTGTCTTGTCTGCAGCATACACTGCTTCACGACGTTCCACCATGCCAACATTATTGAGGCGTAGGAATGTTGCTGTGATGAAAGCAAACATGACAAACAAAATCAACAGCTGCCATGTTTTGATCTGCTCGAGTCGACGAATTTTGAATCGGACGTTGCGTTTATCTGTCATTCCACCCCTTCTTACTCTAGTTTTAGTATAGCACACATGCCGAGCGGCGGGCGAGAGTGGTATAATAAAGCCATGCGAATTTATTTTTCAGGAATCGGTGGCGTTGGCATAGGACCATTGGCTGAGATTGCTCATGACGCAGGGTATGACGTCTGTGGCTCAGACCGATCAGCCAGTCCACTGACCGCGGCTTTGATGGAACGCGGCATTCACGTTGCCCTTGATCAATCAGGGACTTTTTTACAGGAAGAGCACGATAAACAGCCGTTTGATTGGTTTGTCTATACCGCAGCGCTGCCAGCAGATCACCCTGAGTTAGTACTTGCTCACCAGCTCGGCATCAAAACCGGCAAACGCGATGAATTATTGGCACACATCATATCTGATAAAAACCTAAAGCTCGTGGCTGTCGCTGGCACCCACGGCAAAACCACCACCACTAGTATGATCGTGTGGACACTGCAACAGTTAGGGACTCCAGTCAGTTATTCGGTCGGCTCAACCTTGAACTTTGGACCAAGTGGCAAGTTTGACCCAACTAGTCAATTTTTTGTTTACGAGTGTGACGAATTTGACCGGAACTTCTTGAATTTCAAACCATGGCTGAGCCTCATCACTTCAGTTGACTATGACCACCCTGACACCTACCCAACGGAAGCTGATTATCTGGCAGCTTTCCGCACCTTTGGTAGGCAGTCTGAAAGTGTCGTTGCCTGGCAGGAAACTGCTGCGTTTTTTGATGATGACAATATACAAGTGCTGACCGAATATCACCCAGATATCCACTTGGCTGGTGAGCACAATCGGCGCAACGGGATGTTAACCCTGGAGGCAGTCAAGCGCATAACGGAAACTGATGAAGCAAGCATCATCACCAGCATCAATCAATTCCCTGGCGCAGGTCGCCGATTTGAGAAATTGGCCGAGGGGCTGTATTCAGATTATGGTCATCACCCAGTGGAAATCAAAGCTACCCTGCAACTGGCGCAAGAACTATCGGACCACGTGGTACTAGTGTATCAACCGCATCAAAATGTTCGTCAGCACGAAATCATGACGCAATATACGGCAGATGTCTTTGATGCCGCTGAGACGATCTATTGGCTACCAACCTATTTGACCCGCGAAAATTCAGGATTACCAATCCTATCCCCACAAGAACTAACTCGCCAGATCGTCGCTTCGCGTCCTGACTGTGTCACTTTTGCTGAGCTAGATGACGCATTGTGGAACCACATCACCGCCGCACTCGACGCTGGCAAATTAGTCTTATGTATGGGCGCTGGAACTATTGATCATTGGGTGCGACAACACGCCACCGCGCTGGACGCTTAGCGATTATCACCACTGCCGTGTAACTGATGACGCTGTTTGCGACTCAACAGTTTCTCGTTGTTCATCCGCGCTACATCTTCCAGACTCGAGCCCAACAAATGCGCTACCGCATTGACATACCACAAGATATCCCCCAACTCTTTGAGGATATCTACCTTGTCTGACTCCTCAAGGCTTCCCTGCTTGTCACGCAGTAACTTTTTGATTTTTTCAACTACCTCACCAGATTCACCAGCTAGCCCCAATACCTGACCCATTAATTGCGGGCTGATGTCACCGTATGCGTAGTTATCTGATATTGTGGTGATGGCTTTATCTGCATAGTCTTGTATATTCATCATCTCTCCTCCTATCATTTGCCTGCTGAAAACTCGCTCGCAGGTACTAATTCCCATTCGTCTAAAAACTTGTCAAACAATGACATATAGCTCGCTCGTGTATTATCCCAGATTTGTTCAGACGGTAGCGCCGCTATGTCGTCTCGTGTCAGCCACCGCACATCCGTCGATTCGCCCACGGCTAACTCATGGCGTGGATCTTCCTGAACCACCAGCGCATAGCAGGTGTCTGAATGGTAATGCTCAGGTGTGATGTCGTGGGTGTTCATGAGCAGCGGCTGCGGGTGAAGCGTTACTTCTGGCATTGCCGCTTGATGCATGCGCAAGGCTGGTTGCAAAACAAACAATTGCCCAGCGTCATAGCCAGCTTCCTCGCGCAGTTCATGCAACATTGCCGCCCATGGCGTCTCATCCAGCTCTATATGACCGCCCGGCGGCAGTAATTTCCCCAGTTTTTTATGCACATGCAGCAGCGCTCGCGGTTGATCGCCGTCGGTGCGAATGACATATCCAGTAACGGTGTGGTCGTGTTGGTTGGGTGCGGTGTGAATGTGTGGCATATTAGTTCCTTCTCCCATTTGCTTTAACATTAACAAACTTTGTGATTCTCCCTTCATCCAGCCAGCGCTGTTCATAGGATGTGAGGATCTTATAGTCATCAGCCAGCTCAGACTCATGCAAATCAAATGTCAACTCCTGCAAAGACCACCCTTGGCTAACCAGCTGTTCCAAGCTCCAACAAAAGAAATCAGTGTTGTCGTGTTTGACGAGCAGCACGCCCTCTGACGATAATAGGTTGCGGTACACTGCCAGAAAGTGCGGATGGGTTAGTCGCCGGCCGGCCGAATGTTTTCGAGGAAATGGGTCAGAAAATGTTAGCCAAATGGTCTCGAGTGATGCCGGAGCAACCAATTGATCAATTTGATCAGCCCGCGCTCGTACAAAAAAGATGTTAGTAAGTCCGCGCGCTTCAGCCTCTCGGGCACCCTTTTGCAGGCGATCACCTTTGACATCAAGCGCCACAACAGTTTGTTCTGGATGACGCGCTGCCTGCTCGACCGCAAACAAGCCATTGCCCGCACCTATCTCCACCACCGTCGGCTGTTTATCTAACTGATCTTTTACCGCCAGCCATTCGTCATATTCAAAACACAATGGCGAATTGGCAAACAAAGCAAATTTATATTTCTTGCGTTTACGGGTGATGATGAACTGATTCGGATCGACAAAACTCATATTATTCATTATACTAAATCTATTATGGATACGCTTACTAAGTATATTTTAGATTCCTCTAATTTCGATGAGTGGCTGAAGCAAAATGGTCTGGGTTGGCTGATGGAGCAGCGTTTCATCGAGGCGTGGAGTACGGTTATCGGCGCCATCATCGCCTACTATATTGGCCGCGTGCTGCTAAAATGGGGCATCAAAAGCGTGGTCAGGTCGACAGCCAAACATCGAGATTGGCACAAAAAAGATATCGAGAAACGTCAGGAGACCTTGATTCAATTGCTCCGCAGCTTCTGGCGGATCTTAATGATTGCCTATGCGTTGGCAGTGGTTGCAAATAAACTCTTTTTGGTCGATCTATCACCGCTCTTTGCCAGTGCCGGGATCATCGGTGTGGCGTTGGGTTTTGGTGCCCAGTCGCTAGTCAAGGACTTCCTGGCTGGTATCTTCATCATCGCCGAAAACCAATACCGCGTTGGTGATGTTGTCGACATCATGGGTGCGGTCGGTAAAGTGGAGCGTGTCGGTACCCGCTCGACAGTCGTGCGTGACACCGACGGTAACGTTCACTATATTCCAAACGGTACCATCCAGCAGGTCATCAACAAAACCATGGGCTACAGTATCTCTCGGTTTATCCTACAGCTCGATCCGTCAGTTGACATCTCAGCCGCCACCGAAATTATCAATGACATCGGCTATAAACTGTCACTGGAAAAATCCTGGAAACGAAAAATCATCGACCCACCAAAATTTACCTCTCTCGGCGACATCACTGGACATTCCGTTGAGGTGATCATTGCTGGTAAAACTCAGCCCTCAGACCAATGGAGTGTCACTTCAGAAATGCGGCGGCGACTGCTGCGTGAGTTCGAAAATAACGACATCAAACTAGCCACGCTACCGCTCACCACCAATGGACCATTGAAAAAATAGTTATTGATTTGACTGACTTTGGGTAATTCCTAGACTAGCGTCACTTAGCGCATCAACTGAAAAATTCTGCGAGCTTGTAGTTTTTTCAGCCTCTGCTTTGTACAGCTTCATAAATTCGTCTATGGTTGATTTGGTGATTTCACCCTGCGCCGAAAATCCCTCGTCTAGCGCCTTGCCCTGATCGATCTTTGAGCGCATCGACTTGTACTCTGGGCGGCTCAAATCCAACCGCGAAGCTCCTGACGCATAGTAGATAAACATCGACAAAGTCACCAAGAGCATAGCTAGCAACACCGAACCTGCGATAAATGCCGGCAATTTATGCTCCATTATTTGCTGGCGTATCACTTGAGTTTTTCCTTTATCTTTTCGACTTTAGTACCATACTCAGCGATAATGTCGTTGAGCTCGCGAACTGATGATGACAATTTGAGCCGTGCATCACGAGCAATGTTGAACTGAGCATAAAAATCAGTTGGCTGATTTTTGCAATCAATCTTCAGAAGCGCTGCCAAGGCAGATTCATATTCATTATACCGAGAGGAGAACAATGACCGACCCTTTTCGAACCGACTCGTCAAAGAAACGAGGTCCGCAGCGTCAATCTTATTCACAGCCAGACGACCGTTCATGCGTGCCATCAGGCGCGAAGAAATATCATTGTACGCTTGACCGGTGTTTACTCGTAAAATTGCGTCACTATAATGCAGTCGACTGAGATTTCCACGAATATCCTGGCAATTGGCTTTGATGGCATCAATTCCATTTGCAGATTCGGCTTGACCATCAAGAGCTTTCACGACAACCGAGGACCCGACAATCACACCAGCAATAACCATCAAAAACGCGAGACTTGTAACAGCTTGTTTCATCTGTTCCATTGTCCCGCGTTTTTGGATTGTTGTCAAATTATTTCAGGCTTTTTTCAACATCACCTTTAACATCGTGAGCCGCTTCGGTGGTAGCTTTACCTACTTTTTGCGCCCCAGACTTCAGAGAGGCAGCTGTGTCTTTTGCTACCGTCTTTGCCTTTGCTGCACATTTGTCAGCATCTTTTTTCAACTCGTTAGCTTTTTTCTTTAAGTCTTTGCGAGTTTCCTTACCACTTTTTGGTGCAGTCAATACACCAGCCGCAAAACCAGCTACCGCAGCACCTAAGACAGTTAATACTTTTTTCATAGTTTCTCCTTTGTTTGTTTATTGTTAGATTTTACTGATGAATCCTTGCTATTTCCGCCGAAAAAGCCGAGAAGCTTCAGTAAAGACTTTTCTTGGTGACAGCCATTCTGTAGCTTGTGCAATATTGTGCGCTGCTGTTTCAGCTTGGCTGGCAATACGTTTGAGTTTTACCAAGAGCGAGATTATTATACTGAATAAGATGATGATCGCCACCGAATGGACCACAATCACCGCAGTCATCAGTATAATAACTGTTTGCATGTCTTCCATACCTTTCCTTTGATTTGTTATTTATGTTCGTCGTATCGACTGGTTATTATGATAGCATAGACGGTTTAAAATGTCAATACCCTATCACCCGGTGATGAGACCGTCCCGCCGCAAGCCATCCAGTGCCGCCGCAAATCGCGGGTCATCCTGTAATTCAGCAGTGATTTCAGCGAGTGGCTGCCCGCCAACATACCGACGCAAAATCTCACCACGCATCTGGCGGAGACTGCCGGTGAATTGTGATTGTTTGGTGTAGTGGCGACTAGCGGACAATTTACCCTTGCCCTGAGCTTTCAATTCATTGCCATAATCCATCAGCGCCCAAAACCACTGGCGCGGATTTGCCCGGTCCATCGTCTGCTCAACAACAGTCAGTATGTCGCGATCTGCTACCGCTGTCTGACCCGCAAAGAAATGATTGAGATAGACGGTACGAATATTTGTCTCAATGAACGGTGTTGGCACTTGATAGGCATAGTTCATGATGGCACCAGCGGTATTGACGCCAATACCCGGCAATGCAACGAGGTCATCTAGCGTAGTCACCGGGACACCAGCGGCGATGGCTTGTGCTGCGCGGTGAAGATACTGGGCGCGACGGTTATAGCCCAGCCCCTGCCACGCACGCAGCACCTCGGTCAACTCGGCCGCTGCCAGCGACTTAATGTCCGGAAACGCTGCGGTAAACTCCATGAACTTCGTCAATACGCGAGCAACTTGTGTTTGTTGCAACATCAGCTCACTCACCAGCACATAGTACAAGGTCGGCTGATCACGCCACGGCATCGACCGGTAGAGCTCACGGCCTTTTTGATGGATCAGCGCCTGGAAATCATCAGTCGTCATTGCTTTAGTATACGCGAATAGGCCTGACAACGCCTAATTGTGCTATAATGGCACGGTTATGAACATATTTTTTAGACGATACATTTCAGAATTTGTGTACGGTGCGGTTGACGGCACCGTGACAACCTTTGCCGTCGTGGCAGCCTCAGCCGGAGCTGGCATCTCCAGTGCGGTTATCCTCATTTTAGGCATTGCAAACCTCATCGCCGATGGCTTTTCGATGGGTGCCAGTGCCTACCTGGCAGCCAGCGCTGAGCATGAAGATTCGGCCCGCGATACCCAAAAACGAGCTTCGCCCAAAATCATCGGCGCAGTTACATTTTTGGCCTTTGTCGCCGTGGGTAGCGTGCCAGTATTGCCGTACTTGATTGACGTCGTTGCAGGCTCAAAAGTACCAAGCACTACCTTGTTTTATATCAGCTCTGCACTAACAGCGGTTGCTTTCCTGACGATTGGCTTCATCAAAGGCAAAGTTGGTAATCAATCGCCATGGCGAGAAGCCGCTATCAACCTACTCCTCGGCTCAGTTGCCGCTGGACTGGCCTACTTTGCTGGTGATGTATTGGCGGCGTGGCTAGGTGTTCAGTTATAATGAACAGCGAGCAATTCTAAAATGAAGTTGTTGAGGTGCTGGAGGTATTTCGGCGTGTGAACCTGTAGCTATCATTAATAAGTAGACACACTCGGTCTAGTCAACCGCATGAGATACAAGGTTTCTTTTGGAAGTGTAAAGTATTTGTAAATTCTTATGTAAGTGACAGTTGACTGGGATAAAGGGCGCTTTTGTTGTGTGATATAACTATCTGTTTGCAAACTCCACCGCCGCCTCGGCATGAATGCAAGTGGTGTCAAAGATTGGTAGTTCAACATCGGTTTGTCGGATGAGCAATGGTATCTCAGTGCAGCCAAGAATAACGCCTTCTGCGCCTTGAGCCTGAAGCTCGGCGATAATACGACAGTATTCCTGGCGTGATTGGTCGTTAATATCACCGACACACAATTCATTATAAATCACGTCATGAACAATTTGACGATCAGCTTCGTTTGGCACAATAACTTCCAAGCCAAATTTATCTTGCAAACGGCCCTTATAAAAATCCTGTTCCATGGTAAATTTCGTGCCAAGCAGTGCAACCTTCGAAAAACCGTGCGACAAAATCTGCTCAGCTGTAGCGTCCGCGATATGTAGCAGTGGCAAATCAACTTGTGCCGTGATATCATCCGCCATTTTATGCATAGTATTAGTACAAATCAATAAAAAGTCCGCACCGCCTGATTGCAGTTGCCGTGCTGCATCAATCATCATAGTTGTTAGTTGCGCCCAATTACCTTTGGCCTGTAGCTCCTCAATTTCATGAAAGTCAAACGAGAATAACAAACTTTTTGCTGAGTGCAGCCCGCCCATAATTTCTTTGGTTTTCTCATTAATGATACGATAATATTCCTGAGATGACTCCCAGCTCATACCGCCAATCATACCGATGGTCTTCATACTACCTCCACAAATTAATTCGCATTAATTATATAATACCACACCGAACAACCACCTCAACAAGAGATATTTATAATATATTCGCACACTGCTTATTCATCAAACCTTAATTCTGCAAGTTTCTCGATATTCATACCGACATCTTTATACAAATCGGAAGTGCTCTTCATCGTCAAATCATCCTCGGCGTAGCCCAAAAGTTTCGCAGTATTTATCACTTCCTCCGCGCTATTACCCTCTATTTCAATGTATGGTTTTAGCTTTGGCCAGCGGTCAATGAAAACCTGAACGCCATTCAGATCATATTCTTGCCGTTTGTTTTCTTGATAGCCACGTGGTTTAATGCCAATCTTTGCTAATATCTCTAGTGTCGTTTCTAGGTCGGAGACTTCAACTTCCCACTCATGAGTACCATCAATAGTGTCGGCAGTTATTTCTTTGACGGTCAAAGTTGCCTGTTTCCCATCGGAGCGCAACCGTACCCAGCGATTTGGTGTCGCCGGAATTGTATCAAATACATAACGGTGAAACTTATAATTACCAATCTCTTTAGCACCGAGTTTTGCCAATTTCCCAGCGATATCGGCTGGGTCAATATCATATATTTTTGCTTCGTATTCTATATTCGACATTGATTGTATAGCCTTTTATCATCTCCTGCTGTGTTACATTATTTACGGCCACCACTTCAGCAAAAAATCTCGATAACCTGGCGCGAGTTTATCGGCAGTCTCAACTTCTGCCCGCGTCAGCCAGACGGGACCTGCTTCGCTACCATCACAGGCCTGGTCTGGCAGCTCAATATCATCGTCGATTGTGGCTGTATAACCAAGGATAATTTTATGGTTTTTAGCAGTGGTATCATATGGATCGCGCACATAAAAGTCAGCCGGCGTCGCATCAATGGTGATACCCAGCTCCTCGCGCAGCTCTCGCTCTAGTGCCACGTCAGGCGTTTCGCCGGCATCAATATGCCCGCCCGGCAAGCCAAAGCCATCATCGTGCGGATAATACATCAGCAGTACACGTTTGCCGTCACTGCTATACAGCGCCACTTTTACGCTAACTTCGTGTCGATCATACATTACTTTTAGTATAGCCGTTTCTCTGTTATTCGACAATGTATTCGTGCTACAGTAGAGATATGAATGGTCATCCTTCCTCACCTGCCATGCCTGGCGTCAATCTGGGCGGTTGGCTGGTGCTGGAACGATGGATGACGCCAAGCGTATTCGCCGGAACGGACGCGACCAACGAACATGAATTATCTAAGACCACAGGCGGTCGAGCGCGCATCCAGCAGCATCGACAAACCTTCATCCAGGAAGCTGATATCAAGTGGCTGGCGCAATCTGGCATACGACTACTAAGACTGCCGATTGGCTACTGGGCGCTCGAGGATCAGCCACCGTATCTATCAGCAAAACCACAGATTGATTGGCTGATGGACACAGCCAGACGCCATGGCCTACAGGTGCTGCTCGATCTCCACGCCGCGCCTGGTGCTCAAAATGCCAGTGACCACAGCGGTAGCGGCAATACCGGTAATATTCAATGGTATCAACGCGCCAATCAGCAAAAGACCACGCGGATACTGCTAGACATCGCCA
>CAUOVX010000017.1:0-14090 GCA_963508115.1 uncultured Candidatus Saccharibacteria bacterium
CGGCTGATAGCCTAGTTGTACCAAAGCTACCCAAAAAACGATTTCCGGCTAAACAAGTCCCTGACACGGAGGCGAACGACACCAAGGCTCGAGAGCGACACAACGCACCGGCTTATTAGACATGTTTGATAAAGTATGATATAATAAATAAGTGCGATAATCCGTAAAACGGGGTATAATAGATAATAGTTATGCCTAAAAAACGAAAGACTACGAAAAAGAAATCAGTGGCGACTGCGCCAAAGCATGACGTACCGAGCGGTTTTTGGTCGCAAGTTGGGGCAGTTTTGATGATTGTGTTGTCATTACTGTTAGTGGTGGCATGGTTTGATGTAGGCGGTCCAGTGTTGGAATGGACCAACCACGCCGCTTTGAAGGTCGTTGGTTACGCTATGTATGCTCTGCCAGTGTTGTTGGTGTATATTGCGGTGGAGACTTTCCGCGCAGAGAATAATCGATTGCCAATTGTCATGAAAATAGCGGCTGTTTTAGAGGTGGTGTGGCTGAGTGGACTGTTTGGACTACTGAAGACTGCCGCCCGCCCGGAGGCTGGTGGTGTTATTGGGGATGTTGCTAATAATATAATGATGACCCTGGCAGAAAAGCCAATCATCGCTCTGATATATATCGTTCTCATCCTTATCACCGCGTTGTTCATCACGCTCATGACCCCAGTTGAGCTGTTCGGTAAGATATGGGAGATGATGCGGCGTGATTCTTCGGAGGACGATGAGAACAAGGCAATCATGCGACAGGCTGCCAAGGCGGAAAAAGCTGAGCCACGAAAGGTCAGCGAGATTAATTTGAACGCTGGCGTACCGACGGTAGATACAGAAGAACCAGCTAAAGCCAAAAAATCGTCGCCGTTAAGTAGTTTGCGGGGTAGCGTAAAGCAGGATAAATCTGCCGAGGAACAGGCAGCATTAGTTTCGGTGCATGATCCAAATTGGCAATCACCCAGCTTGGATCTACTAGAGAAAAAGCAAAGCCCAGCTGATGCTGGTGATATTCGGCAAAATGCCCAGATCATTCACGACACCTTGGCAGAATTCAACATCGACGTGGAGATGGAAGATGCCAATATTGGGCCGAAGGTGACGCAATATACTTTGCGGCCGCCGAGTGGTGTAAAATTGACGCGCATCACAGCACTGGAGACGAATATTGCTTTGAATTTGGCGGCGCAGAGTTTGCGGATTGAGGCACCGATTCCTGGGCAAAAGGCCGTTGGTATTGAGGTGCCAAACCGACGAGCGGCTGATGTGCGACTATATGGTGTGTTGGATTCGAAACAATGGAAGCATGCCCATGAACCGTTGAGCTTTGCTATCGGTAAGGATATCTCGGGCGAAGCAGTGGTTGGCGAGCTGAACAAGATGCCACACATGTTGATCGCTGGTCAGACCGGTTCTGGTAAGTCGGTGATGATTAATACTCTATTGACTAGTTTGTTATATCGCAATAGTCCGAGCGACATGAAATTGATCTTGGTTGACCCAAAGCAGGTGGAAATGGCACCATATGAAGATATCCCACATTTGCTGACACCAGTGATTACTGAGCCAGAAAAGACTATCTCAGCCTTGAAATGGGCGGTCAATGAGATGGAGCGGCGCTATAAGTTGTTGGCGGCGGAGAAAATTCGTGATATCAAGAGCTATAACAAAAAGATTAAGACTGCTGGCACGAAAATCCCGGTTGCTGATGAGAACGGAAATGTTCAGCAACATGAAGACGGGGCGATGCCATACATTGTCATCGTCATTGATGAGTTAGCTGATTTGATGATGGTGGCAGCGCGTGATGTTGAAGCGTTGGTTGTTCGCTTGGCACAGAAAGCCCGAGCAGTGGGTATTCATTTGGTCTTGGCGACGCAGCGGCCGAGTGTTGACGTGATCACTGGTTTGATCAAGGCAAACGTGCCAGCACGAATTGGCTTTACCGTGGCTTCCCAAGTTGACTCACGAACTATTCTGGACCAGATTGGTGCTGAGAAACTGCTTGGTCAGGGTGATATGTTGCTGTACACACCAAGCATGAGCAAGCCAAAGCGTATTCAGGGTGCATGGGTGACTGATGACGAAGTCAATAAGATAACCGACTATCTCAGGATGCAGTCAGCACCGCAGTACAATGATGAAGTGGTTGCGCAGCCTGTTCAGCTCAATGGTAAGGGTGGCGTGATGGTGAATCTGGAAGGTAATGACGGTGACGCAATGTTTAAGGATGCTGTTCGCTTGGTCATCGAGAGTCGTCGAGCCTCCACTAGTTTATTACAGATGCGGTTGAAGATTGGGTATGGTCGAGCTGCTCGTATCATGGCTGAGATGGAAGATCAGGGGATTATCGGTCCGGCCAATGGTTCGAAGCCACGAGACGTGTTGGTATCAAGCCTTGATGAACTTGGTGATGGCTAATTTGAAGCGGTGTTCTAGTTATCGTGCGGTTCGGTATTCTCCGAGTAGTGTGACTTTGTGACCAGTTGCGGTGATTTTGTTGATGGCGCGACGTAATGACGGACCGGCAGCATCAACGGTCATGAAGAATTTATAATTCCACGGTTGACCAACGATGGGCTGGGATTGGAGGCTGGCAAGGTTGATGGACTGATTGGCGAACGTACGGAGTATCTCGAGGAGACTGCCTGGTTGATGGGCGGTGGTCACCACAAGCGTTGCTCGATTGGCATCAGCCACTGTCGTTGTCTGGTCGAGAACGAGGAAACGAGTGATGTTGTCCTGGGCATCTTGGATGTGTCGCTTGAGAATTGGCATATTGTGTAGCTGAGCGGCGACCTCACCAGCGATGGCTGCTAGGTGTGGTGAACCGTGTTGCTTGATGAACTCAACAGCTCCAGCGGTATCAAAATATTCAATTTGCGCAGCGTGTGGTAGGCATCCTTGGAGAAAATGCTGGCATTGTGACAAGGCAACAGGATGTGAATAGACAGTAGTAATGTCCTCAAGCTGTGTGCCTGGATTGGTGATGAGGGTTTGTTGAATGGTAAGTGTCACTTCACCAACGATAGGAGCGCCGCAGGATTCGATGTGACGGTAAGTTTCGTTGATGGTGCCGTAAATGGTATTTTCCACCGCCACGACAATGGCGTCAGCCTGGCCGCGAGCATAGGTTTGAAAAACATCGCCAAAGGTCACGCACGGAACGATGGTGGCGTCAGGCCCGTACCATTGTTTTGCTGCTTGTTCGTGAAATGATCCGGCTTGCCCTTGAATAGCGATACGCATGAATTCTATTGTAGCACGGTCTGGTGGGTTCACCACTGGACTTTTATATCAGATTACCGTATAATACGAGGGAATAATAACCTAAGGTCATGTGAGATAGCATAACCATCCGTGAAGGATTCCGAAGGAGGAAACATGAACGAATACGAACTGACCGTTCTTATTCATCCAGATTTGGAAGCAAATTTGGACGCGGCGCTAGACAAGGTTCGAGCGTTAATCAAAGACAATGGTGGTGAAATCACCAAAGAAGACAACTGGGGTAAGAAAAAATTAGCTTACCAAATTCGCCGCGAAGATTTCGCAGTATATGTGTACTTTGAGGCAACACTACCATCAGACGCACCGCGCAAGATTTCAAGCACATTGAACATTACTGACGAAGTATTGCGCTACTTGTTGGTAAAGACTGATGAAAAAACTCGTCAGGCATTAGCAGAGCAGCGCGAGCGATCTGAGAAGATGGCTGCTGAAGCCGCTGAAGCTGACGCATAGTTATCGCAAACGATATCGATAATAAACCTATAATAAGGAGGGTAACACTATGGCACGAAGTATCAATCAAGTCATTTTGATGGGAAGATTGACCCGTGATCCCGAGCAGCGCACGACAACGTCAGGAAGGACGGTTGTGAGCTTTTCTATCGCGGTGGATCGCCAAACACAAGATGATCAAGCTGATTTCTTTGATGTCACTGCATGGGAAAAGCTCGGTGAGTTGGTTATGCAGTACCTATCAAAAGGCCGACGCGTATTGGTACAAGGACGCCTTCGCCAAGACAGCTGGGAAGACAAGGAAACTGGCAAGCGACGTTCACGAATTGAAGTGGTTGCTTCTGATGTGACCTTCCTAGATGGGCCAAGTGGTGATACTGCCAGCTCAACGGCAACTATATCAACGAAAGAAGAAGTAGTGACGGAGATTGATGATAAACCGATTGATTTATCAGAAATTCCGTTTTAACAAGGAGTAGAAAATGGCTAAACGACAAAAAAAGGATACACCAAGTGTATTTGACTACCGAGACGTAAAGACGTTGCAACGATACACAAACGTGTATGGTCAAATTGAATCAATTGCAAAAACTGGTTTAACTGAGAAACAACAGCGAAGCTTGGCGGTTGCTATCAAACGCGCTCGCCACTTGGCATTGTTGCCATTCGTGACACACGGCTAATTTGGAACATTTTTCGGCGCACCAAAGGATGTGGCGCGCCGGCCAACAGTTCTAAAGATGAAATAAAGGAGCAAGGATGTACCAGCCAACAGATTTAAAAAAAGGAACGATTTGCCAAATAGACGGTAAGCCATATCGCGTGGTTGAATATGGACAGAAGGTGATGGGCCGCGGCGGATCGATTGTTAATGTGAAGTTGAAAAACTTGATTGACGGCAGTGTTATCCCGAAAACCTTCAAGGGGCAAGAGAAGATTGAGTCAGCTGAGGTAACCAATAAAACTGTTCAATATTTGTACCGTGATGGTGAAACATTTTACTTTATGGATCCTGAGAGCTTTGAACAATTTGAATTGGGTGCAGCAATTGTTGATTCAGCAGTTGACTTTTTGAAGGAAGGTGATTCATTGAGCCTGCAGTTTTTTGATGGGCGAGTCATCAACGTAGAGCTACCAAAAAACCTATACCTAGAAGTGACGTATACTGAAGATGTTGTGAAGGGTGACACAACGTCGAGCGTATTGAAAGATGCGACACTGGAAACTGGTTTAGTCATCAAAGTGCCAGCATTCATCAAACAGGGGGATATTGTTAATGTCGATACAACGACTGGTGAGTATAGGGAAAGAAAAAAGTAGAGAACTGAGGAAATACCTCACGCTACGGTTGAAGATTATACGTCTTCGAATGCGTCGTTTTTGTAAAAGATGTCATCAAGACTCATCGTTGAGATGGGTCTTTTATGGTGGCGTCGGTTTTTGTTTTATCTGTTTGTTGTCTGTTGTTGTTCAGGTGGGTTTTCCTGGAGATCGTTTGACTAGCAAGGCGCACATGATGGGACGGAGTGTTAGCTGGTGGACGCGCAATGATATTGAGAAATTAGCGAAAGATAGTACCCCGCAGACGCAACTACAATTTGTGACAAGAAATGGTAAGCAAGCAGCCTCCGTAGACAATTTTGGTGGCACAGTGTGTAGTCGTTGTGTAGCTGATAAAGCGTTGGACTATCCGTGGTGGCAGCGATTGATGCCGTTTAGTTTGTGGTGGCGTTCGGTCGAGGTTAACAATGCTGAAGTGAAATTTGATGAAAGTGCGTTGGAAGCGAAGATGGCTGAATATGGTGACAGCTTAACATTGCCGCCCGAAAATGCACGAGTAGAGATTCAGAATGACAAGGTGGTGGTTGTAGCAGAGAAAGCTGGTCGTGAACTGCAAAGTGTTGAGGCGCGTCAGGCGATAGCTTCGACCCAGTATTCTTTGGGTGACAAGACCGAGGTGCAGATGAAGGGTAAACGTCTGTCTGCCAAGGTGACGGAAAAACAGCTGCAAGAGTTACGCTCTCGTGTTGAAAAGATTTTGCAGCGAAATATCGCCGTGGAATTTGAAGGTAAGGCAGTCAAAGTTGACAAATCAACCATCGTAAAGATTTTGTCATTCATCGAAGACGGGCATAATATCCCCAAAATAGCGCTCAATCAGGCGAAACTAACGGAGTTTTTGGAACATTCATTTGGCAAAGTAGTCAATAAACCAGCTGGTAAAACCGTTATTTATATGCATGACGGCACAGAGACGAAACGTGAGAATGGGGCGCCAGGCCGGGGCATCGATGTCGCGCAAATGACGACAAAAGTACAAGAGGTGCTGCTTGGTGCAGAGGAAAAAGATAGTCGACTTGCGCTGGTGGTCAAGCAGTTGCCACCGCAACCGGTATACAAAGAGACGTTTTCTCATTCGGCACTGGGGCTGCAGGCTTATGTCAATTCATTGGCGCGTGATCATGACGTCCGCCTGACAGTTAGCCAAGTGTCTGGCGAAAACTGGAGTGCTCAGGTGCGCGGCAGCGAGTCCAGTGTGTCGGCCAGCACGTACAAATTATATATAGCTATGGTTTTGATGGATAAAATTGATAATAATCAGTTGACTATGAATGATAAAATCGGCGGGGTATCTGTGCAAGAATGTATAACGCGGATGATTGTGAATTCGGACAATGCCTGTCCAGAATCAGTCATTGCACACTACAAAGCCAGCGGTATTACTGAATACTTGCGTGAAGGAAAAGGTTTTAAGGATACGTCACTCAGGGGATCGTATGTGATGACATCGACTAATGATTTGGCGAAGATTTTGAAGGGAATTGATGACGGCACTTTAGTCAGAGGTAGCCACCGTGACTTCTTGTTGGGCTTGATGCAGCGACAGGTATATCGTCAGGGTATACCGGCTGGCAGTAGCGGTACGGTGCAAGACAAAGTTGGTTTTTTGGAAGGCTATTTGAATGATGCGGCCATCGTTACTCATCCAAAGGGTAAATATGTTATGTCAATCATCACCAAAGGCCAGTCATGGGGTAAAATAGCTGAGATAACTCGTAAGCTTGAGGATATTATGTATGGCGGCTAAGGGACGGCTTGATAAAGAACTGGTTGCTCGAGGGCTGGTTGCTAGTAGATCGCAAGCTGAAAATTATATTCGCCTCGGTGATGTTCTGGTTGATGGAAAGGTGGTGCAAAAGCCAGGCTATATGGTGGGGGAGCAGTCCCTGATTACACTGTCGCCACGTGAACGATATGTCAGTCGTGCGGGGTTGAAACTAGCGAGTGTCGCTTCAATTTTGGGTATTACGTTTACTGACCGAATCGTGCTGGATGTCGGCAGTAGTACTGGCGGGTTTACTGATTATGCGCTGAAACATGGTGCCAAAAAAGTATATGCGGTTGATGTTGGGACGGATCAATTACATCCAGATTTGCGGCGTGACTCAAGGATAGAATTGCACGAAAAAACTGATATTCGGGATTTTGTGCCAGACGAATCGCCAGATATTGTGCTGATCGACGTATCGTTCATCAGTTTACGGCAAATTTTACCGCATCTTGCGAGTATTTGTAAGGATACGACGCTAATTGTTGCTATGGTTAAGCCGCAGTTTGAAGCCGCGTGTCAGCAGTTGGGTAACAGTGGTGTCATCAAAAATGATACAATTCGGCGGCAGATTTTGCATGATTTTGAGGCGTGGTCAGCAAAATTGTTCGTGACGGTGGACAAAGCCGACAGTGCCGTGGCTGGAGCTCGCGGTAATCGTGAGCGATTTTATGCACTAAAAGTAGCTAAATCAGCTAGACATTAAATCTAAATTCAACTACATCATCGGGTTGCATGATGTAGGTTTTACCTTCGGTTCGCATCTTGCCGGCAGCGCGGGCGGCGGCTTCAGAGCCGGCGCTGACGAGGTCGTGATAGTCGACTACTTGAGCAGCAATAAAGCCTCTTTCAAAGTCAGTGTGAATAACGCCAGCAGCTTGTGGCGCCGTCCATCCTTTGTGGATGGTCCAGGCGCGAACTTCTTTAGGCCCAGCGGTTAAGTAGCTTTGCAATCCCAGCGTGTCATAGGCAGCATGAATCAATTGCATGAGTCCGGTTTCCGTGACGCCGTAACTTTCCAACAGCTCGGCAGCTTCTGTGGGGGACAATCCTTTTAATTCTTCTTCCAGCTTGGCGCTCAAGAACAAAGCTTTGGCAGGCGCTACCAGGGAAGTGAGTTCTGATTGTAGTGCAGTATCGGTTAGTCCCGCCTCATCAACATTGAATGCGTAAATAACTGGTTTGGCGGTCAGTAGGTGGAGATCTTGAATCAATTCTGTGTTCAGATCAGCTATTGAAGACAGTGGCGTGCCAGATTGTAATTGTTCCAGCAGAGTTTGCAAATAGGCGACTTCTTCGCGAGCTGCTGGCCGAGCCTTGGCTTCTTTTTGTAGCCTCGGCAAGCGATTTTCTATGGTTTGAATATCTGCCAGAATCAACTCGGTATTGATGATTTCGATGTCAGCCTTGGGATTTACCGGTGCTTCGTCATGTCGTAAAATAGCAGTATTTTCAAAAGCTCGAACTACATGAACAATTGCGTCACATTGTCGTATATTTGCCAAAAACTTATTACCCAAGCCTTCACCTTTAGAGGCGCCCGCCACTAAACCAGCAATATCTACAAAGGTGACTGTAGCTGGTAATATTTTCTCTGAACCATATAGCTTTGCTAAAACCTCCAATCGTTCGTCTGGCACCGGAACAATTCCCGTGTTTGGTTCGATTGTCGCAAAGGGGTAATTTGCTGCTAAAATATCGTTGTTTGTTAATGCATTAAATGTGGTTGACTTGCCAACATTGGGGAGTCCCACGATACCAATAGATAAACTCATGAGCTTATTATACCATCACTGATGGTTGCAAGGATAGCGTAGCTGTATTAGAATAAGCAGTATGAAGAAAGTAATTATATGGGGTATTATATCAGTAGTGGTCGTGGTGGCTATTATCGTCGCTGGCGTAAAGAGCGGGTTTGTTTACCTCGGTTTTAAGCAACCACAACAAGTGGTGAAAACACCATATGTGATATGTGGCAAAGATATGATTGACCGGTATAATAAAATTCGTCAAGATACCGACTTGTCGATTGATGAGGGGGCAAAGAAAAAACACAGTGAAGACATGAAGCAGTTTGTCGATGATGTGAAGGCAAAGAAGGATTATGACAAGGATCCAACCTGTGCGTTCATGGCTTTGGCATATCCGTTTTACTACACGCGGGATGCAGCTGCGGCAAAAAGTGGCTATGAGGCCCTTGAAAAAGCAGTGAACAATTCTGGTGTATATGTGGACCATCGAGTTAATGACATTATTACCCTTGATGCCATAAAGAATATTGTGGGCTCACATGATAAGCAGGGTGATCAGAGGCGGGGAGACTAAATGAATCGGCGGTGGGCGTTTGCTTCATTGGTCTTGGTGGGCGCCATGGCCTCAGCGTTGTTTTTGACAAACGATGCTCATGCGGCACGTCCAGCATATAACAACTCAGAGATAGATGCCTGGAACAATTATTTGAGATACAAGGTTTGTGGACAAGGAGCCCTGTGGTTTAATGATAAAGATGGAAACTATGGTCCATCAAATGATTGGGAACGAGGATATTATTCAACTGGTGTCCAGGCTGTCGCTCATGACCAGCAGTATATCACCATTTATCTTCATGGATCGGCGGTAATGGTTGGATGCGAGGGCGATCCCTTTTATGCTACGTTTATTCAGTCACTATCATCAAGATTAACTATTCATGGCACCAATCTTTTCCGTGGACGTGGTGATGCCAGTGGCTGGACGTCAATTGGAGGGTCGTTGCCAGCTACTCTGGATATTAGAAATATTGCCACCCCCGGTGACCCGAATGGACAGGTTGTATACCTGACATTTCGGCGTTGTGGTGACTTCAAAGAGAATGGATCGCTTGATCGATGTCGAGCAGAAACGTTACCGGTCAGGATAATCCGCCAAGCAGCTCCATGGCGTGCAGAGGGAGAGAGTTATATTCGTCGTGAAACAGCGGCGAACCGAAATGTTGATCGGGATTGGCAGAAAGCAACGTTATTTGCTAAACCAGGTGAGACTATTGGTTTTACTCACCGACTGGCTATGCGTGACGCAAATGCCAACCAGCAGATTCGCCATACCATTAGGGGGCATAATTTGCCGCGAAGTCCGCACATTAGTGCTTCGGAAGATGCTAGCGTGATTGACTTTGGCTGGTCCAGCCCACCGTTACGAAGAGATACCTTTATTCAACACTATGGTCCATACGCTGGTGCAAAGAACCCTTGGAATGTCATGAGATATACCATCAAAGCAAGTGATGCAGGAAAAAATATCTGTCAACGAATTGAATGGGCACCAGCTAGCTACAAGGGTGGCGTTGCTGGCTCAAACTACGCGTGTGCTGTCGTGCCATATGAATACACTTTGAGACCATCAATTGATGTAGCGTCAACCACGATTACTCTGGGACAAAAGAAAGTCTCTGGAGTACAGGGATCGATATACAATAGCGGACCGACACGCTCCAAGCCAACTCGTAGTGCGGTAGTGCGGTTTGTGGCAAAGGCGGGTAATACCATTGCTGAATCTGGTGATAATGTAAAGATGTCTATTGAGAATCCATGTGAATTAGCAGCTCACATTGCCGCAAAACATGGCGTGACAATTTCTGGTGCTTGTAAAGACCTGTATAAAGATGGTTCGGATCGAGACTTTCCAGTCAATCAAACCATGATTCATTCGTCTGACGATGATATCAATGGATTGCCGGTCCAGTCGGGCGATAGGGTTTGTTATGCAACGGTAGTTGCTGCTTATAAACAAGAGGTTGGTAAAGAAACGTCATCATACGCCGTGAAGTGTGTGGTTGTCAGTAAGAAACCAAAAGTTCAGTTCTGGGGTGGCGATGTCAGGGCTGGTGTATCATTTGGCGGAGCGACCAGCAAGGGCTTAGTACAAACTAGTATGACTATTTTGGACGATAAACGGTATGGATCGTGGGCAGAGTATGGCATTTTGTCGCCACAAAATATCATTTCTGCTTCAGGTGCTGGATTGTCCGATGGTGGCCCAGCTGGGGGCTTAGCTCGTGAATATAATACCTTGACATTCCGTAACACTAAAACACCATATGGGCAGTTTGGTCGCCTCACAGGATACAATTACCCGGCTATCAAAGGAACGGATAGTGGCTCTATAAAGATCGGTGACGGACGGCTGTCTGGCAATGCAGAATACCGTGCAGCGCAAGTAGAAATCACTGGTGGTACCGTGAAGACCGGTGCGTACATCACGGTATACGGGCGAACGGTGCGAATTACTGGTGATATTGCTTATGCAAATGGCCCGCTATCAAGTGTCGGGTCTATTCCACAGCTTATCATTCGAGCAGATCACATCATCATAGAACCAAATGTGCAGCGTGTTGATGCGTGGTTGTTGGCTAATAAAACGGTTAGTACCTGTGCTGAAGCCAAGAATGGTAAGGGTTGGCCAGAGTCAGATCTGTTAGCAAGTGGGGCTTGCGATAAGCAACAACTTCGTGTTAACGGACCAATTGTCACCGGGTCACTCTATCTGCGACGAACTCATGGTTCTGATCAGACTGATTTTGGTAAACCAGCAGAGATTTTGAACTTGCGACCAGACGCATATTTAGCAAATTATGGCCGTTCACGTGATTCGGGTGCAATCCAGACTATGTATTCCCGTGAACTGCCGCCACGTTTTTAACGTTTTGTTTTACAAATACAAAAAGCTTATGTATAATGAAAGGTGATATGAAATTCTCAAAAGGGTTGGGCGACTTCTTCGGACTAGACATCGGTACAAACGCGGTGCGGGTTGTTCAATTGGGTCGCAGTGGTTCAGGCTGGAACTTGATGCATTATGGTTATGCACCAGTTGATAGCAAAATATCAAGCAGTGACTCACCAGAGGCCAAGCGTCGCTTGGGAGAGGTGATCATGACTGCTGTTGGGCAAAGTGGCATCAAAACCTCAAATGTTGCCATCGGGTTGCCTTCGAGTAAAACCTTCAGCACTATTATCGATGTGCCAAAAGTTTCCGACCAAGAGCTGCGCGCAACCATGAAATATCAGGTGGAACAATATATTCCAATGTCAATTGACGATGCAAAGGTTGACTGGGCGTTGCTCGGTGATAGTTTGCGAACACAAAACCAGTATGAGGTGTTATTGACCAGTACAGCCAAATCATACGCTGAAAGTAAATTGGAGTTCGTAGAAGGTCTAGGTTTTAATGTTATCGCTGAGGAGCCAGACCCGATAGCAATGGTTCGCTCATTGACGCCATCTGACAATCAAGACGTGAAATTGATCCTCGATATGGGCGAAATCTCTACTGATTTAGCTGTGGTATATGGCACAACACCTCGGTTGGTGCGTACGGTGCCAACAGGTCTGCAGTCGCTGGTGCGGTCAGCGGTACAAAACTTGAGCGTCCAAGAAGACCAGGCGCGGCAATTTATTTTGAAGTTTGGCTTGGCGCCAGATCGCCTGGATGGTCAAGTGCTGCGAGCGATTGATATGGTTTTGGACAATTTTGCTTCAGAAATTGTCAAATCAATCACCTTTTTCCAAACGCGTTACACGAGCTTACAGGTTTCTGGCATATTATTGTCTGGATTTGGCGCAGCTATCCCGCAGATGGATCAATACATTTCCTCAAAGGCTGGCATCAACGCCGTTACTGCCAATCCGTGGCAACGTGTTTCAATGTCACAAAATGATCAGCAGCAATTGGCTCCAGTGGCTTCTGAGTTTGCAACAGTTGTTGGGTTAGCGCAAAGGAGTAATCTCGGATGATTGAAATCAACTTGATCCCAGATGTTAAGCGCGAATTACTACGCATTCGCATGATGCGCAATGCGGTCATATCAATGTCAATATTGGTAGGTATCGTGTCTATTGCTATCGTTGTGTTTTGTGCAGTTGTTTTAGGTGGTCAACTAGCGTTTGAACTCAAGCAAGACAGTGATATAAAAAGCAAATATGGTGAATTGTCACAAATTAGCGATCTAGACAAGACCGTAACGTTGCAGCAGCAGTTGGGGCAGATCGATCGATTGCATAATGACAAAAAGATTAATTCACGGCTATTATCTCTGATCAGCGCCATCAACCCGCCAGCACCAAATAATGTACAGATATCAATGGCGCGCCTTAACCCAGGAGAAAAGACAATTACCCTGGAAGGTTCAGCCGTCAATGGCTTTGCGGCGTTGGAGGTCCTCAAGAAGACATTGACCAGTACCAAAGTGAAAAAGGGTAATGCCGAGGGTGACGGTGTGCCGCTAGCAAGTGATATGAAAGCTGGTGAAACAACATTTGGCGAGAATGCCGAAGGTAAGAAGGTGTTGCGCTTTGCCTTTACTTTCACCTATCCTGATGATTTGTTTGCGCATTCAAAAGAAACGATTTCAATCATTACGCCGACCAGCAAGACAAACGTGACAGATTCACGCTTAGGCGTTCCAGAAAGCCTCTTTAGCCGTAGTGAATCAACCGAACAGAAGAAGGAGAATCAATAATGCCCTCAGGTGAGCAAGATGTGGCAATTCGCAAACGCCAACAGATAGATTCTTCAAAAAAGACAATGTTCTTTTTTGTGGCGGGTGCTGCCTTTTTGGCAGGTGTTGCACTGGTGGTGTCGATATTCCTGATACAACAGATTATTTTCCATTCTAAAGTTATTGCTACAAAAAATGGTACCGTGAGTACCTTACATAGCAATATCTCTAACGCCAAAGAGCTAAAAGATAACATCAGAGTATTAGAGACAAATGATGCGCTCAAATCAGTAAAATCGAGCGATGACAGTAGTCCACTACAAACTATTTTGGATGCATTACCAGCTGAGCCAAACGCCGATGCCTTGGGTGCTGCCTTGCAGCAAAAGTTTATCGGAGCGGTGCCAGGTTTGACACTGGAGAGCCTAACGGTAGACGCAGCCTCTGCCAGTGAAGGGGAGTCTAACTCAGAGTCGGCACATAAGTTCAACCTTTCAGTTAGTGGTGCGCCTGACAAATTGAAAGAATTGATGGAGCGTTTTGAGAAATCAATTCGTGTCATTGAAATCACTGCCATGGAAATTCAAGCTGGTGATGGCAAGGTGGTTCTCAACGTACAAGGCAAAGTTCCATACAATCCAGCGCAGGCAATTACACTTGAAAATAAGGTGGTAAAACCATGAAAAAAACAGATATAGCAATGATTATTTTAGTAGCAAGTTTGGGCGTGATTGTCGCGTATGTGGTGGCGTCTAACCTGTCATTT
>CAUOVX010000018.1:0-13720 GCA_963508115.1 uncultured Candidatus Saccharibacteria bacterium
GATGAGAACGGCAATACGATTGCACGTGTCGGTTCATTCACGCGTATAGATGGTACGACCGCTGATATGAAAGAGTTTTTCTTGCAACGAGACACGGCGGACGTTCAGATGACGAACTCTGTGGAGATTCCAGAAGATATTACGAGCCTTCCTGAGATCCACCCAATGGGTAATACATATTCTTTGCGCCAGGCAATGGCTCGCGATGCCACTGGCACACTAAAGCAATTGGTGCAGGATTTTATAAGCACTAGTGACGTTTCTGCAAGGCAAGCAAAGCTCCAAGATATTTTATTTACGTGGGTCGGCGCATCACAAATCAATCCAACAAGTCGCGGTAGTAGTTTTGATGCACGCAAGTTGGCGGTACTTGAAACGGTGACTGGTACAAGCTATCGCAATTCTCCGACGAGTTCACCGACTGCTACTGAAGCGCCGATTCTGGAGCGTTCATATACAGTACTTCTTGAGAGTGTCTACACGATGTTATCTATACAGACAGGTCTAGCGGACGTCTTCCGAAAGTTTAATTACTCGTTGGATCTGGAATCAAAAAATCCAATCAAGCTTGACGTTGCTAGTGTCCAGGCATACTTAGACGAACAACTTCAATCAGACGCGGCAACTGGTGAAAAAATGTTAGCAGAGGTGACACGAGTGCTACGTAATCGTGGAATTATTTCAGATGAGGAGTTTACTCATTTACGCGAATATTTTGCTAAAAAATCAATTAAATACCAGAAGATTATCGATACTGCGCCTCTTACAACGATATTGGGTAGTGACGTGAGTGATAGTATTAACGGTGTTGTCGATAGAGACAATGTTATAACCGCGGGTGACGGTAACGACGCACTTACTGGGTCGAGTAGAAACGACTTCCTCTATGGCGATAACGGTGATGATTATCTCCAAGGTCTCAGTGGCAACGATACCCTTGTTGGTGGTGAGGGTAGGGACACTCTGTACGGTCAAGATGGTAATGATATACTCATTGGCGGCACTGGTACTGACCAACTCCGTGGTGGGGCTGGTGATGATATTTACCGTTTTTCGAGAGGAGATGGTACCGATTATATTGAAGAAACAGACGGTTTTGATACGATCCAACTCGGTGAGGGAATTTTGCCAGAGGATGTTGTTTTGCAGACTGTCTCAGGCTACGGTAATAAAATATCTTTGGCGATTACCATCAAAAATACAACCGACAAGATTGTAGTAGACGGTCATTTTGGTACGCGTATTTATAATAGTGATCGTTTGCATGCTGATAATCCAGGGAGTCAAATTGAACGAATCACTTTCAGTAATGGTGCATCTTGGGATATTGATGAAATTTATCGTCGTGCACATGATATGGTTGGTACAGAGAATGCAGATTATCTGGCATCGTTTGAGGATGGAGCCTATACCTATCATGGATTAGGCGGTAATGATAGTATAGTCGGTGGTTCTGCTAATGATTTTCTGTATGGCGATGACGGAAATGACACGATATATGGTCATGGTGGAAATGACGTTTTGTCTGGCGGAGCGGGTAATGACCAACTCCGCGGTGGAACTGGTGATGATGTCTATTTATTCTCTCGCGGCGATGGTGTCGACTATATTGAAGAAACTGACGGTTTTGATACGATTCAATTTGGCGAGGGAATATCACCGAATGATGTCGTTGCTCGCGTCGTATCGACTGAGGAAAAAAGCATTTCGTTGGAACTGTCCATTGTGGGTACTAAGGATAAGATAGCGGTTAATTATCATTTTGGCCGGTACAGTTACTATCAGCAGGAGGATATTGCTAGCCCTGGTAATCAAATTGAGCGGGTTATGTTTGCCGACGGAACAGCATGGGATCTTGATGAAATCTATCGTCGTGCACATGATATGGTGGGCACTGATGGTA
Source organism: uncultured Candidatus Saccharibacteria bacterium (assembly GCA_963508115.1). GTDB lineage: Bacteria > Patescibacteriota > Saccharimonadia > Saccharimonadales > Saccharimonadaceae > Nanosynbacter. The sequence continues at coordinate 1,904 of CAUOVX010000018.1, forward strand.
ACGATAATTTTAGCATGGTCGGCAATGCGCCAGTGATTTACCACGGGCTAGCTGGTAACGATAATATTAGTGGTCGGAGCGGTAAAGATATACTTTATGGTGATGCTGGTGATGACTATATTTCTGGTGGCGGTACGCTCATTGGTGGGCCAGGTAACGACAATATCCGCGGAAGTAAGGGTGATGATATTTATATATTTAACCGTGGTGATGGGCAGGACCTAATTACCGATACTGGTGGCATGGATACAATTCGTTTTGGTGATGGTATTCGTCCTGATGATATTGTCATCAAGCGCGTTGGCAATGGCTACGGACATAATCTTGAGCTATGCATCAAAGATACTGATGACAAAGTGGCGGTATATGAACATTTTGGCACAAATTCATACTGGGGCTCGGTAGACAATCCAGCAGCGCAAATTGAACGGGTTGAGTTTGCCGATGGTACGGTGTGGACGAAAGAAGATATTGACGACAAGATGCACAATAGAACTGGCACTGACGGGTCAGATATACTAGAAGCATACGGTAAGCGTGGCGTAGTGTATCACGGACTGGGTGGTGACGATAATCTCAGGGGTGCCACAGGGGATGACCAATTATACGGCGAGGACGGTGATGACAGAATTTCTGGCGGAGAAGGTAACGATTTGATCGTTGGCGGTAGAGGTAACGATATAATTGATAGCTTCCGCGGAGACGACACCTACGTCTTTAATCGCGGTGATGGTAAGGATGTTATTACAGACTATAACGGGTTTGATACGGTTCATTTTGGTGAGGGAATTAAGCCGGAGGATATCGTACTGAAGCGAGTTTACGTGAATAGAGACTGGAGTCTTGTAATGTCCATTAGGGGGACTGAAGATGCGGTCACTTTCATAAGCCATTTTGACCCAGTAAAGCCATACCTGAATGCAAATTATACATTAGAACAGATTACATTTGCCGATGGTACCGTGTGGACGAAGGATGACATCGACTACAAAATGCATCATTTGACTGGTACGGAAGAAAATGATCAGCTAGCGGCGTACGATAAGGCGGACGTAGTGTATCAGGGGCGGTGCAGGTAATGACCAGCTCTATGGTGAAGACGGCGATGACCAGCTCTACGGCGATGAAGGCAATGATTTGATCGTCGGCGGGAAGGGTAATGATACGATTAGTAGCTTCCGTGGAGACGACGTCTATGTCTTTAATCGCGGTGATGGCAAGGACATCATCACGGACTATAACGGCTTTGATACGATTCAGCTTGGCGAGGGAATTAAACCAGAAGATGTCGTATTAAAACGGGTGTATGTAAACAGAGACTGGAGTCTTGAAATATCTCTAAAAGACACTGATGATGTAATCACCTTTATTAGTCATTTTGATCCGACAAAGCCGTCTATGAGCTCAAACCATACGCTGGAGCAGATCAAGTTTGCCGACGGTACAGTGTGGACAAAAGAAGATATTGATGATAAGATGCATCATTTGACTGGCACGGAAGATGACGATCGGCTGGCAGCTTACGATAAAGCAAAGGTGGTATATCATGGACGTGGAGGTAATGACACACTTGTTGGTAGTGAGGGCAATGACGAACTTTATGGCGAGGATGGCGATGACAGAATTTCTGGCGGAGAAGGTAACGATTTGATCGTTGGTGGTAGAGGCAACGATATAATTGATAGCTTCCGCGGAGACGACATCTATGTCTTTAACCGTGGTGATGGACAAGATACGATTAATGATTACGACGGTACTGACACTATTCGCTTTGGTGAAGGTATAAGGCCAGAAGATATTATAATATCTCGTGTCCCTTGGTATAGTAATTATAATCTCGTCCTGTCACTTAAAGACACTGATGATAAGATTACCGTCGTCAGTCATTTCGGTTCATCAAACTACAGTGGTTATTATGAAACGCCACAGCGAAGAATTGAAAGGTTTGAATTTGCAGACGGTACCGTATGGACTACTGAAACAGTTGATGATAAGATGCATAATCTAGTTGGTACCGATGCGAAAGATAATCTCACTGCCTATGATGATAAGTCAGTGACGTATTATGGCATGGGTGGCGATGATACACTTCGGGGCCGTCAGGGTAATGATGTCTTAGTCGGCGGCACAGATGATGACTATTTGATTGGCGATGCAGGCGATGATACCTATGTCTTTAGTCGAGGCGACGGTAAAGATAGAGTGTTCGACACTGGCGGCAACGACACGATACGGCTTGGACATAATCATACGGAAGTTATGTTTAAGAAGATATATAGTGCCGACTTATTGTTAGAAATGCGTGGCTCAAGTGACTCTGTTCAGATACAAGAATGGTATAACTACAATAGCGACCGAAGAATTGAAACAATTCAGGCCGAAGACGGCTATACTATTCAGCCCGAAAAGGTCCAGCAACTAATTCAAGCTATGGCATCGTTCGGTAATTCACATGGTATGACTTGGCAACAAGCTCTTGAGGCGCACTCAGCTGAAGCGCAGTCTATTATTTCGCAATATTGGACGGCGCCAACCGCTTAAGCTTTGGCGCGCGCCGCTATTTTGCTACACTAGTGGAAACTGAGGTGGGAGTAAGTAGTGTTTTGTCGTGACTAAAGAGCAGAAAAAACTTGACCCCGGTCTATATTGTTTCGTGAATATCGCGCAGTTTCATGGTTTACCGGCTGATCCGGAGCAGATTTCGCATGCCTTGGCTATTGACCCGAAGGTTGGTATGAGCGAGGCGGACATGTTGCGCGCGGCGCGGTCACTAAAATTAAAAGCCAGAGCAGCTAGTGTTTCGTATAAGACGCTGGCAAAATTACCGTTGCCCGCCGTGGTCGGTTTGAAGAAAGAAAAGTTTGCACTGATCGCCAGGATAGACAACGATAAATTATTGATGCTAATGCCCGATGGTACGCCGCCAACCGTGCTGACCAAAGCACAATTTGAGCGCAAATGGACTGGCCAGGTAGTACTATTTACGCAGCGTTTTTGGAAAGAGGCGGACAGAAAATTCAACCTCAGGTGGTTTATTCCGACGATTATCAAATACAAAAAGCCACTACTTCAGGTATTGCTGGCGGCGCTGGTAGTGCAGATTATTGGTATTTTCACGCCAATTTTGACGCAAGTTGTCATTGATAAAGCTCTCGCGCATCATAGCGTCTCGACGCTTGACGTCATCGTTGGTGGGTTGGTGATTATCGCGCTGTTTGAGGGGATGCTCGGCATTGCTCGTAATTATATTTTCACCCATACCACTAGCCGGATTGACGTAATTTTGAGTTCATGGCTGTTTCGGCACTTATTTGCCTTGCCGCTAAGGTATTTTGAAACCCGTCGAGTTGGCGACACCACGGCGCGGGTATTGGAGCTGGAGCGAATTCGTGCTTTTTTGACTGGTACGCCGATGACGGCGCTAATCGACATTAGTTTTATGTTTGTTTATATCATTGTCATGCTGTTTTATAGTGCGACATTAACGTGGGTAGTATTGGGCAGTCTGCCGGTGTTTGCGATTTTGTCTTGGATAATTACGCCGCTGCTTCGCCAGCGTTTAGATGAAAAATTTAATACTGGCGCTGAGTCTCAGTCATATTTGGTTGAGTCAATCACTGGTGCGCAGACTATCAAATCGTTTGCGCTGGAGCCGCAACTGCAGAAAAATTGGGAAGGCCGGCTGAGTAATTATGTTCGCGCTAGTTATAAAACTAATTTACTGTCAGGCAATGCTGGTGCGCTCGGTCAACTCATTCAGAAGATTTTCGATATCGCTATTTTATGGGTTGGTGCGCATATGGTGATGGCGGGCAGCTTGACTATCGGCGGGTTGATTGCTTTTCGGATGCTGAGCGGTCGGGTGAGCGGGCCGGTGTTGCGACTGGTGCAATCGTGGCAAGATTTTCAACAAACGGGCATTTCCATGAAGCGGTTGGGCGATATTTTTAACACCAAGCCTGAACCAACGCTTGATCCGAGCAAGTCGCGTCTGCCGAGTATCACTGGCGATGTGCGGTTTGAACACGTGCGTTTTCGTTACGCGCCAGACAGTCCCGAGGTTATCCGTGACGTGTCATTTGGTATTCGTCCTGGTACGGTGGTCGGCGTGGTTGGGCGCAGTGGTTCGGGCAAAAGTACGATTTCTAAATTATTGCAACGATTGTATGTGCCAGAATCAGGCAAGATTTTGATTGACGGCGTCGACATTGCCACGACTGACCCGAGCTGGTTGCGCCGGCAGATTGGCGTGGTCTTGCAGGAAAACTTTTTGTTTAATGCCAGCATACGCGATAACATCGCCGTACATGTGCCGAGTAGCAGCATGGACGATATCGTAAGGGTGGCAAAAATTGCTGGTGCTCATGAGTTTATCGCCGAATTACCTAATGGTTACGACACGATGGTTGGCGAAAAAGGCGAAGGTTTGAGCGGCGGGCAAAAGCAGCGCATCGCTATCGCTCGGGCGCTGCTACATAATCCTAAAATCCTGATTTTTGACGAAGCGACATCGGCGCTCGATTATGAGTCGGAAAATATCATTCAGAAAAACCTCAAACAGATTACGGCTGGTCGAACGGTCATCATCATCGCGCATCGTCTATCAACGCTCAAGTCGGTCGATAAAATTATGGCCATTGATCGCGGCCAACTGGTTGAATATGGTACGCCGGCGGTGCTGCTGAAAAAGAATGGGTTGTACGCATATCTACATAGGCAACAGTCAGGAGACGAAGCATGAGTTGGCTAAAACGCGATCGGCTGCAGTATGAATTTTTGCCAGCAGCTGAGGAAATTGTTGAAACGCCAGCCGCTCCGCTGGGTGCGTTGGTGGTTTGGCTAGTTACATTGTTGCTGATTGTGGCGTTGGCATGGTCATATTTTGGCAGGATTGATATTGTAGCGGTAGCTAACGGTAAAATCTCCACCGAAGGCAGTACCAAGATTATCCAGCCGGCGATTTCTGGCGTGGTGACAAATATTAATGTGCGTGAAGGCCAGCGCGTTAAAAAAGGCGAAACTTTACTGGCGCTTGATAAAACAACTGCCGAAAAAGATGTTGCTACCGCCAACCAAAGCCTTAACGCGGCGCGAGTCGAGCGCGATATTTTGCGGCGGCTAGCTGTTGGCGGCAACACTGACGAGATCATCAACAACGCAGATTTGCCAGATGAGGCCAAAGCTATATTGCGACAATTTGCCGTCTCGCAAACCGCGCTTTCTGCGGCCAGGCAGCAAGCTGCAAATGGTATGATTTCTAACTACCAGCGACAGTTACAATTTAATCAGCAAGCGAAAAACCAGCTGGAAACCAACGCGCAGAATCTGAAAAATCGCAAAGCCGAGATTGAAAAGCAATTACCAAGCGTCAATCCTGTCGATAAGCTGCGCCTACAGAATGAACTGAGCAATATTGATCAGCGAATCACTAGTGCTGATAGTGCTGTCCTTGGCCAAAATCAGCAGCTGCTGCAATCGCAGTCGGCGCTCACTCAGGCGCAAAATCAATCGCAAACCCAAACTGCCGAAACCAACAGTGCTTTTAATAATCAAATCATCACGTCGGAAAAGAGAATTATTGAACTGGAAAATAATCTAGTCAAAGCCAGGCAAGTGTTGGCGCAGACTACCATCACTGCGCCCGTCGATGGTACAGTACTGTCGCTGACGGTGAAAACAATTGGCGGCGTAGTGAATGCTGGCCAGCAGCTGGCGCAAATTGTACCAGAAAAAGTACCACTCTATGTTGATGCAACGCTAGACAACCAAGATATCGGCTTTGTCAAACCTAGCCAGCGCGTAGTCGTCAAAGTCGCTACCTATCCATTCCAGCGTTACGGCTACCTGGAGGGGACGGTTGAAAATATTAGTCCTGATGCTATTCAGGACGACAAGAAAGGCCTCATTTATAAAGCTAAGATTAAATTGAATGACGACAAAAGCTCCAAGCAAAATCAACTCAAATTGCTGCCAGGCATGAGCGTCTCTGCCGAAATCACCACCGGCCAGCGCCGAATCATTGAATTCTTCCTCGACCCGTTGATAACCAAGACAGAAGATAGTCTGAGAGTCAGATAACACAACCATTTTCCATCACTGTTATTCCGTGATATAATTTAAAAAATGAGTAAACCTATTTTTAAACGTACCAAGATTTTGGCAACAATTGGTCCTGCAACCATGAGCCAGGAAAAAGTATCAGAGCTGATGGCCGCTGGCGCCAATGGCTTTCGTCTAAACTTTAGTCACGGTAGCTACGAAGAGCGCACACAACAAATCGAGTGGATTCGTACTGCCAGTCGTGAGCAAGACAAGCCAGTCGCGATTTTGCAAGATTTGCAGGGTCCAAAAATTCGTCTGGGCATTTTGAAAGACAACATGTTGGAAGTGAAAACCGGCGATATGTTAGTGCTGGATTCAGAAATTACTGAACATGACGGAAGCTTTAATCTTCCAGTGCAATACAACTTGGCCAGCAAGATGAAAGTTGGCGAACCGCTGTACATGTTTGACGGTAAAATTCGTTCAATCGTTCGTGAAATCGTCAGTGAAACTGCCATCAAGGTTGAGATTCAAAATGACGGCTTTTTGATGAGCCGAAAAGGTTTGAATTTGCCTGACACTGATTTTGGCGGTGATATTTTGACCCAGAAAGACCTAGAAGACATTGAGTGGGGGGCTAGCCGCGACTTTGATTATGTTTCTTTGAGCTTCGTGCAGTCCGCATCTGATATCGTTGACTTGCGGCAGCGTTTGTTGACGTTTGGTTCTGAAGCGCAGATTATCGCCAAGATTGAGACAAAATCTGCCATCTCTCCAGAAAATCTGGAAAAAATCGTGCAGTTGAGCGATGGTGTCATGGTGGCCCGAGGGGACTTGGCGGTGGAAGCTGGTGCTGAGATTGTGCCAGTCGTACAGCGACGGATTATCACATTGTGTCGCAAGCACGGCAAGATGGTGATCGTAGCAACTCAGATGATGGGTAGCATGGTTGACAATCCTGAGCCAAGCCGCGCTGAAGTGAGCGACGTGGCAAACGCGGTCATCCAAGGTGCTGATGTCGTGATGTTGTCTGATGAGACTGCCAATGGTAAGTACCCAATTGAAGCGGTTGATTCCATGCGAAAAACCATTCTCTACACCCAGGAACACAGTGATGTCATGTCAGTGACAAAGAGTGAATCTCGCCAGAAAAATGACGCCGTCATCAGCTACACAGCTGCTCGTTTGGCGCGTGACCTCAACGCAGATGCTATTGTGGCAGAGACGGACACGGGTGCTACGGCCGTCAATATTGGTGCTTTCCGTCCAAACATGCCAATCATCAGCCTGACAGACAACCTCAAAACAGCTCAGAAGTTGGCGCTGAATTACGCAACTCGTGTGTACATGCGTCCACCAGAGAACTGTCATGGTCTTGACCTAGCACGTGATCTGAAAAATGAAGGCTACTTTGGTGATGGTGTGGCAACGTTGGTGTTGGTCAATGGCCACCGCCCAGGCGCCGGCAAAACTGATACGATACGCGTTTTGACACTGGAGTAAATGATTAGTATATAGGATATCAAAGGGTGGGCAAACGATTTTTCAAACAGACAATTCATGACGTTGACTTGCGCCATAAAACAGTGTTGGTGCGGGTTGACTATAATGTGCCGTTGCTCGAAAATGGTGAGATTTCTGATGATCTACGAATTCGTGCCAGTTTGCCCACGTTGAGATATCTGTTGTCGCAGCATTGTAAGATTGTGCTGATCAGCCACTTGGGTCGTCCGCAAGGCCGAGACGAAAAATACAGTCTAGCACCGGTTGCGGTGCGCTTGTCAGAACTGTTACAGTATCCAGTGAAATTTGTTGATGATTGTGTGGGCGACAAGGTTCGTCAAACAGTGCGGCGATCTTCTGGGGTAATTATTTTGTTAGAAAATTTGCGGTTTTATCCTGAAGAAGAAGCTGACGACACGCAGTTTGCGCGCTCAATTGCTCGGGCTAGCCAGGCTGATTATTTTGTGCAAGACGGCTTTGCAGTGGTGCACCGAAAACACGCCAGTACACACGAAATTACCATGTATATACCTGGGGTGGCGGGTGACTTGGTTCGTGCTGAATATGACGCCATCACTCGCGCCATGCTTAGTCCCAAGCGGCCGCTAGTCGCCATCGTCGGCGGTGCCAAAGTTTCTGACAAAATCGGCATGATTCATGAGTTTATCAATAAGGCTGATCAGATCTTGATCGGCGGCGCCATGGCAAATACCTTTTTGGAATACAAGGGGTACAATATGGGAAAAAGCCGCGTTGAGCCAGGCCAGCACGACGTCATTCGCCAGATTTATCAAGCAGTGGAACAAAAAGTTGGTCGTGAACATGTGGATGATTTTCTGTTGCTGCCAACAGACGTTGCAGTAGCTGAAAGCCCTGACAGTCAAGAGCGGCGTGAAGTCAGTGTGGCGAATATTGGTGTCAATGACATGGCACTCGACATAGGTATGCAAACCATTGAACGCTACACTACAGTACTAGCCCACGCGGGAACGATCATCTGGAATGGCCCAGTTGGTTTGGCTGAGAAATCGACTTTTGCCATTGGCTCTGCTCGTCTCAGTTTGGCGATCGCCCAAAATAAGCAGGTGATTTCAGTAGTCGGTGGCGGTGACACGGCTGATTTTGTATTGAAATGGGATGGTCATGACGGCGCAGCGTTTAGTCATGTTTCCACAGGTGGTGGGGCTAGTTTGGCGCTAATGGCTGGAAAAAAACTGCCAGGAATTGAGAGTTTACTAGACGCATATGGGCTTGGAGTGGTACACTAAAAAGCATAAGGGGAATATATGGGCAAAAAGTTAATCGTTGGCAACTGGAAAATGCACCTAGCTATGCAAGAAGCAAGTCTTTATCTGCATAAGTTGATGAAGATGATTTCGTCGCATCGTGATGTAGAAACAGTGGTCGCACCAACGATTTTGACGCTTCAGAGCCTGAGTCTGCAAGTGAATCGCCGACTCATCAAACTGGCGGCTCAGAATTGTTACTGGCGTGATTATGGTAATTATACTGGCGAAGTGCCAGCGGCTCATCTGCGCGGGCTGGTCGACTACGTCATTGTTGGACATTCGGAGCGGCGCTATGTTTTCCAGGAGCGTGACCGCGACATCAGATTGAAAGTTCAAGCCGCGCTGCGTAATCATTTGCAACCAATCCTGTGTATTGGCGAAACGCTACAAGAAAAAACCCTTGGTGAGACAGCTGATGCGCTGCACGATCAGCTGCTGAGCGGTTTGGCGAATGTGACAGCTGATGAGTTTGACCGCATCGTGATCGCCTATGAGCCAGTTTGGGCAATTGGTACCGGAGAAAGTGCCAACCCAGCTGATGTGCGACGAGCCATTAAAACGATTCGTCGTCAAATTCAGCAGCTATTTGGCAAAAAAGCTGCAACTGAGGTGAGAATCTTGTACGGCGGTAGCATAACGGTTGAAAAGGCAAGTGATTATTTGCGTATTGATGGAATCGATGGTTTGTTGATCGGTGGTGCTAGTTTGGACGCCTATCAATTTATCGATATTATAGAAAAAGCACATAACAGCAATCGGGAGGGGAAATGACGGATATTGACTTTGAGGAACTGGACAGGGCGGTGAATTCACTGATGAATCAGCGCCAGCAGGACAGCGACCGTGCTTCAGGCAGCCCAGCGGCTGATGACAAAAAGACCGAAATAGCTGCCGTGGCTGATGATAAAAAACCTGAAACAATTTTGGTAGCTGACAGTCAGACAGTCGACACTGCTCCTGTGGTGGAAGCTGAGAAAACTGAGATTAAACCTATATCTGAGAGTAATGAACCTAAAGAGCCAGCGCCAGCTGAAGAACCGACGGCGCCAGTGTCAACATCTGGTCATGTTTTCATTGCGCCTGAGGCAAAGCCCGAGGTTGTGCCTGAAGTGAAGCCTGAGATCACACCTGAATCAGAAGCTACTCACAGTCCTGAAGTTACCAACACCCAGCCAGGGTTTGTTGTAGGAGAGCCAGCTCAGCCGGAACCATCAGAGGTAGCTGTGACAGATCAGGCTACTGATAAAACCCCGGCGCCCGAAGCTGAAGACAAGATGGAGAAATCAGTGTTTGCTCCACCAGTCACTCCACGACACACGGGTCGTGTTATGGATGTGGTACCGCCGTCGTCAATGAGTGCAGCTGCTATGAGCACGCGTCCAGCATCGGCAGCAGCTCGTACCAACACAGTGGTGGCTGATCCAATGGTTAACCCAGTGCGGGCACCACGCATGGATATGTCTGGCGGTCACGAGTCAGTGTCAAGCAACACGCCAGTTGAGACGGCAGCGCCGGCCTTAGACACCACAGAGTTAGCAAATGCTATTTCTCAGTCATTGTCATCAACCGACCAGTCGGCAGATACATCAAGCTTTGGCGAAACAGCAGCAGAACAGCCAGCCTCGTCATCGTTGGTTTCACCGTTTGTGAATAACGCTAGTGCAACCATCGAAAAGCGTCCATTGGGTTCATATGGTGCCGGTAATGCTTCTGATGAGAATAGCGAAGTCTCCATGGTCAGCCCAGATTTGATGGGCGCTGAAGCGACGGATGATACACAGCCAGCGCCAGAGAAAAATGATCTTGGCGGTAAACCACGACTGAGCCTTGAGCCGAGCCCAGAAGTCGCAGCTGAAGAATCAGTCAGCACTAACTCTGACCTCGACCGAGAGCTCATGGCTTTGGAGATGGGGATCAAGAGCGAATTGGCCAACGGCGATGCTGACGCCTCTGAAGAAGAGCAAACGCCAGAGGTGGCCGCTACGGTTACTGAGCTAGACTCATTAACCAATGAATCTAGCACTGCTGAGACGGACATGCCTGAAGAGGATAATGTAGAGAATGATCAGCCTGCGGCGGATGGAGACAGTGAGAGTGCTTCTCAGCCAACACCAGTGTTTAATCAACAGGCAGCAGTGGTAATGAACGCACATGAGCCAGCGGAGTCATCAACACCAGAACCTGCTCCAATGTTTGAAGCGGCTGCAGCTCAACCACAGCCTATTGAAGAGAAGAAACCATCTGGAGTGATGAGCTTTATCATCATTTTGATCTTGTTGCTGCTGGGTGCGGGTGGCGGAGCTGCCGCATATTACTTCTTGCTGGTACAATAGTACAATGGATATATTGACGGAACTGAATCCAGAGCAACTCCGGGCAGTTGAGCATGAATCTGGGCCATTGTTGATTTTGGCTGGTGCTGGTAGTGGCAAAACGAAGACATTGACGCATCGCATAGCGTATTTGGTGTCACAGAAGAATGTTTGGCCAAGCCATATTTTGGCAGTAACGTTTACGAACAAGGCTGCCAAAGAGATGAGGCAGCGACTAGCCGTGTTGTTGCACGAAAATCCCGACGACCGTCGGTTTATGCCGTGGATGGGAACATTTCACAGCATTTGTGTTCGCATCTTGCGCATGGATGGGATGGCTTTGGGTCTGGATAAGCGATTTGTGATTTATGACACAGATGACCAATTGAGCTTGATCAAGCAAAGCATGAAAACGCACAATATGACCGACCGTGACATCAAGCCGCGTTCGGTATTGTCCGCCATCTCTCACGCTAAAAATGACATGATAGACCCGGAGGCGTATGCGGCGTCAGCGTCAAGCCCTGTGCAGCAGCGCATCGCTGCGCTATTTCAGGCATACGAGAAGGCGCTTCGTCAGGCGGCGGCCCTTGATTTTGATGATTTACTACTGAAGGTTGTTGAATTGTTCAAGACGCATCCTGGCATTCGTCAAAAATGGCAGCAGCAAT
>CAUOVX010000019.1:0-13487 GCA_963508115.1 uncultured Candidatus Saccharibacteria bacterium
GTAACAATGAGTATGAAAAACGGGCGGCGCTTGCGGCACTCGTTGGTGATGCGGACGTGATGCGGCGTGATGGTGAAGCGTTGACACTGGCAGATATACAAGAAATAACGGTTGGTCAGACATTATTTACGCAATCTTCGGTGTACGTCATCTCGAAATTGAGCGAAAACCCTGATATTTGGCCACGGCTACCAGAGATATCGTTTGATGACGATAACACCATTATCCTAGTAGAGAGTAAACTTGATAAGCGAACAAAAACCTATAAATGGCTACAAAAAACAGCTAAAACTCAAGAATTTGTGCCGCTCAGTGACCGCCAGAAGCCGCAGTTGACCGCTTGGTGTGAAACGCAGGCCCATGAGCGCGGCTATAAGTTGACACGTAAACAGATAGGGATGTTAATTGACCGGTTAGGGTTTGATCAGCTGCGACTCAGTAATTTTTTGGACCAATTGGCGCTCGCGGAGAAGATTACCGATGCGCTGATCAATGATTTGGTGCCGTTGGCGAGGTCGGAAAACGTGTTTGATTTGTTTGTGGCTGCTTTGTCGAAAGATTATGAAACGGTGCATAACATCATCAGTTATTTGGAATCGGAGAGTGGTACAGACGGCGCCTACCAAACGATGGGGCTACTCGCTTCGCAGGCGACCAATATGGCAGCATTGGTGTTGGCGGGCGGTGACAATAACACGGTGGCAGCAGATTTGTCGGTTAATCCATATGTACTGCAGCGCTTGTCCTCGTCAGCTCGAACTATTGATATTGAACATCTCAGGCGGATCAACAATGCGTTGTTCCAGGCAGATCTCCAGATGAAAACGACCGGAGTTAATCCGTGGCTACTGATAGAAACGGCGTTGGTAGATTTGTAGTTATATAACAACACCTCAGCATCATCACTGAGGTGTTGTTTGAAGTTGACGAGTCTTATTTGTCAGCTTTTTTGACAGTAGGCTTTTTTGCCGCTGGCTTCTTTGCAGGTGCCTTTTTGGCAGCTGGCTTGGCAGTTGGTGTTTTCTTTGCAGCAGGTTTCTTGGCTGCCGGCTTTTTGGCAGCTTCTAGTTTAACACCAGCCTCTTTGGCTGCTTTGCTCAGAGCGCTTTTACGGCGAGCCACAGTATTTTTCTTCAAAAGACCCTTTTTAACTGCGGTATCTAATTCAGAGTGGGCAGCTGCCAAGGTAGTAGCGGTTGGATTTGCGTGAAAAGCTTTGACTGCTGACTTGATATCTTTCTTGATGCCGATATTCTTTTCACGGCGTTTAACTGCTTGTTTAGCGCGCTTGATGGCGGATTTGATGATTGGCATGGTACTCCTTTACCTCTATAAGTTTTTATCGCTAATCAAGGATGCATTATACAGAAAATCACATGAAAAGTAAAGGGGCGGGATGAAACGGGGTATAATCTTGACTAATCGCCTATGCTTATGCTATAATTCGACCAAAGGCTATAGCAATAAAAAGAAACAGGAAAACAAACAATGAGCACCGCTTCCGCCAAGCAGCAGGTAATCCAAAAAATCAAAGAAAATACTAATATATTGGTTACGGTTAGTCGTGATCCAAGCGTTGATGAGTTATCAGCAGCATTGGGGCTAACGCTATTTTTGAATGAGCTTGGAAAGCATGCTACAGCGGTATTCTCTGGTAAAATTCCACCGGCAATAAATTTCCTGGAGCCTGATAAGACATTTGAGGACACGGCGGACAGTCTCAGAGACTTTATCATAGCGCTTGATAAGGACAAGGCGGATCACTTGCGGTACAAAATCGTTGACGATGCAGTTGTGAAAATTTTCATCACTCCGTACCGAACGACGATTACTGAAGCGGACTTGGAATTCTCACAGGGTGATTACAACATTGAGCTAGTGTTGGCTTTGAACGTTGAAGACAGCAATCATCTTGATGAAGCCTTGACGGCTCATGGCAAAATTTTACACAGTGCTGACGTGGTGACGGTGACAGCTCGCGACATTAAGAGTAGCCTGGGCGCAATTGATTGGCACGAGCGCAACGCCAGTGGTGTTAGTGAGATGCTTTTGGAGTTAGTTGATGAACTGAAGACAGTCAAGGCAACACTGGATGAACAGATGGCAAATGCGTTTATGACGGGTATCGTTTCTGTAACCAATCGGTTTAGCAACAACCTGACATCACCTCGTGTCATGACAGCGGCGGCGGATTTGATGGCTGCAGGAGCTAACCAGCAGTTGATTGCAGCAAAGTTGGTGGAAGCTGAGGAATTGGAAGCCCCGGCTGACGAACATGATGAACCGGAAGGTGCCGATAGTTCAAATGAGTCATCAGATACTGAGGAAGCAGAAGTAGATAACACCAAGCTGTCAATTAGCCGTTCATCACGTAAACAGCCGAAACAAGCAGATAAGGAGCTACCAAAACCAGATGATGGCACCTTGGAAATATCACACCAAAAGAGGGGCGACCTAGATGAGGTGGCTCGACGAACACAGGCTGAGGCTCAAGACGAGGCTGCACGTGCCGCTGAGTCATACCTAGAAAAGCAATTAGCCAAATCCACACCAGAAGAACCAGTAGAATCAGAAGAACCAGCAAAGTTACCGGAGCCAGAATATAGCTTACCAGCCATCAAGCCGCTGGGCAGTCCACAATCTCCGAAAGATGAGTTGCCGGAACCGTCAGTAGGCGGTACGTTCAATGCTTCAACTGAACAGGCTGCGGAAGACAAGAAGCGCGAGGCTGAAAGCGGTCGTAACCGCACGATTTTGAATCATGGTCAACCTGGCAGTAGTCAAGGGGGGTTTAGTGATTCACCGATAAACGCCACCGTTGCTCGCCATGATGATGAGCCAAAATCAGTTGACCCGTTTGCTGAAATGAACAACAATTTACAGAACAATAGGTCTATCTCTCCTCTGGGAGAAGCTTCAGCTATCGCTGGACATAATGGCGATGTCATGGCTGCTCTCAGTGAAGATACCTCAAAGGTATTGGGGACTAATCAGTCATTGGGTCAGCCAACCCATCAGGCAGTTAGCGAAGCATTAGCAGCGGTGCCTAATGTTCCAGATCCATTGGCGGCAAATAGTGCTCCTGGTACCCCAACTTTGGCGGAAATTGAGTCTTCTGCCAAAAATATAGCAGGGTTGCCACCAATGCCTGACTTTAGTACGTTGCCAGAACTGCCACCGGCTTTTCCGCCAGCTACAGCAGTCAGCCCTACCGTCCCATCGGCGCCAGCGGCAACCCCGTCAGTTGTAAATACTACTAATTCTGAATTTAATCCAACCCAGTTCCAGATTCCGGGACAAAACTAGCATGATACCAAATGATGATATCGTGCTTATTGACAAACCAGCTGGTATGAGCAGTTTTGGCGTAGTCGCCAGAATCAGGAGAGTGCTCAGTCAACAGCTAGGTAAGAAAGCAAAAGTTGGACACACTGGCACGTTAGATCCGTTTGCTACTGGTCTGATGATTTTGGTGACTGGCAAAAAATGTAAAGAAGCCGGGTTATTTACCAAGTTAGACAAGTGGTATCAGGCAGAAATCATTTTGGGGGTGACTAGCACGACGGGAGATCCTGAAGGTGAGCTCACGCCAGTGTCTGACCATCAGCCGACAATCGAAGAGGTGAATCAGGCTGTGCGGAAGTTCATTGGGGTGATTGAGCAAACTCCGCCAGCTTTTAGCGCCATCAAAATCAATGGGCAGCGCGCCTATCACCTCGCGCGAAAAGGTCAGGAAGTTGCGATGCCTGCACGGCAGATCACGGTGTATGACATCGAAATTGCATCATATAACTATCCAAACCTATGTATCAATACCCATGTCTCTAGCGGTACATACATTCGTACGCTGGCAGAGGACATCGGTAACTATCTGGGAACTGGTGCCTACTGTCAATCGTTGCGGCGCACGAAAATTGCCAACTTTATCATTGACCAAGCAGCGAAACTGTCGGATTTTGGCATAGAGAATTAGGGTGGTATTATATGGATATGAAGCATAAGGGTTTTACATTGGTTGAAGTATTAATTGTTATAGCAGTGATTGCCGTGTTGGCATCAATAGCAATTGTCTCGTATCGGTCGGTGCGTGAGAATGGATTGGACGCGAAGATTCGATCTGCAGTTAAAACTGCGGGCGATGCTGCTGCTTTGGCGGAGGCTAGAGGAAAGCGTATCACTGGATTTGGTCCGTTTAACGCGCCGGATGGTGTACAAACCTTGGTTCCGGATTATTTGAAGGCTGATTATCGGCAAGGTGTTTCTAGTAAAAAAGCAGCAAATGAGGAAGCAATCTTTCGAATCTATGAGTGTCATGACGGTGGTAAGGGGTTTGTGATATATGCCGCATTGAATAATCCATCTACCGAGGACGTAGCAACCTTCAATCGTATTCGTTCAAGTTGTCATCACAATAGCACGCAAGCACCAGACAGTGGCTCAACCATATATAGCTACGCGCAGCTATTCTAGCAGCACTGCTTGAAAATATTGGTCACTCCTGATATAATCAAACGGCTATGATCAGTAAAGAGAACAAGCAAAAAGCGATTGCTTTGACTCAGGTTGGCAAAAACGATGTCGGTAGCCCTCAGGTGCAGATTTCGATTTTGACAGCTCGTATCAAAGAGGTTACAGAGCACCTGAAAGTCAACAAACACGACTTCATGGCTCGTCGCGGCCTTGTCCAGATGGTAGGTAAGCGCAAGCGCCTACTGCGATACTTGGAGCGAACTGACTTTGAGAGTTATAAGCAAGTGCTGGCTACATTGGGACTACGTAAATAAGCGAACCAAGTAGTTTATATATCCGCCTCGATATATCGGGGCGGATTTTTGTATGAACTATTTAGGGACAGCGATGATAACTTCACGTTTATCAAATGACCCACCCAGAGAACATGAATACAGCGTCAAGCGTGGTTGATCGGTTCGCTCTTCTATCTCGACGGCATCAGGCTTAACTTTATATATATCATATATGCTGTACTTGTAGCGTTTGCCGTTGTAATCAACTGTGATGGAATCGCCAACTTTGAGCTTGTTAATGTTGTAAAACGGAGAATTGTTGATGGTGCGTTGTGGTGTGGGGCCAATTTGGAAGCGATGAGCAGCAACGATGAAATTTCCACCCTCTTTAGGGTTGCCATTTTCTGGCTTACGCCACCAGGCAGTCAACTCTAACACTTCTGCACCACCGGTTTTGTACGGAATATTGACATTGATGGCAGGAATATAAATGCGATTTTCTGGATGAAACTCATCAGTTGTTTTTTGCAAAACCTTAGTTGTTTCATTGTTCTTTGGGTCGATGAATTGTGTTGCGAAAAAGGGACTAAAAATAGTAATAAGTAAATATCCGCCACCTACTAGCAATGCCAGTGCTATACCCAATATGAGATAATCTTTTGTCGTTTTGGTGCGTTTAATCTTCACGCTTATCATTATAACAGCCTGCCGGGTGATGAATGAAGAGTGTGGTATAATAAAAAGGTAACTAACCGCGAATGGTGATAGAGACGAGAGCTCATGCAACATCAGCTTTCACCCCTGTTACTTTTCGCGATAAGAAAGGAGGCTCGTGATGAGCATTATTAATCCAAGTGGCAAGGATATTTTTAGTGTTACCACTGAATGGTGTGGTCGACCACTGACATTAGAGATAAATAGAGTTGGTTTTCGCACCACCGCCAGTGTGGTAGCGCGCTATGGTGACACTGTTGTGCTGGGTACGGCGATGGTCGGCTCGCGACCAGTGGAATTAGACTATTTCCCATTGTCAATTGATTATGAAGAAAAGTTTTATGCTGCCGGCAAGATTTCTGGTAGCCGATTTATCAAGCGAGAAGGTCGTCCATCTGACGAGGCAATACTCATCGGGCGGCTGATTGACCGGCCAATTCGTCCACTGTTCCCGAAGGGATATCGTCAAGAGGTTCAAGTCGTATCAAGCGTCCTCAGTATGGACCCAAGTTTCCGTCCTGATATGGTAGCAATGGTAGCTGCTAGTGCAGCGCTGAGCCTGACTGGCACCCCATTTGATGGACCGGTGGCGGGTTTGCGTGTTGGCCGAGTTAACGGTGAATTTAAGGCCTTTTTGACCCCTGATGAGCGCGCAGCCAGTGACCTGGATTTGGTGGTTGCTGGTATCGAGAACGGCATTACCATGGTGGAAGCGGGTGCTCATGAAGTGAGCGAACAAGTGATTATTGATGCAATGGCGTGGGCGCACTATATGATGCAGCCAGCTATCCAGCTCCAGCGTGAGTTGGCAGAAAAAGTCTCCCCAGCTGTACAGCAATACGAGCTGGTCTTACCTGATGAAACTATCCAAGCAGAAGTTGACGCGTGGGTTGCTGGTAAATTTGGCGCAGCTATTCGCCGTGCCTACCCAGAGCGTAACGAACTGATCGCGGATATTCGTCAGGCATTTCATGACGAATTTACCACAAAGCTCGGTGAGAATTATGATGAGCTGCGACCTCAGTACGATGAGGCCTTTACGTTGGCACTCCATAAGGACGTACGCCGAGGTATCGTTGAGGATAAGGTGCGTCCAGACGGCCGTCAATTGACGGAAATCCGACCACTCAGCTCAGAAGTTGGTTTCTTGCCACGAGCACACGGATCAAGCTTGTTTACCCGCGGCGTGACTCAGGGTATGAACATCGTTACCTTGGCGCCACTGAGCTACGCGCAGCTAGTGGACACCATGGAGCAGACCGATTACGAACGACGTTATATGCATCACTACAATGCTCCGGGTTATACTGTTGGTGAAGTGCGCCGTTTGGGCAGCCCGGGCCGTCGGGAAATTGGGCATGGCTACTTGGCGGAGCGGGCATTAACGCCAGTCTTGCCAAGTGAAGAAGAATTCCCATATGCTATTCGTTCGGTGACCGAAATCATGAGTCAGAACGGTTCTACCTCAATGGCAGCAACCTGTTCAAGTTGTTTGGCGCTGATGGATGCGGGTGTGCCACTCAAAGCGCCGGTCTCTGGTATCGCCATGGGCTTAATGATGGACGAGGGTACACCATATGTGCTGAGCGACATCGCTGATGCTGAAGATTTTGCTGGTGACATGGACTTTAAGGTGACAGGCACTGCTCAAGGTATCACGGCGCTACAGATGGATATGAAGGTGCATGGCCTACCAGTTGACATCTTGGCACAAGCAATTGAGCAATCAAAAGCCGGCCGAGCGCACATCTTGGAACATATGTTGTCAGTATTACCACAGCCGCGCCAGGCGTTGAGCCCATATGCACCACGCATTGAGAAGATTAAGATCAACCCAGACAAGATTGGTGCGGTGATCGGTAAGGGTGGCGAGATGATCAACAAGATCACCTCTGAAACTGGTGCCGAAATTGACATCAAAGAAGATGGCTTAATTACCGTGGCTAGCCCAGATGGCGCATCAATTGAAAAAGCCATGAACTGGATCAAGAGTTTGGTAGAAGAGCCAGAGGTTGGCAAGATCTATGAGGGTCGGGTTGTTAGTATCAAAGACTTTGGCGCTTTTGTGAATATCTTGCCAGGAGTCGATGGTATGGTACATATTTCGAAACTGGCCGAAGGTCGGGTAAATAAGGTGACTGATGTCGTCAAAGAAGGCCAGACTGTCCGCGTCAAGATAACTGGTATTGACGAGCGCGGCAAGATCAATTTGACGATGATCGGTTTATAATCTAGCCATAACCGTATTCAGTAAATCGTAAATAGTGTACAATTAATAGAGTAAGAAAAGGAGAAAGCATGGATAACAAAGGTAATAATACAAACTCGACACCAACTCCTGCTGCAACCGTTCCGGAACCACGTGTGCAACTGGCGCCAACTCAGCCAGCTCCTCAGGGACCAGTCAAGAAAAAGGGCATGAGCAAGGGTATGTTGTGGGGTATTATTGGTGGTTCGATTGCCTTCATCTTGTTGGTCGTTGGTATTGTTTTGGCGGTGATTTTATTGAGCGGTCCAAGCAAAGAAGATTACAAGGAAGCGCATGATAAGGTTACGAAAGTGCGAGGTACCTATCTACGGGTTGGCTCGGCTTTTCGTATGGTTTCATATGGGACATCAACCGCGTCTACCGATAAGATTAAAGAATCAGTAGAAGAATACAAGAAGTCGGTTGATGACTTGAAAGACATGAAAGCCTTGCGCGACAAAGATGTTAAGCAAAAATATGATGATTTCATCAAACAAAACAATGAATTTACCACAATGGTAGGTGATTTGGCTGATGCATCTGATGAATTGTTAGAGACCACAAAGAACTGTCGAACTGCTACTACATTTCCTCGATTTAGCTCAGACCGTAGTAAGTTGCTAGAGAACTATGACAAAACTGTTAGTTCTTGTGTTTCTGCTGTTAAAAAATTAGCCAAAGTAAAGAGTCAATTGTTGTCCGAAGAGGCAAAGAAACTGGCTGATGCTTTTGATGAACAACGAGGCATAGTTGAGGAGATGCAAAAAGCTCATGATGCTGGCGACGCGTCTGGTCTGTCAGCAGCTGCGAGTAAGTTGTACCGCCAACTGACAAAGTTCAAGGCTGGTGACGCTCCAAAAAAGCTAAACGAGGCGTTCCAGAAGGCAGAGGTTAACTCTCAGTTGAATGCTTTGGGTCGCGTATTGACTGAAAAAGCAAATCAAAGTTAAAGTTCAGGTAGAATCAGTGAGAAGCTCCGTCGTGTGGCGGAGCTTTTTAATTGACCGGGAGAGTTGTTTATGTAGGATGAGTGTAGTATAGTGGATAGTAGATATCTACTATAGCTAATTTATGAAAGGATTAAGATGAAGCTATCAGGAGCAGTCGAGCAGGCCTGCTGCATTGTGATTTTGCTGGCGCATCCAGACCTGCGATCACCAGTGACGAATCAGAGATTGGCAAAGCAAATGGGGGTGTCGCCAACGTATATTACCAAAGTAACACGCAAGCTCGTAACAGCCCAGCTGATTACCTCGGCGAGGGGTGCGGGTGGTGGCTTTCGCCTGGCGCGGGCTAGTACGGAGCTGACGCTGTGGGATATCGTGGCAGCAGTCGAGGGGACGGAGAGCTTCGTCCAATACCAAGGAGTGGCCGAGCGGATGTTTGCCTGCCAGGCGGATGGTAGCAAGATCAAACGCGGTGAGGTGAGCATCCTTGGTGCCTTCGATCGGGCTCAGGCACGCTGGGCTGAGACGCTGCAGGGTGTGACATTGCACGATATTATTCGGGAGTTGGCTAACAATGGGTGAGAAGATGAAGCAAGCCATCCGGCGCCGCCGCAGCGTGATGGTCCAGGCCGAATGGCGGCACTTGCTGCACAGTAAGACGCTGTTGGTGGCAGTGATAGCGCTAGCCTTTGTGCCGGTGATATATGCGGCGTTTTTCCTCAGCTCGGTGTGGGACCCGTATGGGCATACCGACCGACTGCCGATTGCCTTTGTGAATGAGGATAAGGGGGCGCAGATCAATGGCAAGGAGCTGCAGATCGGCCGGACAATGACTGAGTCTCTACGTAAGAGCAAGGCGCTTAAGTGGGAATTCGTCTCCAAGCAGCAAGCCGATGATGGCGTGCGCCGTGGTTATTACTACGCAGTAGTGACAGTGCCAGAGGATTTCTCACAGCGTGCGGCGTCACTTCGGCAGGACAAGCCGCAGCAAGCGGTGGTGTCGTATCAGCTGACGCCAGCCAAGAATTACATTGGTGCAGTCATTAGCCGCCAAGCCGCGCAAAAAGTGAAGGAAACAGTGGCCGAGCAAGTGACCCAAACCTACCTCAAAGAGGTGGCAGCGGGCATTGGTGCGGTGGGTAATGGCATGGCGCAGGCTGGTGATGGTGCTGGGCGCTTGCATCAGGGGTCGGCGCAGCTCCAAGCGGGTCTTACTCAATACACTAATGGTGTCAGCCAACTGGCGAGCAAGCAGCAGACGCTAACGGCAGGCCTGGGGCGGCTGCAGGCCGGCGCAGTGCAAGTCCAGCAAGGTACAGCACAGCTAACTGGCCAACTACCAACGGCGGCCCAAGTGGCCCAGCTAACGGCTGGTATGCAGCAGATCAAACAAGGGATAAATACACTCAACACTCAGGTGGCTCAGCCATCACCAGCGGTGGCGGCTCAGCAGGCGGCAGTAGCCCAAGATGCGCAGCGAGTCGTGGGTGCGCTCCAGGCAATGCAAGCACCCACCGCATCAGCCGGGACGATCCTCCAAAAGACTAGTGCGCAGGCGGCTGCATCTGGCGGTAGCACGACCATTACACTGCCCGAGCTGCAGACCTTGGCGAGTGCTCTGCAGCAGACCAAAGCCATTGCCGAGCAAACGCAGAGCTTGCTGACCAACCTCGACACTCTTACTAAAACACTTACTACTCAGCAGCAAACACTCAAGAATGGTGTGGTAGCACTCAACACTGGCGTGGAGCAGTTCGCCCCGCAAGCCACCACTGCCTTTGCGGGGTACAATACGGTGCGGGCTGGTAGCGAGCGGCTCCAGGCTGGTGCAGCACAGGTGGCGGGCAATCTCGCAACAGCTCAGCAGGGTAGTGGGCAACTGGCTCAGGGCGCAGCCACCTTGCAGCAGCACTCTAGCACGCTGGTGCAGGCAAGTAACCAGTTGGTGGAGGGCTCGAGCACACTGGCGCACAAACTGCAGACTGGTGCGGCTCAGGTAAAGCTCTTGCCAACCAGCCCAGCGGCTCAGCAGCAGATGGCCGCGCCTGTGGCGAGTAGCGAGCACAGTACTGGCAGTGTGCCAAATTATGGCTATGCCATGGCACCATATATGCTCTCGCTAGCGCTCTTTGTTGGTGGGCTGGCTCTGACGACGATGTACCCAGTGCGCAAGACCTTCTCGCGCCAAGAAAATGCCTGGCGCTGGTGGCTGGCTAAGATGTCGGTCTTGGGGCTGGCTGCACTGGTGCAAGCAACGATTATGATGCTAGTGCTAGTCTATGCGGTGGGCTTGCAACCCGACCACCCGTGGCTATTTGCTGCCACAAGCTACCTTGCCTCGCTTGCCTTTATGTCGCTCATTACGCTGCTGGTAATGGTGCTGGATAACCCTGGCCGGCTGGTGGTAATGATCATCATGGTGCTCCAGCTGGCAGCGAGCGAAGGGATATTCCCCATCCAAACAGCCTCTGGTTTCTTCCAAGCTATCAACCCCTGGCTACCCATGACGCACTCTATCATTGCCTATCGTCATGCGATCTCGGGTGGGGTAGATAGCGCGCTCTATACGCAGCACATGCTCATCCTGGCTGGCTTTGCGCTGGTGGCAAACGCGCTCCTCATTGGCTTCTTCGTCTACCGCGGCAAGCGAAAATTTATTCACACATCAGTGGACGGCGATGATTGATATAGATAACAGTGGTGCTGTTATTACGCGCTTTTGACAAAATATCTGTGGTTTGCTAAAATAAATCCACTAACGAGGGAATATTTGCTATTTATCTCTCTACCTGATTTTTGAATTATTATAACGAAAAAGGAGTATAACAATATGGGTCAGCGGCGACTGGCAACACCGCAGAAGGATGATGCTAAAAAGCGTCCTCAGTCGAAAAAAAGCAACAATGCAGTATTAAACAGCACCACCACTCGTAAAGGTGAGGTTTTTCGCGCGCAGCGACGAACAAGCGAGAATGTTAACCTCAGGGCGTCACAGCACGTGATCAATATCCCAGTCAATAAATCAGTTTACAACGGCTATGGCGGTGAACAATTTAGTGCCAAAATGCAGCCAAAACGGACTCGCGGCGGCAAGCCAAAGCTCAGGATCATCCCAATCGGCGGTGTCGGCGAAATGGGCATCGGTAAAAACATGAACGCCATTGAGTATGATGATGAAATTATCGTTGTCGATATGGGCTTTCTGTTTCCGGGCAGCGATTATCCAGGTATCAATTACATTACACCGGATATTACCTGGCTGGAGGAAAATAAGCACAAGATCAAGGCGCATGTGTTCACTCACGGACACCTTGATCACATCGGTTCTTTCCGGCATTTTATTCACCGAATTCCAGCACCAGTCTACGCGTCGAAGTTTACTATCGGTATGCTAGATAAGTCGCTGGCTGATGCGGATACTGATTTTCAGCCAGACTTTCGGGTGATGGATCCATTGAGCCATGAAATTGTTCAGGTGTCGAAACACTTTTCAGTGGAATTAGTGCGGGTGAATCACTCTATTCCAGATTCGACAGCGGTGATCATTCGGACGCCGCTGGGTGTGATCATTGATTCTGGCGACTGGCGATTTGAGGAAAGTCCGGTTGATGGTCAGAAGTTTGACCTTAAACGCATGACTGAAGTGGCGTCCAAAGAAGGTGTGTTGATGTTCATGAATGAATCGACCAACTGTGAGTCAGCTGGTACGCACACCCACACCGAGTTTGATATTCAATATTCCATCGGTCAGGTGATGGATAAATTCAGTAACAGTCGAGTGATCTTGAGCTGCTTCTCGTCACAGGTCCACCGCCTGCAATTGATTTTGGAAGAAGCGCATAAGCATGGTCGCAAGGTAGCGTTTGCTGGATTTTCAATGATCCAGAACTTGGAGGTGGCGCTGCGTTCAGGCACTATCAAGATCCCGAAAGATACCGTCATGAAGATGGAGGATATCATCAAGCTGCCAGACAGCCAAGTCACGGTGGTCTGTACCGGTTCACAGGGTGAGTTTAATGCTGTGCTCAATCGCATGGCGACCGGTGCACACAAGCACATGAAGATTAAAGGCTCTGATGTGGTGGTGTTTAGCTCCAATCCGATTCCGGGCAATGAGAAAAATGTGGTGCGAACAGTTGATGGCTTGATGCGTGAGGGTTCTGATGTGATTCAGAATGGTAAAACGCACTTGACTGGCGTTGGGCCATTGCACTTATCGGGACATGGCTATTATGACGATCACATTAAGTTGATTAACGCCTTGAACCCAACGTACTATATGCCAATTCACGGTGAATTTCATATGTTGGTGCACAATGCGCGGCTAGCAGAAAAAGAATGTGGCATTCCGAGGAAGAATATCTTTGTGTGTGATGCCGGTGATATCATCGAAATTGATATTGAGCGGCAAGCTAAGAAAGCTGGTCGAATTCAGGCTGGTGGCGTGATGTATGACGATACGGGCGCTATTGTATCCGAGGTGGTACTAAAAGACCGCATTCATATGTCTCAGGAAGGAATGTTTGTGGTGGTGCTGACGGTGCAGCGCGGTACGGGACGGCTGTTGACTAGTCCGGATATTATCTCCCGAGGATTCATTTACTTGCGTGATTCTGAGGAATTAATGAACATGATCCGCCAGTACTTGAAGCAAAAAGCAGCGCGCAGTTTTGCCGGCAAGTATGACCTTGATGTGGTTAAAAAGGAAATCAAGGATGAAGTCACGCACATCTTGTACGACCAGACGCGTCGAACACCGATTGTTATCCCTGTTATCAATGAAATTGGTGGTGGCTTGAAAGCTCCAGGAAAAGTTTCTCGGGGCGTCCAGGG
>CAUOVX010000020.1:0-13016 GCA_963508115.1 uncultured Candidatus Saccharibacteria bacterium
CCACACCGCTAGCACGAATCACAAACTCATCACGCAGGCTTTCCGCCAAACGAAACGCTTCCGCCCTATCAGGATTAATCACTAGCTGCACCAACCCGGTATGGTCGCGTAAATCAATAAAAATCAGCCCGCCGTGATCGCGCCGGGAGTGTACCCAGCCCGCCACGGTAATCATTTCCCCAACTTTCGTTGGTGTATCAATTGCAAAAGTCCTCTGTTTCATATCTGTTTATTATACCACAGCGGCAACAGTTTTATGCTATAATCGCCCCATGGATAGCTATACGGTGGGCACTGTAGTCATCTTTTGTTCAATTACGTGGATCATCGCCAGTCCTTTTGTTGTGTTTTATTATCATAAACGATATATCACAGCTTACCGGGAACTAGAGGAATTACGCCAGGAAGTATCGCCCGCAGTAGATATCCAGTCAACCAAAATGCCTGCTTCGGAAGGGGCACAATCAACGAACAAGCAGCCCAGTACCGAGAACAGGTCTAATCCAGCCATACCGCTCAGCGACCATGAACTGCTCACCAAAATTCGCTCCATGTCGCCGTATGATTTCGAAAAATACATCGCTCAATTATTTGAGCATTTTGGCTATTCGGCTGCAACCACTCCGTATAAACGCGACGGTGGCATCGACATTGTATTATACAAAAATGGCGTCCAAAGTTATGTCCAATGTAAAAAGTATATTAAACAAATTGTCAAAGTATCCGAAGTGCGTGATTTTTATGGTGCAGTTGTTGATCATTTACATGGAGGTGAAGCATTCTTTGTCACGACAAATATCTTCTCATCGGACGCGCGAAGATTTGTAAAATATTCTACCAATGGCAACAAAATACGGCTTATTGATAACACGGGACTACTCACCATCATTCGCGCCCTTGAAGATAAAGGTGTCGTAATACCAATTCCTGACGTATCAGACATATCTCAAAAGATTAAACCATGCCCACGCTGTCGTGGCGGTCATCTGGTGATAAGACACAGCAAAAATAATCATTCACCATTCTACGGATGCTCGAATTATCCCGAATGTCGATACATGCAAAAGATAAATTCTTAGATAGTTTCGGTAGTTTTTGGGCTATTATTGCCACGCGGATTGCGCTCAGCTACTTTGCGCAGATCTTCATGGGTATCAAATTCATCATTAATTTTCTTTCCTAAAAGCGCTTCCAAAGCATCTTCCAGGCTTAACAGTCCAACTGTTTCACGGTACTGGTTGATCACGATGAATAGATGGTGTCTGGTTTTGATGAAGGCAGCCAAAGCTTGCTGCAACGATTGGTCTTCTCGAATGTAAAACACAGCGTGCTCCATAGCATCAGTAACGTGGTGCGCTTTTTGCGACTTTTTGGCGTTACCGATGGTCACTAAATCTTGCACATACAGCATACCCACAACATGATCAATATCCCCATCAATTACCGGAAAACGGCTGTGCCCTGTTTGATACAGTCCGTCCAGAACGATGGGACCTAGTACTTCATCTTTACCTATGCTATCAATCATAGTACGTGGAATCATGGCGTCAGCGACTTTCATGTCCTTGAACTTGAGACTATTGGTGATAAGCTTTTTTTCGTCCTTGGACAATGCATCGCCAGCGTTCTTGACTATCTCCAGCAGTTCTTCACGCGATTCAACATCCAATTCACTACTTTGTGACGGTACAACAGAACGGATTGCCCAAAATACAACTGAATACTTTTCAATGCAGCGGATGATTGCTCCTTCATACCGTTCATAGATGCGCTGTGAAATTTTCTGCAGTGGCGACAAGCGAGCCACGGCGCCCGAATAAAGCGCGATGACTAACGACACCAAAAAACCAACTAGCCAGTGAAACAACTCCACACCGATGACACTGAGCGACACCAATAATAATGCCGTGATCACCCGCTGTAATGAAAATAAATCAGCCAAGTAGGTGCGGCGTTTCAGCAGCAGCCTGGCTTCTTCGTCGCCCCGATGCGCCCGGCGCTTCAACTCAAATTGGCTATGTGACGAGAGCTGTGGATGCACCCCTAGTACCAATATCAAAACGACGATAATCAATCCATATATAACACTCAACAGCAATACACTCATGGTTTTATTTTACCTGATTTTATGCTATTATTGCTAGAGTTAATTTGGAGGACAAGAATGAACGGAAAAACCTGGGGCGTATTTATCGCAATCGTGGTGACGATACTTGGTGGCATGGTATACCTGTCAGTAACACACCGCTTAGATATTAGCGATATCGCCAAAGATCAACTCACAAAAATCATCCCTGCTGAAAAGCGTAATGGTGACATTCAGGAGCACACATTTGGGGCTGACAAGCCGAAAGTTACGATCATTGAATACGGTGATTATCAATGCCCGGGTTGTCGCACTGTTGCACCACGTATTAAATCAGCTGTCGAAAAGCACAAAGATAATGTGCAATTGATCTTCCGCAACTTCCCACTGTCTGGTCACACTCACGCTCGCCTAGCAGCGTCAGTAGCTGAGGCGGCAGGCTTGCAAGGTAAATACTGGGAAATGCACGATTTGCTGTACGAAAACCAAGACGCGTGGAGCAATGCCCAAAATCACAAACGCAACGATATCTTCATGGACTACGCCAAGCAGCTCAAACTCGATGAATCACGCTTTGCCAATGACCTAACAAGCGACCGCGTATTGCAAAAAATTAGTTTCGACACTGCCGTTAGCCGTGCACACGAAATTACTGCTACACCAACCATATTCATCAATGGCAAAAAGGTAGAAGACCTCAATAGTATTGACACTGAGGTAGAAAACGCACTCAAAGCAGCGGGTGTTTCTACTGAGGAAAAGAAGGCTGAGTAGATTACCGTAAATCAATCTAAAACCGCCCGGGTTTAGCGCTCGGGCGGTTTTAGATATGTTATTGTGCTATGTATGTTTGCCATTCGGCAGGCACTACATCCACTGCGATCTTTTTGCGTCGTGATGACACAAAATTGATTGCTATCGGCATGTATCTGTACTCCTTCGTACTAAATGCAGCCTCACGCGCTTCGACCTTTATTACAAACCGCAACTCAATGCTTCGGCGCGAGACACGTCAACCATAGTACCAAAGGAAATATAGCACGTCAAGTGCTTACTCCCTACTTTATTACTTTTAATTTTAGAATAAGCGGAATCGCTTGGCAAGTAGTAATGTTAGTAAAATTAACAACAGTGTAATACCCATGATGGCAGCGTACGCCCACCACTCGCCCTGAAATGGCAATCCGATATTCATGCCATACATACCGTAAAACACATTTGGTACTGCTAGTAAAATAGTAATAGTCGTCAGCACCTTCATGCGCTGGTTCAGAGTATTGTTAGCAATAGTTGAATAAGCGTTTTGAATACTGTCAATCGTTTGGGCACTTGAGCTAATGGCCACTAGCAACTGGCGAGCGTGCAATATGATATCACCAAAGGCTTCAATATCACGCAAATTAAACAACTGCCGACGATTTGCCTCCAGTTGCTCGACAACCGTGACCAAGCCCTCCAAACCACTTCGATATTCATTGAGGCTATCTTCAATAGCGACGAACTCAACAAAGTCCTCGTTTTGGACATCAAAATGCGTGAGCCGCTTGCGAGCACTGGTAATTTTGGTCGATAGCGCATATAGTCGCTGCTCGTACTCGGTGATGATAGAGGCGATGACAGCTGACACTACTGCAGAGGGCTGACGCGTGTCAGTAGTCATAAAAGCATCGGTGTCTAACGGCGAAAAAGAAGTGTGCGGACTGGCAGTTACCAGTCGATCACGCGACACCGCGATGAGTATCGGGGCAGTTTTGGCGGCATCAGCCGGACCAACTGGCAAACGCAAGAAAATGTATTCCACGCCATCACTAAACTCTGCTCGTGACAACTCACGGACATCACAAACATCACGCAGGATATTTGCATTCAATAAGAGCTTGTCCGACAAGTCGTCCATATCCAGCAATTTACCAGATATATGCACCCACGCGTGAGAGCGAGGACGACTTACCTTTTCTAGACGCTCACCCGCCGCTGATCGCTCAAAGTATTCCACCACCATATACTTTGATTATACGAAAAAAGGTTATGTTTTGCTACTAGCAGCAGTTATTCCCAGCGGAACAGTTTAATAGCCAAGGTGTAGACGATGACGATACACAACAGAACTCCACCAAACTGCGGCAGAACTTCTGTCAGGCTTGCGTGTTCTGTTGATATCAACCGAAGGCCATCAACGACGGGAGTCATCGGGATACATTGACTAATAGACCTGAGCCACTCTGGGAACAAAAATGATGGAAAGAAGGCGCCAGATAAGAACATCATTGGGAAAGAGATGAGATTTGAGAGTGGCGCTGACTGATTTTCGTTTTTAGCCCACGCACCAACGATCAATCCAAGTCCAACCATCATCACGGCAGCCAATGTCAAGAATGGCACAAACAACAACCAGTCGCCACGCATCGTAAATTTAAACAGTAGCATACTGACAACCAGCATCAAGACAGCACTTGCCAAAGACACCAAGGTGTAGACGATAGCCGTAGAAATAATAAGCTGACCAGAAGTAAACGGTGCGGCCCGCAAGCGACGATAGTTGCCTTTTTGCTTTTCGGTTGGCATTTGGTTTGCCAGCCCGAAGATGCCCATACTCATCAAGCTAAATGCCAATAGTCCAGTGAAGGTGTAATCAAACGTCTTCAGAGCTTCATCGCCAACCGCCTGTGAAGCTACCTTAAACGGCGGTTCTGGCTGACCCATAGCTTTGTTGATACTACCAACAATCTGGCCCATCACAGCAGTCAGCGCACTAGCAGCCTGATCTTGCCCTTTAGCGTGTAGCACGTTCAGCGTACCAGACGGGCGAGCTTTTGCGCCTTCGCCCTTAACCTCACCAAACTCTTTTGGTAGCTCAATGATACCGTCAATTTCCGAACGCTTCATCTTTTCTTTAGCTTCATCAATGTTTTTCACGTCCTGAACTTGCAGTAGTTTTGATGTGTCATTTTTTGCACCATCGACAAATTGCTTGGCGAACTCAGTGTTTGAATGATTGATGATGGCAACCTTGAAATTGGTTGTCTGATTGTTAAAAATCGAACCAAACACAAACAAGAAAATCAGCGGGAACAAAAAAGTAAAGAACAATGCCATTTTGTCGCGCAGCAAACGCTTAAGACCAGCTACGACCTGACCAATGATACCTATCCAATATTTTTTCATACTACTAATCCCGTATCGCCTTTCCTGTAAGATCGATGAAAACGTCTTCCAAATTTGCTTGTTCAACCACCTGCTTTTTCTTAAAGCCGCGCTTGAGTAATTGTTGAATCAAGTTATGTGGCGAATCGGTGGTGATAATCTGACCATTATCCATGATTGCCAACCGATCACATAGCAATTCAGCCTCATCCATGTAGTGTGTTGTTAGCACGATAGTGACACCCTCTTCGCGTATTTGCTTGATCAGCTCCCATAAGTTGCGACGCGCTTGTGGATCCAAACCAGTGGTTGGCTCGTCCAGAAACAAAACTTTTGGACTATTGACCAAGGTCGAAGCGATGGCGAAGCGCTGTTTTTGTCCGCCAGACAACTGTTCGACATAGTTTCTAGCTTTTTCTGTGAGTTGGACTTTAGCTAGTAGCGCAGCCACGTCAACTTTACTGCCATACAAACTGGCAAACATTTTCAATTGCTCAGTTAATGTCAAGTGATCATAAAAGTTGGTCGACTGCAGCTGAATACCAATGATGTCTTTGATCTTCTTGGGATGTTTAGCTACGTCAATACCATCAATAACAGCTGTACCACCGTCGATAGTGCGCAATGCCTCCAGCATTTCTAGCGTTGTTGTTTTACCAGCGCCATTAGGACCCAAAATACCGAATATTTCGCCCTTTTCGACACTGAAATCTATGCCTTTTACCACTGTTTGATCGCCGTAGCGTTTGGTCAAACCGTGGACGTCAATAATGTTACTCATACTTCTAGTATAGCATTAGTCAAGAAATAGGGTTATTTGGTTCTGTGTACCGCTAGCGGCGGCGCAAGAAATAATAGCCAATCAACAATGCCGCCACAGCGCTGACGCCGGTGATCTTCCAAAACATTGCCGGGTCATCCCCACCAGGAACTGGCACATTCATACCAAACAATCCAGCGATCATGGTCGGTATGGTGAGCGCCAATGTGATGACGGTCAGCAACCGAATGGTTTCGTTCAGGCGCGTATCCATCACTGCCCGGTAGCTATCGCGCACGTTGGTGATGGTACGCAGCAATGATTTACAGCGACTAATCACCTGCTCCAGATCAATGGAAATATCTTCCACGTCTTCCTTGGCATCCGACCGAAGCATCAACGCTTTGTGAGCAATCATCCGTTCCACTGACAAGTTCATCGGCACCAAGGCATCCATATAATCATTCAGTTTGCGCTCATATTCAGCTAATGTGGCAATATCGCGCGCTCGCAATGTTCGAATGTCGCCAGTCGCCGCCCGCATTTGACGGTTGATGGCAGCCACCCGGCGCTGATATTGTGTTGCTAGTGCGTCAATCATGTCAACCAGCAGGGTAATTCGACTTGACGTGGATACCACATGTTTATCAATGAACGGCTGCCACAATCTACCTAGGCTGTCTCGCGAAATGGTGATGATATAATCCGCATGAATCACAAACAAAATTGGTGTAGTAAAGTCATTAAAATCATCGTCAGTATCCGGCAATCGGGCAATCAAATATGTCCGCTCATTGTCCGCGTCCAAACGAGGAACCTCGTGGGGGTCCAGTGCGTCGGTGATGATATCAGCATCAATCCCCAGTGACAACAACTGGGAAATCTCCTCTTCATTTGGCCGCTCACAACGAATCCAAGAACCCTTAACTAAGTTCTCTCTGATGGTAAGCTTGCCAGAATCGTCAGATTTAAGATACTGCAACATACCTGTTATTTATATCATGAAAATTAGATAAAAGCAATGGCTTAGCTATGAAACAATCCGCGTGCCCGCTGTCCCGTCAATAGCCTCAGTGGTCTTTTCCAATGAGGTAATGACTGCGGTACGACCCTCGCTACCTGACACAAATTGCAAGGCTGCTTGCGCTTTTGGCAGCATGGATCCAGCTGCAAACTGACCGTCGTCAATGTGTTTTTGCATCTCTTCTGCAGAGATTTGCCCCAAGGCTTCTTCGTTTGGCTGGTTGAAATTAACCTTGGCGGCATCAACCGAAGTCAAAATCAGCAGAGTGTCTGCGTGCAGCAAATTAGCCAAGGTTGCCGCTCCAAAGTCTTTATCGATGACTGCTTCAACACCCTTGAGCGTGCCGTCTTCCTGACGCAATACGGGGATGCCGCCACCACCAGTTGACACCACCAGAACACCCGCTTCAACCAAGGCTTTGATGATCGGCGCCTCGACAATTTCCACTGGTTTTGGTGATGGCACCACACGGCGCCAACCACGACCAGCATCTTCCTTAACAACATAGCCACGCTCAGCCTGCACAGCCTTCGCTTCTTCTTCTGAATAGAAGGGGCCAATTGGCTTCGTTGGGTTTTGGAACGCTGCATCATCCCTAGAGACAATGGTCTGCGTCACCAAACTAACGGCGTGCTTATCAGTCATCTGATGAGCCCTGAAGCTGTCTTGAAAGGCTTGCTGCAACCAAAAGCCTATCAGACCTTGACTCATCGCCCCACAATCATCCAGCGGTAAGCTCGGTACATCATCGGTATTAACAGCCTCTTCATGCAAGACAATGTTTCCCACCTGGGGACCGTTGCCATGAACGATAGCTATTCTATGTCCTGCTTGAACAAGTGGTAATAACTGCCGTATCGTCTCAGCCGCTACTCGGCGCTGTGCTTCTGAAGAGGCTTCGCCCTGCTTCTGCAGGGCGTTACCTCCAAGAGCAACGACAATAGTTCGCTGCTTATCCATAGGCTATCCTAATACTCCAAAGGCAGCGATGACCGCAACGCTGATGATTGCGAAAACTGCCATGATTGGTGCTGAACGTCGCAGCCATGCACGGTATGAGACACCAGCCAGTGCCAAACCACCCATCAAGGAAGCGATGGTTGGTGCCATCATGTTAAGCAAACCTGATGCTGTAGCAAAGGCTGCCACCATGACTTCTTTGCTTGAGCCAACCAGATCAGCAATCGGCGCGATGACTGGCATGGTTGCTGCTGCCAAACCTGATGATGATGGCACGATGAATGACATTGGCAAGTAGAACAGATACGCCAACACACCAACAACGCCACCGCCAGCATCTTTCAGAAGCGCTTCGCCCCAGCTAATGATAGTATCTTGGATTTCACCGTTAGTCATCACGACAGAGACGCCGGTTGCCACTGCGATGATCAAAGCAACTGGTAAGATATCTTTTACCCCATCAATGAATGTGTCAACTGGGAAAACGCCTTCTTTTTTAAACTCTTTATAGTAAATTGCGGTAATAACAATTGTTGAGATTAAAAATAATGCGGTAATTTCATTAAAGTACCAGTCGCCAAAGGCCGCACTGTGCACTACGCCAAATACTGCACCGATAATTGGCAACTCTGAAGCCCACTTAAATAGGTCAGTGAATACTGTGATCTCCCAACTTCCCCAAGGAATCAGCGAAAGGACCATCAAGACAAACGTAATAGCGAAGACGCCCATGACGACTTTTCGTGGACCAGTAAATTTTGGTACGTTCGTCATATCCAAGGCTGCTGTGACTGGCTTATAACGAACATCTTCCTTGTACTTGCCTGCTTTTACCTTTGCTGCGTAACGCATAGTAAAGATGATTGCCGCGATCAAACATAGCACCAAAATGATAGACATAATTGGAATAACATTGCCCAATTTAACATCAGCAGTCTTTGCGGCAACACCGGTGGAGAATGGGTTAATAGTCGAACCAAGCACACCAGCACCAGCACCCAACACAATGATCATCACACCAGTCATTGTGTTATAGCCGGCAGCGATCATCATCGGAATAACTAGCGCGTAAAACGCCACAGTTTCTTCCTGCATACCGTAAGTTGTACCACCGATAGCAAACAACGTCATTAAGATTGGAATGAGCCATTTTTCTTTGCCCTTCATCTTACGAAGTAGCGCACCGAGTGAAGCATCCAGGGCGCCAGTCTTCATGGTAACGCCCAAGAATCCACCAAGCACCATAACGAAGACTATAACGTCTAGCTTATCGGACATACCTTTAATGGGTGCCGTGAAGACGTCCCATAAGCCTTGCCGGTCATGCTTGTCAACTTTCTCTTCTTTACCGTCCTTTTCTTCAGTGACGGTGCGGTCTTTTTCAACCACATGATACGATCCCGCAACACGGTTACCATCGTCATCGGTCTTATAGACGCCCGACGGAATAATCCATGTCAATGCTGCCATGATCGCAATCACGACAAACAAAATCGTAAACGCCGATGGTGATCGAAGCTTCTGCTTTGTTTTTTTAATTTTTTCTACCATTGCCTCGGAGCCTCCTTCACTCCCTTATTACGACAACTACTACAACGTCAAAGCCATGACGGCTTTGATTGTATGCATACGATTTTCCGCTTGGTCAAATACAACTGAATGTGGTGAGCGGAACACCTCATCAGTCACCTCCATAGAATCTAGACCAAAATCTTCCTGAACTTTTTTGCCAGTGATAGTCAAAGCGTCGTGGAATGCCGGCAAACAGTGCATGAACTTAACCTCAGGATTGCCTGTCAGGTTGATCATGTCACGGTTAACCTGGAAGTTACGCAATTGGTTGATACGCTCAGCGAACTTGTCTTCCTCACCCATCGACACCCAAACGTCAGTGTAAATCACGTCAGCATCACGCAGAGCTTCCTCAAAATTATCAGTGATAGTAATGCGCGCATGGCTTGATCGTGCTAAGTGATGCGCCCGGTCTACCAGCGACTGCTCGGGATGTAGTTCACGTGGTGCCAAGATACGGAAATCAACGCCCATGATGGCTGAACCAATCATTAGCGAGTTTGCCATGTTATTGCGGCCATCACCAACGAACACCAGCTTGGTGCCTTTGAGCTTGCCGACATGCTCCTCGATAGTCATGAAATCAGCCAAAATCTGTGTCGGGTGGAATTTGTCGGTCAGGCCGTTCCAGACCGGAACGCCAGCATGACGAGCCAATTCTTCAACTGTCCCGTGATCAAACCCGCGAAATTCAATACCATCAAACATGCGGCCCAGCACCTTGGCGGTGTCTTCAACTGTTTCTTTTTTACCCAGCTGAATGTCATCTTTGCCGAGGTATTCTGGCGCGACACCGAGGTCATTAGCCGCCACCGTAAAGGCACAGCGTGTGCGCGTTGAGGTTTTCTCAAACAACAGTGCCACGTTTTTTCCTTCATGAATTCGGTGCGGTACACCAGCGTATTTCAATCGCTTGTATTCACGTGCTGTGTCCAGCAACAGGCGGATTTCTCCAGCAGTATAATCATTCAGCGTCAGGAATGATCGTCCTTTCAAGCTCAACGCCATTATACGTCCTCCCTCACTATTGGCATACTCATACAGCGTGGACCACCGCGACCGCGTCCAAGCTCTGATCCATTGACCTCAATCACTTCAACGCCAGCATCACGCAGTTTTTGGTTGGTAACATAGTTACGGTCATACGTCACCACAACGCCTGGTGCAATAGCCAGGGTGTTGGAGCCGTCATTCCACTGCTCACGGGCTGCAGCAATTCGGTCGCCACCACCACACTCGATCAACGTGACTGCTGGCAAGCCCAAGGCGACTCGCAAGACATGTTCCAAGTCGGTCTCACGCGTGATGCGCGGGAATGGCTGACCTTCAACCTTCTCCAAAATAAAGCAGTTGATTTTACCGCCGTGGTCGCGAATTTCTGGGTGAATGGTAAACTTATCATAGTCAATCATGGTAAACACCGTGTCGAGGTGCATGAACGCATGCGACTTTGGAATTTCCATGGCGATAACCTTTTTGAAATCAGAACCAGCAAACAACTTGGTTGCCATCTTTTCAATTGCTTCAGCAGAAGTTCGCTCGCTAATACCAATCGCCATCACTTCCCGATTCAGCACCAACTCGTCACCACCTTCGATAGAATATTTCTCATGGCGGTCATACCATACTGGTACGTTTTTGCCAGCAAACCGTGGGTGATGGTCGATGATATAGCGCATGAACAATGACTCGCGGCGGCGAGCTGGCCAGTGCATCTTGTTGACGGTCAAACCGCGGCCGATGGCTGCAGCTGGGTCACGCGTAAAATACAGGTTTGGCATTGGGTCAAGATAGAATGGATAGTAATCTTTCTCGACCATGTCATGTAGCTGCTGATGGTGCTCTGGTGGCAAAGTGATTTCATCTTTACGCACACCAGCCATCAACTTGCGAACCATGGCGTGGGTTGGCAAGTCCAGCAAGAATTGACGCAAGGTCTCGGTGACACGACGAGTGTCTTGTTTGGAGTTAGCAAGCATGTCGTCAACGAATTGCTCACGCAACGCATCAGTCGCCAAGGCTTCAGTCACCAATTGGTCCAAGTACAATACTTCGACACCACGCTCACGCAGTACTTGCGCAAAAGCGTCGTGTTCTTCTTGGGCCTTTTTAAGATACGGGATGTCGTCAAATAAAAGGTCGGTCAGATAATCTGGAGTTAAATTTTCCAACTCCTCACCTGGCCGATGCAAGACAACTACTTTTAATTTCCCGATTTCCGATGTAATATGTATTGGATCCATACCCCGTCCCCTTTTTGTTTATGGTTATACTAATAATATAGCATATACCAAATAGAACACAAGCATCATTCAGAGGTTAGCTCATCGCCGAATGATAGCCAATGATGACTCGACTACCACCCGAGCTGGATGACGCTTCAGCCACTCGTCAACCGCCCGTGCTGCGCCTGGCAATGCTTCATTGGCATAGTCATCGACGATGATAGTCGCTGTTTTCTGAAACTTGCCGTCACACACGCGAAACGAGTCAACGATTGATTCATAAAAATCGCCATCAAAAAATGCAAAGCAAATATCTTCTGGTACGTCGTCAGGAGAAAAATCAGCAAACCAGCCTTTGTGGATGATCGGCAGTTTCAAGCCAGCCTTTTTGAAGTTTTGGATGAAGGTTTTGCGCGGCGCCAACAGTTCACCGGCTTTGAACTGCTCGCCAGCAACGCTGGCGTCGGCTTGGGTTTTTTCCGGCAAGCCCGCGAACGAATCGTAAACATGAAATTCGCCCGTAAAATTATAAGCGTCCAGCAACCGCCGGATGAATAAACTGGTCGTGCCGACATAACAGCCAAATTCCACAATGTTGCCTGCCGCTCCGCTTTGCAGCACCTTTTCCAATTCTCGTAGCAAGACGCCGAGTTCTTTGGCGTCAACTTGGTCGGAGATGATGGGATATTTGGCAAGGAGTTGGTCGGTGATATTCATACAATTTAAATTATAGACAGTTCACTAAATATCAACAAATGGTTGATGGCGTATAGCTACATATTTTAAGATTCTATAGGTTACAATATAAATTAGTAGTTAATGAATAATCACGACATTATCAAAACATTTTCGCCAAAACAACTGGATATAAGACGGTTAAGTTTATTACAATCCGCCTTACGAAAATCGAGTATAATTGTATATGGCGAAATTCACGGCATCAAAGAAAATGCCGATATTATCTATAACTTGGTTAAAAAACTTGACATACAACGATTGGCTATTGAGGCCAGCCCTACCGTGCTTGACTTCATCAATTCAGTAAAGGCCAATTCTTATGATTTTTCCTTAGTTGATGAAGACCTTTTTGATTCGAGCATTCTATCTCTTGAAATGATAAAAGCAATAGCAATTCTTCTGCGGCAAAATCAACTTAAAGCGCTTGTTTTTATTGATACATTTTTTGACATTTTAGATGAGGACGCCATCATACCACCAAGCCCGCAAGAACGAGAAGAGCAGCTA
>CAUOVX010000021.1:0-10974 GCA_963508115.1 uncultured Candidatus Saccharibacteria bacterium
GAGTATCAAGACACCAACACCGTGCAAGACACATTGATTAAATTATTGGTCGGACCAGAGCGCAATCTGTCAGTGGTTGGTGATGACGCCCAGTCGATCTATAGTTTTCGTGGCGCCGACTATACCAATATCCTCAATTTTGAACGAGACTTTCCTGGGGCGGTAGTCATCAAACTGGAACAAAATTATCGTTCGACTGGCTCAATTTTGCATTTGGCAAATAGTCTCATCCAACATAACGTCAATCGGACTGACAAAAATCTATGGACCAACAGTGGTGATGGTGCGGAGCCGCAGCTGTGGCAGCTGTACTCTGAAGCTGAAGAGGCTCAGGTGATTGCCAATGAGATTCGTCGTCAGTTGAGTATCGGACGCTCACCAGATGACATCGCTGTGTTGTATCGGACCAATGCCCAAAGTTACGCAATTGAACGGGCGCTGCGCCAAAACTATTTGCCGTACAAAATTGTGGGCGGATTGCGATTTTTGGACCGAGCGATTGTCAAAGATGTTTTGGCGTATCTGCGGCTGCTCTATCAGCCAAGCGACAGGATGAGTTTTTCACGCATCGTTAATGTGCCAAAACGAGGTATTGGCGCGGTGAGTGTGGCTAAATTTTTGGCGTGGAATGATGAGCAAGGGACGCCTATTATCGATGGGTTATTGGCGGTGAACGAGGCGCAGGGACTGACACCACGCGCCAAGCATTCGCTGCATGAGCTCGGGACGCTACTCAGTAGTTTACAAAAGTCGATTGACGAGGCGCCAGCTGACGTGATTGAAAAAATTATTGATCAAACAGGGTATGGCATGTTTATCAATGACGGCAGTGTCCAATCAGAAGAGAGAATGGAAAACCTGGGCGTTCTGGTGGCCGAAGCCAAAGCGTATGTTGATGTGCCGACGTTCCTGGAAGAGATGGCGCTGATGTCCGCCAGCGATGATCAAGCACAAGAGCAAATCACCCTGATGACACTGCACGCCGCGAAAGGTTTGGAGTTTCCGGTGGTATTTCTGACTGGTCTGGAAGAGGGGATATTACCGCACTCCCGCGTGTTCGACGGCGGTAAAGCTGAGGACGTCGAAGAAGAGCGGCGACTTTGTTATGTCGGCATCACTCGTGCTCGCCAAGAATTATTTATCACCTGTGCTAGCTCCAGAACGCAATTTGGACAAATAGCGTACAATCTGCCGTCGCGCTTTTTGGATGAGATGGGAATTCTGAGTAGTGGATTGGACAAACCTGCTTCGCCAAGCTTTGTGCCAGAGGCTGAATTTTACAGTGATGAAATCGGTCTGGATGTCGGCGATAGGGTGCGCAGTCCGCAATTTGGCGTCGGCGAGGTCATAGAAGTCGATGGTTTAGCAGTGGTAGTAGCTTTTGAAAACGGTAAAACCAAGAAGTTGAATGTTGAGTTTGCTCGATTAGAAAAGTGCTAGTCGGTTGCCAATATGAGCGAGTTCTGCTATAATCAATAGAGCGTTTTTCGCTATGAGTATGAAATTTGGACTGAAAATTCACCACAGTACAGCGCGAATGATGATAGTCGTAGCGATTGCTATCTTTGGGATTGCGAGCGTGAAGTTAGTTGACAATGCTCTGGCCCGGGACCAGGTTCAGGAGTCACATACGGCTGCTCCAAATGGCGAAAAGGTAGTAACTATTCATGATCGGGGTCAGGAACGATCCATCGTCACCACTGTCGGGACGGTCAAAGAGGCCTTGAAGGCGGCTGATGTCTCAGTTGATGAAAAGCATGACGTTGTCGAGCCGAGCCTTGACACTCAGTTGGTGTCGACAAAGTATAATGTCAACGTCTATCGTGCGCGGCCAGTAACAGTGGCGGATGGTACGCACCGAGTTCGTGTGGTGACCGCTCAGCAGACGACACCGTTGATAGCACAGGCTGCGGGCGTGACTGTTTACCCTGAGGACAAGACAACCATCGAACCTCCAAGCGACTTTTTACTGGATGGTGCTGATGTTATTTTGAAAATTCACCGAGCTACACCATTACAACTGACGCTTTATGGCAAACCCACTGAGGTCAGGACGATGACTCGTACGGTCGGAGAATTGTTGCGTGAGAAAAACATAACGCTCGGTAAAGATGACGGCATGTCTGTTCCTGAATCAACACCTATCACTACTGGTATGCACTTCAGTGTCTGGCGTAATGGCAAACAGACGGTTACTGTTGAAGAAGAAATTGCCGTCCCTGTTGAGCAGGTTAAAGATGCCAACCGAGAGACTGGCTTCAAACAGGTCAAAGAAGCTGGCGCACCAGGCAAAAAGAACGTTACCTATGAGATTGAGATGAGAAATGGTCAGGAAATTTCACGCCGTATCATTGCCAGTGTTACAACTGTTGAGCCAAAGAAGCGCGTTGAGCTAGTGGGCGCCAAGAGTGCTAACACCTTCTCTGGTAGTTTTTCTGAGGCCTTGGCACGGTTGAGAAGTTGTGAAGGAGGTTATACATCAAACACCGGAAACGGTTATTATGGCGCGTATCAGTTTGATAAGCGCACCTGGGGAGGCTTTGGTGGTTATTCGGTAGCTTCTGACGCTCCGCCATCAGTGCAAGACGAGAAAGCATGGCAGACATACAAAGCTCGTGGCTGGCAGCCATGGCCAAGCTGTAAGGTAAGGATGGGTCTACAAGACATCTACCGGTAATATCAGGTAATCTGTAGGAGATACATGAAGCGGTATTGGTTTTTACTAAAAACTCCAAAAGTAGCAGTGATGATAACAGGGCTGATGGCTGCAACCGCGTTGACTGTCGTTCTGGCGGTATCGTCAATCCAGAGAAAATTCGCCCAAGCTACAGAAAGAGAAGCAATTCACGAATATACCGTTATCACCGAAGAACCAGTTCAGTTTGAGGTACAGTCAGCAAAAAGTTACGCACACGCCGTTGGTTTCAAACAGGTGAAGCAGGTGGGCGCTGTCGGTTCTAAGCAGGTGACGCATAGCGTGAAGGTGAAGGGTGACGGCACGGAAGTTGCGAAAAATAAAGTTGCTGAACAAATTACCAATCAACCTGTGGCGCAGATAGAGATTGTTGGTGCCAGGCTGCCGAATGCCTTGACCAAAGCCAAAAGCGCCCAGCAGTTTACCGACTCACGCGGCATATCGCACCGCGAAACCTACTATGATCTGCCGATGAATGTTGCCATCAATGCTTGCGGCGGCGGTGGTTATACTGTGCGGGCGGATGGCGCCAAAGTCGATAAAGATGGCTATATTTTAGTAGCGGCAAATTATGGCAATTATCCGCGATGTTCGGTAGTGGAAACCAGCATGGGGCTTGGTAAAGTGTACGACACTGGTGGTTTTGCGGCTCGGCATCCACATGGATTTGATCTGGCGACTGACTGGACGAACGGAGATGGTCGCTAGATGGCGTCAACTCGTGGGCCGAAAAAAGAATTAGGTCAGCATTGGCTGCGTGACCCGGAGATTTTGGCGGAGATCGCCGAGGCGGCGGAACTTGGCAAGAGTGATGTGGTGTTGGAAATTGGGCCGGGGCTTGGTACGTTGACCAGCCGGTTGTTGGCGCGAGCCGGGCGCGTGGTGGCGGTAGAATTTGACGTGGATTTGGCGCGCAAATTGCCGGGGCAGTTTCCTGGTAAAAACCTGGAAGTAATCAATGAAGATATTTTGCAGTTTGATTTGAATCAGCTGCCGAAGGGCTATAAAGTAGTTGCCAATGTGCCATACTATATCACCAGTAAAATTGTTGAAAAGTTGATGACGGCGGAAAATAAACCACGTTTGGCGGTGCTACTGGTACAAAAAGAAGTCGCTGAGCGTATCGCGGCGGAGCCTGGTGAAATGAGTATTTTGGCGGTTAGCGCGCAGCTATTTGCTGAGGCAGAACTCGATATTGAAGTACCGCGGCAATTTTTCACGCCGCCGCCAAAAGTTGATTCACAAGTGGTGGTATTGAGGACTCGCACCGAACCACTGGTTGCTTCTGAAGACCAGAAAGATTTTTTCCGTGTTGTCAAAGCTGGCTTTTCAGCTAAGCGTAAAAAACTACGCTCTAGCTTGAGCGGCGGACTGGGTGTCAGTAAAGCTAGCGCCGAACAGTTGCTGAAAAAGGCTAATATTTCACCCGATGTCCGTGCCGAAGATTTGGCGATTGACGATTGGCAGCGGCTGCTTAAAGAATGGCGGGCGCAATGATTACAGCAGACCAGCCGACGTGTTTTCCGCCTGATCTATTGGTTGCGGTTTCATCGAAAGACGACGGCACCATGCTCAACCGTATTCGCGGTCGTCACGTAGCCGAGGTACTGGAGAATCGGCGGCGGTTTTGCGATCAAATTGGCATTAATTACGACGACGTTGTCTATCACGTGATTTCATATGACCAAGCACAAACTTTTGATAATATTGCTGAAGTCACTGAAACTGACACAGTGAAATACAATAACGAGGGGATTTTTGCTGACGCGCTATATACCGAAACGGCTGGCATCGGCTTATTTTTGCCAGTGGCGGACTGTATCGCCACCGTCATTTATGATCCAAAGCGTCGGGCGCTTATGTTGGTGCATTTGGGCCGGCATTCGACGGTTGCGCAGTTGATGTCTCAGGCCGTTCAGTATTTTGTCGAGCGCGGTAGCCAGGCAAAAGATTTACAAATTTGGATGTCGCCAAGCATCACGCAGAAAAATTATCGTATGGATTATTTTGATCATACAAATGATACGAATTGGCAAAATTTCTGCCGTCAAACAGCTGACGGGATTTATCTAGACATGCAAGGATTTAATCGTTCGCTGGCCATCCAGGCGGGCGTTCCGGCTGATAATATTGTCATCTCACCAATTGACACCGCAGATGATCCGAACTATTTTTCACATTCATCGGGCGATACGGCGAAGCGAATTGCAGTGGTAGTAATGATGCGTGGATGAGCCCTCGGCGAACGCATATCGGTGAAAATTGTTCCAGATAATGATACAATGAGTATCATGACTAAACAACACGCCTATATCACTACTGCTATTCCTTATGTCAACGGTTTGCCACACATCGGACACGCCATGGACTATATGTTGGCAGACGTGTGGGCACGGTATCAGCGACAAAATGGCCGCGAGGTGCGTTTTCAGACAGGCGTGGATGAGCATGGCAATAAAATTGCTGCCAAAGCTGCCAGTCAAAACCAAACACCGCAGGCCTATGTTGACCAAATGCACGGCAATTTCCAGAACATGATCGCTGAGCTGAATATTTCGGCGACGGATTTTATCCGCACCACTGATCCGCATCACGTTGGCGCGGTACAGTATATTTGGCAGAAGCTGGCTGCGGCTGGCTATATCTACAAAAGCACGTATGAGGGCTGGTACTGCCAAGGTTGCGAGGCGTTCGTCACTGACAAAGAAGCAGCTGAAAATAACGGTATTTGCCCCGACCACCAGACACCATACCAACGACTGAGCGAAGAGAATTATTATTTCAAAACCAGTGCTTTTTCGGAGAACATTCGCCAGGCTATTGAATCAAACAAGATGAAAATTGTGCCTGAATTTCGCAAAAAAGAGTTTTTGGAATTGATGAAAGATGGCCTGAAAGACGTGTCAATTTCGCGCCCGCGCAAAAACCTCAGCTGGGGCGTGCCAGTGCCAGGCGATGATACGCAGGTGATGTACGTTTGGTTGGATGCGCTGAGTAATTACATAACGGTCATCGGCTATCCTGATCGTCCAGAAGAGTGGCAGAGTTTTTGGCCAGCAAATGTGCAGGTGATTGGCAAGGATATCCTTC
This sequence comes from uncultured Candidatus Saccharibacteria bacterium, assembly GCA_963508115.1. Classification (GTDB taxonomy): domain Bacteria; phylum Patescibacteriota; class Saccharimonadia; order Saccharimonadales; family Saccharimonadaceae; genus Nanosynbacter. The sequence continues at coordinate 5,786 of CAUOVX010000021.1, forward strand.
GCTTCCACGCTGGGATTTGGCCGGCGATGCTGATGGCGCTGGATTTACCGCTGCCAAAGGTGTTACTAGTGCATGGCTTTATCAACGTTGGTGGCGCCAAGATGAGCAAGAGCCTCGGTAATGGTGTCGGTCCAGCTGATATCATCCCGCACTACAGTGTCGAGGCCTTTCGCTATTATTTCCTGCGTCACGTGCCAACTCAGGATGACGGCGACTTTACGTGGGAGAAATTTGAAGCGGCCTATAACGGCGAACTGGGTAATGACCTGGGTAATTTGGTGCAGCGCGTTGCTAAGATGGTGCAGTCGTATCAGGCAGGTGTCATTGGCGATGCGCCACAGGCTGAACACGACATGGGCCCATACCGCCATTTCATGGAGAGCTTTGCTTTCAATCAGGCCATGGATGAAATTTGGCAAATTATCCGTGCGCTCAATCAATACATTGAGCGTGTCCAGCCGTGGCAGGTTGCCAAAAAGCGCGCTAAGGACCCAGAAGCGGAAGCACACTTAGGCGAGATTTTAGCGTATGCTTGTGGTACGTTGCTGCAAGTGTCTGATATGCTACGACCATTTATGCCGCAGACCGCCGAGAAGATTCACGACATGTTCGCCAGCGGTGTTGTCCCGTCACAATTAACGCCACTGTTCCCGCGTAAATATTTGCACACAGCTGATCCGCGGGCGCCAAAAGTAGAAGCCCAAGGAAAATAACTATGAATTTTGCAGCGGAGCATCACACGGCGACAAATTTGCGTTTGATCGATTCGCACTGTCATCTGCATGACACTGAAGTTTTCGCGGACAATCGCGAGGAGTTATATCGGCAGTCAATCGCAGCGGGCATCGGCATGGTTTGTGTCGGCACTGACCAGCGCAGCAGCCAGCAAGCGGTGGAGTTTGCCGCGGGTCGCGACCACGTGTGGGCAGCAGTTGGTGTTCATCCGCATGATAGCAAAGATGGCTGGGGTGAGGTGGAGCAACTGCTTAAAAGTAGAGAGGATAATTTACCAATTGTGGCGATTGGCGAGATCGGGCTTGATTATTATTACAATCACAGCCCGCGCGATGTGCAGATCCAGGCGCTGGAGGCGCAGCTGCAGTTGGCGGTGGATTATGATCTGCCGGTTAGTTTTCATATTCGCGATGGCGCGCCCGACCAGCCGTCGGTGTGGGATGACTTTTGGCCGATTTTTGATAATTTCCATGGCGTACGCGGTGTTCTGCATAGCTTCACTGATACGCGTTGCAATTTGGAGAAGGGATTTGCCCGCGGGCTGTATGTTGGTTTGAATGGCATTAGCACGTTTACCAAAGACCAAACGCAGCGAGAATTGTTCGCTTCTGTCCCGCTGGAGCGATTATTACTAGAAACTGATGCGCCATTCTTGACACCAAAGCCATTTCGTGGTAAGATGAATAAGCCAGAATATGTGGAGTTGGTGGCAAAGTATTGGGCAGCGGAGCGCAAGCTGGCGCTTCACGACCTCGAAAAAGCAGCAACCGATAACACGGTAAAACTTTTTGGCTTGTAACAGTGGAGAAATATGCGAGAGAACAACACGGGTACGTACGACAAAGAAGTTAATGCGGCGTTGGAAGCTGCCTTGGAAAAGGCAAACACGCTGAATTTTGAGACTACTCCTGTCGGTCGTGCTGACGAGCTTGCTGCGCATCAAACTGCTGATGCTCGTTCACTATCAAGTGCTGCTATGCGTGGTAGTACAGGCGAGAGTGAGGCATCAAGCCTAGCCAAGTCAATGGAAGCCCCACAGACATTATTGATTGAATTTCCTAAACACCCCAAAGATCCCGTTGAAGCAGTGCGATATTCTAAGGAAATTGGTGAGTATCTGGCCAAAATGCGACAGACTAACTCTGTAACTAAAGCTGATTTTGAATTGGCAGCATAAGGAGGTTCGGTATATGAGTAAGATTCTTAAAAAAGCTGCAAGCCTCGTTTTTGCAGATGAATCAGTTAAGCCATTGATGCGAGTTCGACGCAAAGATCGACCAGCAAAGCCGCTGACCGAGCGGCAATTGATTCAGATGGAAAGCCAAATTGGTGCAACGATTTTTGGTGACAAGCCCGAACATGTGCAGCGCCGAGAATTTTTCAACTTGGATAAGAAAACCTGGATTTGGTATGAAGAAGTGGTTGGCGCTGATGGCAAAGTGCAAGAATTGACGACCAAATATGAAATCCAAGAAAAAGGCGTGTTGAAGGTCCAGCCAAACTACCAATACAGCTACCTGGAAGGCGAGGAATTACACAACTTTGTCTTGGCGGTGAAAGAGTATTATGAGCGTGTTTCGCGCAAATTGTATAAACAAGATCCAGACACTGGCAAACCTTTGCAGGTGGTATAATAGATAACAGTGAATGATAATTTGATATATCTTGATCATGCGGCGGCAACGCCGATGGACCCGTTGGTGGTTGAGGTGATGCAGCCCTATTTTTCTGAGAAATTTTTCAATCCATCCAGTCCGTATGCTGCTGGTGTCGCAGTTAAGCGTGACTATCAAGCTGCTAAAGCGCGCATTGCCCAAGCTTTGGGCGTTGTCGCTGACGAATTGGTGATGACGGCTGGTGCTACGGAGTCAGTCAATTTGGCATTTCAGGCGGCGCAGCGGGCAACCTGCGCAGTTGCGACTATCGAACATGCATCAGTCTTGTCGGCTGCTGGCTGCCACCGAGAACCAGTGCTGATTCGGCCGGATCGTAAAGGAATAATTTCTCCAGAAGCAGTGAAGCAAGCTCTTACGCCAGATGTCGGTTTTGTATCAATCGCCCTGGCAAATCATGAGCTGGGCTATGTGCAACCAATTGAAGAGATTGCTCGCGTCATTCAAACAGAGCGTGAGCGGCGCCAGTCTGCTGGCGAGGAGACACCGCTATACTTCCATACTGATGCATCTCAGGCGGCAGCGTTGTTAGATGTAAAAGTGAAACGATTGGGCGTTGACTTGCTGACGCTCAGTGCGGCGAAAGTTTACGGACCAAAGCAAGTCGGCCTGCTGTGGGTGCGTCCGGGTGTACATATTGCGCCGACCATTGTAGGAGGTGGGCAAGAGCTGGGTCTTCGTAGTGGCACGGAAAATGTGGCTGGGGTGGTTGGTTTTGCTGAGGCTTTGGAGCTGGCTGCCAAACGGCGCAAAGCTGAAGTCAAGCGGCTACAGGGATTGCGTGATGGTATGATTCAGAAACTCAAGGCTGAACTACCGGAAATGATCATTTCGTCTGATCGTAAGAAGTCATTGGCAAATTTTTTGAATATTTCTTTTCCGGGCTTGGACGCTGAACGATTGGTCTTTTTGTTGGAAATGCATGGCGTGATGGTAGCGACAGGTAGTGCATGTGCTGCTAACTCTGGCATGCGTTCGCATGTGCTGTCGGCTATTGGTTTGAGCGACTCAGATATTGATGGCAGTTTACGGATCACCCTCGGAAGGTTGAATGATGAAGCAGCGGTTATCCGAGCGGCTGAACTGATCATCCAATCAGTGCGAAAAGAGCAGGAGAGAATAAAATGATTCATCGATTGATTGGACTGGCTGTTGTTGTGGTGGTGATTATCATTGGCTTGACAATGTATTTAGCGCCAGACGATTTGGCGAAGTGTTCTGGCCCTGGCTCTGGTGAGTGTGCGATGGCTGACGCCATCGTAGCGGTTTCTGGTGGAGACACTGATGCACGAACTGACGAAGCGATTCGTTTATATAAGCAGAAATGGTCGTCATTACTCATCATGTCGGGTGCGGCAGCTGACAAAACTGGCTTGTCCAATGCTGAGGCTATGAAACGTCGTGCCTTGTCGCAGGGCGTGCCAGATAAAAATATCATCATCGAAGATCATTCTGAGACGACAAAACAAAATGCAGTTGAAGTAAAATCAGTCATCACTGCTCGCAAAATGAAGCGTATCATTTTGGTGACTAGTGGTTATCATATGCAGCGAGCTCGGTCTGAGTTTGCGGCGCAGGTGCCTGGGGTGGAAGTGCTGTCACACCCAGTCAGTCGTGATAAGCATTGGGGTGATCTCTGGTGGCTAACGCCGTGGGGCTGGTGGTTGGCAGTTGGTGAATTGATCAAAATTGGCTTGTTTACCATCGGAGGAACACGCTGATGGCTCGGGTGTTCGTCGGTATGTCGGGTGGCGTTGATTCGTCGGTAGCGGCCGCGCTGTTAGTTGAGCAGGGTCACGAGGTGACTGGCGTCTATATGAAAAACTGGTCGGAAGATTTGCCGGGTATGCACTGTCCGTGGGCTGAGGATGTGGCTGATGCCAAGCGCGTGGCGGTGGGGCTGGGGATCGATTTTCAGGTGTTTGATTTCCAGAAAGAATACAAGCAAAATGTCGTTGACTATATGATCCGCGAATACCAAGCGGGTCGCACACCAAATCCTGATGTGATGTGTAATCAAGAGGTCAAGTTTAAGCTGTTTTTGGAGGCGGCGTTGGCGGCGGGTGCGGAGTATATTGCGACGGGGCATTATGCGCGCACTTTTCTCCCCGCGGGTCCTGTCGCTCGGTCCGCCCCTGAAAATTTTTCAGGTAAGCTGAAAACATTTTTGGGTGCTGCCCCGCCTCGCGCCACCCGCACAACAGAATATCATTCAAGTGGTGGGCGGCTATTCCGCGCCCATGATGACAACAAAGACCAAACCTATTTCCTCTACCGGGTGACGTCGGAGGCGTTGGCGAAGACTATGTTCCCGCTCGGTGATTTTACTAAGGCTGAGGTGCGCGAGATGGCCAAAGAACGGGGTTTGTGGACGGCCAGTAAGAAGGAATCGATGGGGATTTGCTTTGTTGGGCAAGTGGGGATTCGCGAGTTTTTGTCAGAATATGTCGAGACGAGCCCTGGCGATATCATCGATCAGCAAACGGGCGTGGTTGTTGGGCGGCATGACGGGGCAATATTTTACACTTTGGGGCAGCGGCATGGATTGGATATTGGTGGTGGCTTGCCGTATTATGTCGTCGGTAAAGACATGGCAAAGAACGAAGTTTACGTATCGCGCTCAATTGATAATCAAAATCTCTGGCGGAAAGAGCTGACACTGGCTGATGTTCACTGGATTGGTGAACCACCAAAAGACGGCACCTATCAGGTTCGGGTGCGACACCGGGCGCCGTTGATTGATGCGGAAGTTGCGCGCATGAACGATGCTGGCGAGAAGGT
>CAUOVX010000022.1:0-10333 GCA_963508115.1 uncultured Candidatus Saccharibacteria bacterium
ACTGGAGAATGGCCATAGTATCATCGCGCACATTTCAGGACGAATGCGCAAGCACTATATTCGTCTGGTGCCTGGTGACAAGGTTGAAGTTGAGATGACCCCTTACGATCTGACAAAGGGACGAATCAGCTTCCGCCTACGTGACGACCGACCGCACCAAGGTCGCTAGTCAAATATTAACGGTAATCTCGGGTTTACTCGGGAAGGGAGATTTACGCACTTTATGAAAGTTCGTGCAAGTGTTAGAAAAATCAGTCCCGATGACGTACTCGTGCGCCGCGTTGGCCGCAAAAAAGGCAAACGTATCGCTCGGTTGCGCGTCATCAACAAGAAAAAACCTAAGAATAAGCAAAGGCAGGGTTAAGCATGGCTCGAATTGCTGGGGTAGTTATCCCAACAGAGAAGCAAGTGCAAATCGCGCTCACCTATATTTATGGGATTGGGCCAAAGCACGCTTCGAGCATCCTTGCGGCGGCTAAGATTGAGCCGACCACTCGGGTGAAAGATCTCACCGAGGCTGAAGAAAACAAGATTCGCGAAATTATCGACAGCGAATACACCGTCGAAGGTGATCTCCAGCGCTTGGTAACTAACAACATTAAGCGCTTGAAGGATATCAACGCCTATCGCGGTCTTCGCCACAAAGCAGGACTGCCGACACGCGGACAGCGGACTCGTACGAATGCACGAACTCGCAAGGGTCGCGCCATCGCCGTGGGCGGTACACAACCAAAAGCAGCAAGTAAGACCTAAAGAAAGGACTAAGAAATGGCAGACGCAAAATCTACCAAGAAGAAGCAGCGCCGATCAGTCCCAGCTGGTCAGCTGCATATTCAAGCAACATTTAACAACACCATTGTTACCTTTTCTGACAAGAAGGGTAATGTATTGACTGCTTCATCAGCTGGTGCATGTGGTTTCCGTGGTAGCAAAAAAGGCACCGCCTATGCTTCACAGGTTGCTGCTGAAAAAGCTGCTGAAGCTGCGAAAACTCAGTATGGTTTGAAATCAGTTGACGTTTTCGTCAAAGGTGTCGGCCTGGGCCGTGATGCCGCTATTCGTGCGGTTGGCGCGTTCGACATCTCAGTAGAAAGTATTAAGGACGTAACTGGCGTGCCTCACGGCGGTGTTCGTCCACGAAAGGCACGGAGGGCATAATTATGGCACGAGATAATTCACCGATTGTCAAGCAAAGCCGCCGCGAAGGTTATGCGCTTCATCCAAAAGCACATAAAGTTTTGGCACGGAAATCTGGCATTCCAGGTCAGCACGCACACAGCCGACACAGCAAACCAAGTTTGTACGCCACACAGCTGCGCGAAAAGCAAAAAGTTCGCCGCCTGTACGGTTTGGTTGAAAAGCAATTTGCTCGGCTGATGGACGAGGCGACACGCGCCCAAGAAGGTTTGGCAGGTGAGAACCTGTTGAAGCTGTTGGAACGCCGCCTGGACAACGTTGTGTACCGTGCTGGTTTTGCAACCAGCCGCCGCGCTGCTCGCCAGTTGGTCGGACACGGTCACTTCCTACTAAACGGTCGTCGTGTTGATATTCCATCAATTCGCGTTAAAGCAGGTGATGTCATTGAAGTACGTCCAAAGAGTACCAAGTCAGTATACTTTACGCACATCGACGACGTTGTCAGCAACTCAATTCAAGGTCCGCTCAGCTGGATGAAGAGTGATGTCAAGAAATTGAAAATTGAGATCACTGGACAGCCTAAGCGTGAAGAGGCAGAAGCTGACATCAACGAGCAATTAATTGTTGAGTATTACTCACGATAAAAGAAGGGTTAGGGAAAAGTATGGCAAAAGCAATTTATAATCCAGCTCTGGCAAGCATCGAAGATGTTTCTGACACCAGTGCAACCTTTCTGATTGAACCGCTCCACTCAGGCTACGGCAACACGTTGGGTAACTCAATGCGCCGCGTCTTGCTTTCAAGCATCCGCGGTGGCGCAATCGTCGCCTTCCGCATCGAGGGTGCGACACACGAGTTTACCACCGTCGAGGGTATCAAAGAAGATGTCGTTGACATCATGCTGAACTTGAAGGGTGTGCGACTCCGCGTTCACACTGACGAGCCAGTTGAGTTGCGTCTGGAGAAAACTGGTGGTGTTATCACCGCTGGCGATATCCAAGCAAACGGCGAAGTAGAAGTTGTTAACCCAGACCACATCATCGCTACTATCGATGATCCAAAGAAAACGGTCATCATGGACTTGGTGGCAGAAGCTGGTCGCGGTTACCAGACAATTGAAGACTCCAGCGAATCACGTCTACACTCAGACATGATCGCTCTGGACGCAGTCTTTACTCCAGTGTTGCGCGTGCGTTACAAGGTTGACCCAACTCGTGTTGGTGACGAAACTGACCTGGACAAATTGACCATGACAATTGAAACTGACGGCACCATGACGCCACGCGAGGCATTTGAAGAGGCTGCAGCTATTTTGGTCAACCAATACACAGCCTTGGCTGGTAGCACCACTGTCGTGAGTGCACCTGCACTTGGCACAGCCACTGAAGACAGTGAAGCTGAATTGGATACATCCATCGAAGAATTAAACCTAAGTGCCCGCACAACGAACGCGCTGATTAATAATGAAATCCGCACGATTCGCGACCTGGTGACTTTGACCGAGCAAGATTTGCGAGAATTGAAAGGCTTTGGCTCAAAGGCGCTAAATGAAGTACGTGACAAGATGGCGGAGTTGGAGTTTTAACTATGCATAGACACGGATATCAAGGGCGCAAGTTCGGCCGTGAGCGTGATCAACGACGAGCCTTGCTGAAGGGCCTGGCAACCAGCCTGGTCGAGCACGGCAAAATCGAGACCACCTTGCCGAAGGCCAAAGAGCTGAAGCGCCACATTGAAAAAATCATCACCAAGGCGAAGAAGGGCGATCTAGCCAGCCGCCGCCAGGTGATCGCAGCACTCAGCACCCGCGCTGCTGCTTATAAACTTGTTGATGAAATTGCCCCGCAACTCGGTGGCCGCACCAGCGGACACGTTCGCGTTGAGCGCACCCACCTACGTGTTGGCGACGGCGCACAAATGGCAATCATCGAGTTTGTCGACGATATCAAACCAATGCCAAAGAAGGAGAAATAAGATGAAGACTTATTCACAAAAACCATCTGACGTTTCTCGCCGCTGGGTATTGTTTGACGCGAGCGAATTACCACTCGGTCGCTTGGCAACTGAAATTGCTAAACATCTGACCGGTAAGTACAAGCCAACCTACACACCGCACATTGATGGTGGTGACTACGTCGTGGTTATCAACGCCGCAAACGCCGTCGTTACTGGCTACAAGGAAACCGACAAGTACTACTACCGTCACAGCGGTTTCCCAGGCGGTATCAAAGAAACGCAGTTCAAAGAAATGCGCGAACGCCACCCAGAACGAATTATTGAAGAAGCTGTTAAAGGCATGTTGCCAAAGAACAAATTGCAAGCAGAACGCCTCAAGCGCCTGCGCGTATTTGCTGGCAGCGAGCATGCTCACACAGCACAAACCCCAGAGAAAGTTGAGGTAAAGTAATATGGCTACTGATACCTATTTCTACGGCTTGGGACGACGCAAAAGCGCTTCAGCAAGTGTTCGCTTGCTTCCTGGCAAAGGTACCATCACCATCAACGGCAAAGCAGCCGCTGAGTACTTGGATGGCAACAAAACCTTGCTGGCAGAAGTAACCGACCCACTGGCTATCGTCAGCAAGCAAAAGGAATACGACGTTACCATCTTGGTTAAAGGTGGTGGTCTCGCTGGTCAAGTTGACGCCATCAAGCTTGGCATCGCCAAAGCATTGACGGCTGCTCACGCTGATTTGCGTCCAGTCCTAAAGAAGGCTGAGCTGCTCAAGCGCGACCCACGCGAGAAAGAGCGCAAGAAATACGGTCTGCGTTCTGCCCGCAAGCGCGAACAATTCTCCAAGCGTTAAAACAGAGGAGAAACCGATTCTCGAAAATACTCCGTCATGTACAGGCGGGGTATTTTCATAGTATACTAATACAATGTTTGATCGATTAATCCATCGCTGGCTGCGTGTCCCGTATAAACTATACGTGCATGATTTTCAAACACCCAAACAGCCTCGCGCCACCGTCGTGTTGATTCATGGCATCGGGAGCTCGTCAGCCATGTGGAAGCGAGTTGTAGGGCGCCGTAAGATCGATAAAACTACTCGCGTACTAGCGGTCGATTTACTCGGTTTTGGCAATTCGCCGCGACCGCACTGGAAGACGTATGATGTTAAGACACAGGTCGATTCACTAGTCGCAACCTTGGCGCAGCAAAAGGTTGACGGACGAATCATTTTGGTCGGTCATAGTTTAGGGGCACTCGTAGCGGTACACGCCGCCCGATATTATCCTTCGTTGATCGATTCGCTCATCCTGTGTAGCCCGCCGCTGTATCACCAACAAGGCAAAGATCGTTTAGCTGAGCGCCAACTGCGCAGCCTATACCAAAAAATTATCGATAAGCCAGCGCTCGGCAAGGTGATCGCCAGTGATTTTGCCAGAAAATACAAGCTATTCAACCCTGGCTTTCTCGTCGATGAGTCAAACTTGCAAATCTTTCTCGACACCTTAGACGCAGCCATCATCAACCAAAAGGCGCTGACGGAAATTGCCGAATTGACGATGCCGGTTGAGATATTTTATGGGCAATTTGACCCCGTCATCATCAACAAAAACCTACGAAAATTAGCAAAACAAAAGCACATCGCTGTCACTAAAATGTTAGCAAGTCATGAGATCGACAAACGCTATGGCCAAGTTGTTGCCCAGGCGATCAATCGGCACGCCATCGGAGACGACTATGGCCAAGCGTAAAGATCCATCTCAAGAGCGCCAGAGAAAGCGCGAGCTTTGGATCGATCGCACGATGCAGTGGAGTGGTCTACCTCGAGCTGAGGTCGAGGCAAAACTGGCACAAACCCGCACCCAGAGCTTTCGGCTCAATCCGTTGGTGGATAGGGAAGTCGCCCCCGAACTGCTGAGCCGCCAGGTTGCCTGGTGTCCGGATGGCTATGAAATTATCTCCGAGTACCTCGCTGATTATCAACACCTTGCCGACATCGGTCGCGGCTATATCCAGAATGCCGCCAGTTGGCTGCCAGTGTTAGCGCTTCAACCTAAGGCAGGTGAACGCGTCCTCGACCTGTGCGCTGCGCCCGGCGGTAAATCCAGCCACATACAAGCCATAGTCGGCGGTCAAGCCGACCTGGTGTGCAATGACAATTCCAAACCGCGCCTCATGAAGCTCCAGGCTAATCTCAAGCGCCTCAACGCGCCAGCCGCTTTCATGTTGGCCGACGCTCGGTATATTTCCCGCCGTCAGCTGGAAGCCTTTGACAAAATCCTTCTCGACGCTCCATGTTCCGGCGAGGGGCTGATGAGCCTGAACGCTGGTGACGCCTCGTTGTTTGACAGCTGGTCAGTAGCGCATATCCGAAGACTGAGTGACCTGCAAAAGCGCCTCATCCTCGAGGCTTGGCGACTGTTAAAACCTGGCGGCACGCTTGTTTACAGCACCTGTACCATGGCACCAGAGGAAAACGAAGTCGTTGTCGACTGGTTGCTGCGCCGTCAGCCTGATGCTGCGCTCATGCCGATTACCATCACACCGCTGCCAGATCGTGTTTCTGCTGTTCAATCGTGGAACAACCGCGTTCTTACGCATGACCTAAGCGGCTGTCTGCGCCTGATGCCGGGCAGGCTAACTGAGGCGTTTTTTGTTGCAGCGTTTCGTAAAACACCTCTCGCCAAATCAATGGTATAATAGGACTATGAGTAAACCCGTCATCCTCACTGGCGTGCGCGCCAACAACGATATTCACATTGGCAATTATTTTGGGGCCATTTTGCCAATTGTCGATATGGCGAAGCGCCGCTCGGCCGATTTTGATATCAATCTGTTCATCCCCGATCTACACAGTTTTACGACGCCGATTGACCACAGCAAGTTGTATGACAGCATTCTCAGCAACGCCCGGATTTACACGGCGGCGGGGCTGCCGCTGGATAACCAGGCGATTCATTTGTACCGCCAAAGCCGCGTCCCAGCCCACAGTGAGCTGGCGTGGATTTTAGACTGCTTCACCGGGTTTGGCGAGATGAGTCGAATGACGCAGTTTAAGGATAAGGGTGGTAAGGTAGATATTCGCAGTGTCGCCGAGAGAATCAAAAAAGCTCTTGATGCGCAAAAAAACGGTGATAATATTTCGGGAAAAATGGAGCTTATGCAGCTATACAACAAGCTGGCTTTTGAAAAAGAAGTTTCCGTCGGCCTCTTCAACTACCCAGTCCTGATGGCCGCCGACATCTTGCTCTACGGCGCCACTTACGTGCCAGTCGGCGACGACCAAACGCAGCACCTAGAGTTTACCCGCGACATCGCCGAGCGGATGAACCGCAAATTTGGCGATCTGTTTGTCGTACCCAAACCAGTTGCCCGGCAGCATCAATTCTTCGGCAACGACCAAGGCCTCAGGATCAAAGATCTGATGAACCCGACCAAGAAGATGAGTAAATCCGACGACAGTGGCAAAGGCGTCATTTTCCTGGGCGACGATCCGCAAATAGCCCACAAAAAAATCATGAGCGCCACCACTGATTCGCTAGGCAAGGTGCAGTACGACCGCGACAACCAACCAGGCATTTCCAATCTACTGGAGATTTTGACCCTGGTACGCCAGGACGCTGGACGAGACGTCAGCTTGGAGCAGACCATCAGTGAGTACGCTGGCATGGAGCGCTACGGCGATTTCAAGCGAATCGTGGCGGATGAAGTGGCCGAATTCTTAGCGAATTTCCAGGCACGTCTGGCGGCAGTTGACGAGCAGGCCATCGAACGCAAACTGGAGTCGAGCGAGCGCGACATGAACCTCGTCGCTAACGAAACCTTGCACCGCGTTCAAACGGCTGTGGGGCTACGGAGATAGGAACACTCGCGTGAAAATTTCACCACGCACCATCCTCAAGATCGCCAGATTGTACCAGCTGGCAGACGACAACACGCCCGTCAAGACCTTGCGCCATCTGAAGGTCCAGACGGACGAATCGCACATCGTGGCGGAATTTATTTTGAACAAGCAGCATTTCGCTGTGCTCTACGGCTCGATCGTTGACGAGGAATCAATTGACGAATTATGGCCCGGTAGGCCCGTCAATACTGAGGTTTTACCAAACCCGCTTGATGCGAGCTGCACCGAAACGCCGTTTCAGGGCAAGTTTGTCATGATGTTCCGAATTGTACCGACCAAACAGCGCCTAGACGTCCACTTGTCCACGGCATTTGACCCGTCGATTTCGCGCAGCCTTTGGCAAAAATACATCAAAGCTGGCTATGTCTCGGTCAACCAACGCCCAGTGACGACGCCAAAGTTTGAGGTCGACGAGACTGATGAAATTACCGTCAAGCTGCCAGAACAAGAGCAGGTCAGTGCAGAACTGCCGGTTCTATACGAAGACGATGACGTGATGGTGGTAAATAAGCCGAGCGGCCTGCTAACCCACGCCAAAGGTGGACTATCGACCGAGCCGACGGTAGCGGAAATTATTCGTCCCAAGACTTCGTTTGCCTCGGGCACCGACCGGCCAGGCATCGTCCATCGACTCGACCGCGACACTTCAGGCGTGCTGATCATCGCTAAAACTGCTGACGCCGCCGAACATTTACAGCGGCAATTCGCCCAGCGTACCACCAAAAAAACCTACCTCGCAGTGACCGACGGCGTACCGAAATTAGCCGCCGCGAAGATTGACCTACCGATTGGTCGCAACGCAGCCGCACCCAGTACCTTCCGCGTCGACCCGAACGGCAAGCCCGCCCAAACAACCTACCGCGTACTGACAGCAACTGATAACCAGGCGCTAATTGAACTCAAACCCACCACCGGCCGTACCCATCAACTCCGCGTCCATATGGCGCACCTAAATACACCAATTCTCGGCGACCGCGTCTACGGCAGACCAGACGCCAGCCGTCTGATGCTCCATGCCCACAAATTAGAAATCACGCTGCCATCAGGTGAACGAAAAACCTTTGAAGCGGCTATTCCTAGTGTATTTACTGCGCTATTTCCTGACTGCGCCCAAAACACCAAAGAACCGAGCCATCAATGAGCCAGCCACCTCTCATCTCCACCAACGACCAGACCACAGTTGAGCAATTAGCAAACCATTTGCCACAGTCGCTGATGGTCATCGCTGAACCTGGCTTGGACGGGGCGGGGGTCGCCGGCTATTTGGCAAAACACCATCAATCAGACATCCTCACCGTCAGCCCACTACCGCAAAAGAACACCATCTCAACTGAACAGATTCGCGACCTGACAGCCATACTGCGCACCTACAGCTCTGTCCGCCGCGTTGTCATCATCAACCCAGCCAACGCCATGACCGAGTCCGCACAAAATGCGCTACTCAAAACCCTGGAAGAGCCAAATCTCAATACTCATTTTCTCTTGATCACCACTGCCAGCACAGACCTCCTCCCGACCATCCAGTCCCGCTGCCAGCAGCTGATGCTCCACCGCACCACCGCCAGTCAAGACGCTCAGCTGCTGGAAAAGACCGCCCTGACACCTCAAGAAAAGTGCCAAATAGCATTTCTCGCCGCTGGATTGCCGCTCCTCATCACCGAACTGAGTCATGACGCCAAAAAACTAGCAGAGCGCCAGGCCATCGCCACTGACGCCAAGCACATTCTGGAACACCCCAGCTCCTACGCGTCCCTAAAATGCGCCCTGCGCTACACCGATCGGTCAAGCGCCCTCCAGCTCATCGACATTCTCCTGCGCTTCATCCATTTCCAGCTAAAACACGCCACCCAGCCGCCAGCCATGCACCGATTACTCCAAAAAGTACTAGAGGCCGAGAAGTCTCTCCTAGCAAATGGCAATACGCGCCTCGCTTTATTGAAAATTGTGCTATAATTAAGCAGATATGTTAAGTTTGATATTCATTTTAGCAATTATCATTTGGGCAATCACCTACAAACCTTCCGAAGAAAATTCTGCAGATTTTCCAGCCAAGATTTCTGAAAAATTAGATCAATTGTGGGCCATTGCACAAGAATCTATTCGCGACAACAAATATCTCAGGGCAGAGAAGGCGCTGTTGACGATTTTGCGTGTCGACGAGAAAAACGCCACCGCGTACAACCGCCTGGGTATTTTGTACGCCAAGCAACAGGCCTACAAAGACGCTATTGAATGTTTCGAAATCGCTCAGAGCCTAGAACCAAGTGCTTCCAGCTTGCACAATGTTGGTCTGATTTATTACGAAACGAAGAACTATCCTAAAGCAGCACTAGCCTTTGAGCAAGCCCTGGAGATGGAGGATGATTTGGCAGCGCGCTACATCGCCTACGCCAAGGTCCAAGAGAAAATGGGCAATGGCAAAAAGATGATCGCTGCACTAGAAAAAGCAGTCGAACTTGACCCAATTCCACAGACACTCACTGTTCTGGCTGAAGCTTACGACAACAACGGGCAAGCAGAGCTGGCCTCCGGACTACGCAAAAAAGCTGCTGCCATGTTAGTCCCAGACAGTCACGGTGCCGTACCGCGTCAGCGCCGTCAACCAAAACAGCCCAAAAAGTTGGTAATGTAGTTGCTTAGCCTATTTTTTTTTGCTATAATCACAGCAGTGCCGCTTTAGCTCAGCTGGCTAGAGCAACGGTTTTGTAAACCGTAGGTCCTCGGTTCGAGCCCGAGAAGCGGCTCCAAACACACGCCGGAATCGTGTAGTGGCAATCACAGGAGACTGTAAATCTCCCGCCGTAAGGCTTCGTAGGTTCGAGTCCTACTTCCGGTACCAATCAAACACCGGCTCATCACGAGGCGGTTTTTGATTACCTCCAAGTGTCACCACAGGCCGCCATTCATTGACTAAATACAATATACATGCTATAATCTAGTCATGTTCTTATTATTCAAACAATTTCTGACCGAATGGAATAGCAACAAAAACCAGCGTACCAAGCTACAACAGGCATATTTCTTGATTATCATCTCACTAGCAGTGGTAGCAGGCTTTTTATCTCTGTTAAATAGTGATTTTGGACGCGTACTGATGATCATTGCCGCCTTTACCGCCGTCGTATACATATTCAATGGTATCGCCTGGGCACTACTGGACGCATTTATCGCACCAATCCTACCAAAGCACGAAGCCAAAAAAGCAACTAAACGAAGCAAGAAGTAAGCTCCTACCTACTACAAACTAAAAAGGTCGCATGCGTAGCGGCCTTTTTACAAAAGCAACATGGAGCCACGATCGGGGCTTGAACCCGAGACCTCATCCTTACCATGGATGCGCT
>CAUOVX010000023.1:0-10218 GCA_963508115.1 uncultured Candidatus Saccharibacteria bacterium
TCTCCGCCATATTGACACTGCTTGGGATATTGTCAATCGCAATAATCTCCCTGCTCTCCTCACGCATCATCTCAACAAATTCTTCTGTCGTCGCCAAATATGTAATGTGCAAATATTTATCCGTCATCATGGCACCTCGCTTGTTCCACTGCCGCCTACCGATGACGTAAATCTGCCGCACACCAAACGCATTGGCACTCCTGACGATAGTCCCCATATTAAAGTCCCGCTCGGTGTTCTCCAGAGCAATCACCAAGCCGTGGTCCTCGGCATCCAGCTCCTTTACGATCTCCGCCTCACTCCGACCTTTGAATTTGTCAATCACATTTCGAGTATCTTGCATCTCTGTTATTGTAGCAAAATCATCAAACAAAAGACAAAGTCCCGTATATCTATTGACTTTTTAGCATAAGTGTGATATAATGAAAATCAGCTTTCGTTGATGAGTTGAGTAAATCCTTGTCCGAAAGTGAACTTTGACAGGCAATCGAATACAAGATGAGGTTTTATTTCTTTTTAAACCATCATAAGAGAGGTAAAATCTCATCTTGTATTGTAAAGAGAACAATGCTTAGCTGCAGCCCGCAGAGATGAGAATCAGGAGAGGAATTTCTCATGCCGTCGAATGAAATTGCCAACGAAATTCTAGACATAGCAGCAGTCATTGAAGACAGATGGCGCAAATCCCTCAAGACCATCTGTAGGAGTCACCATGTTCTGGAAAGTCACATAAGGAGGTTCATTAGCTTGGTAGCCAATATCAACCTTCAATTAGAAGACTTAAGGAACTATACTGAGTCTTTGATTGAAGACAAGATTCACTTCTCTGATTCGCAGATAGGTCTCGATGTCTATAATGATGTCGATAACCTTACAAAGTCCTTACAAGAGGTGCAGAACTTTATTAAAAAGTATGCACAGCTAGCTGAAAAGGACTTATGTCAATTTAAGTCCCTCATGGACGAGATTGACACAGCTCTTCTAGAACTCATGTATCTAGCAGATGAGCTGGAGCTTGATGACGGGGTGATGATTGTCTTCTGCGTCCCCACCCACTAAGCTCTAGTCTGCATGACAGGCAATTGTTCTCTTACGATTGCCTGTCATGTAGACCCTGAATTTTACATTACTAAGATCACTCTAGCCCGGGGTAATTTTCTTGTAGTTAGCGCAATCACCAAAACTTAGTGCAAATACTATGTTATGATAAACATAACCGTTATGCGTAAAGTTAGCTATGTCAAAAAATTCTGGTTCTACCCTATCATTAGTGCTTTTCTGTCCTTTAGTTATTTGGTGTATATGGACGGACTTGTCTCTGTCAAAGATCTTGTCCAAGAAAAAACCGGACAGACCTCTTGGCAGCGACCTAAACAGTGGAAGCGAGTCAATAATTTGAGTTATGAAACGGATGATCACGTTTATGTAGGTTTTGGTGATAAAAAGCTCAGAGACAATAAGTCAGAATCATTAGTGTATTTGTCACAAAGCCGTGAGCCTGTCGCCCCAGCCAACGCCTCAGCCCAGATATACAACAGGTTGCGAAGGTCGCTGATGACAGAACAGCACATCAGAAAAACGCTTGAGCAATCCCTGAAAAATAGCACCACCATTGAGTGCACCACAAACCCCTCTTCTACTCAAGTCATAGATCACAAAGAGTATGGCAATACAGTGGGAATCGCCTATATAACAATCAGCTGCGAAGTTGGTAGAGCGACGTTCGTCACCAAAGCTCGCCTGACTGTTGGCAAAAATGATGGACTGGCGCGGTTTATCGCTATCAGTACAGATGGTGATGTCTGGAAAAAGAATACTCAGGCCTTTGAAGCCATGTTAAATAACGTCTCAGAAGTTGGCGATGAGAGATATGTGTAAATTGGCTTATGGCAGGAATTTTGAAATCTTGTCTTAATACCTAACCCCAGCCGGCAACGTCGCCGGCGCCGCTGGTGACGCATCCTCAATTGACGCGCATGGGTATGAGCAGTAGTCAACTAACGGATGATTTGGTTATCACCTCGCTCCGGCCCTTGAATTTGTCAATCACATTTCGTGTGTCCTGCATCTCTGTTATTGTAGCAAACGCCAGGAAAAGAGACAAAAATCTTATCATCACGAGGAATACAGCTCACACTCAAGCTTCCACACTATCTCACAACAAACGAAACTTCAATCACATCGCCGATGGTGATCTGCTCTTTCTGACGGACTTTCGCGGGCAGCGCCAGGAGCTGCGAACCATCGCCCATCGGCAATAGTGACGTCTGCCATGATGAGCCGCCAACCGTGGCTTCTACTGCCACCAAACCTCTCACCGCGAGCGGCTTGAGCTCGTCAGTGAATTCTTGAGGCGCAGCAACATAATACCAGCCACCAGCCTGCGGAAATAAGCACACCTCGGCTGTAAATGTATATGGTTTTGCCATGGCTATTTTGCCTGCTCCACTATGTCAACTGTCACACCAGCAGGGTCAGTCACCATAAAATGAGTCTGTCCCCATTCTTCGGTGGTCAGCGGATGGTATATCTCAGCCGAGGTTTTTTGCACACGCTCGTATTCACTCTTTGCATCATCGACTTCAAAGCTATAAACAATACCCTTACCGTCAAACTCAGCATGTAATTGAGCAGGCTGATTGTCAAGGTCTGGCTTCATAAAAGCTAACTCTACACCGCTCGGTTTGTGCAGCAGCTGTATATACCAGTCTGCCTCAAACACCACACTAAAACCAAATGTGTCTACATAGAATTCCTTACATTCATTCAATTTGGCCGTGATGGTAATTGGATACATTGCTTTCATGTTATCTCCTTATTATAGATTTCCCACTTAAACTATACCTTGGTGAAAGTTTAATGTATTGTAAAAATCAGACATCAAATGTTTCTGCGTAATTTTTCGGTGTATAGCCAGTAATTCTCCGAAATGAGCGGATAAAGTGCGATTGGTCAGTATATACCGTGAGATAATGCTGGTTAAATGATTGTTGTAGTCGAACAACTTTAAGAAAATCGTGCGGAGAAAAACCTATCATTTGCTTAAAAATACGCTGAAGCTGCCGAGGCGATAGATTTACTACATTTGCCATATCCGCTACGGTATGTATAGTATCTAACTGATCAAGAATCATCATAATATATTTGTTTGGTGCTATCACATTTTCAGCAGTTAGATTCTTGGTAAATTGCACCAGCACCTTTTGTTGGGCGAAAGATGGCCGCCCACATAGACGGTCATAAACTTCAGCTATCGGCTGAGTTCCAATCTGTGATACATCAATGTGACCGCCCACAACATTTGCTATATCATCCCGCCACACACCCGGCAACAGCCGTATACCGACATAACGGAATGATTTACCGAGATTTAATGTAGTCGATGTGGTATATGGCGTCATAATCGTCGCCATCCGACGAGATGATAAATCAAACACGATATCCACACAAGCATCGGGCAGCACATGGTAATGAAAATCGCTCGGTAGCAACGTATCAGTCTGTAGCCACCAAAAACAATGCACTAATTTCGCTAAAGTGTCTGGCGGTGCTGTCTCGGCATATCGTACCGAATGCACCGCTCTTTTTATCCCATTCTGGGTGGGTATATACATAGTCGTATTATACCCAAAGTAAACCATAAGCTCTAGGCAAAAAACCGCCCAAATGAGCGGTAATTTTCGTAACTCTGCTACCTTGGTACGGATGAGAGGACTTGAACCTCCACGTTCTTGCGAACACTAGCACCTGAAGCTAGCGCGTCTACCAATTCCGCCACATCCGCGCATGGTTTGGATTGCACAGCTAATTATACGACACCAATGGCTGATACGCAAGAGATTTGAGTCTATGACTTCGTGCGACACCACAAGTTGAGCTCGTCAGCCAGTTCTTTGGCCGGGACTTCTTTCTTGATGTCGGGCATCAAGATGTTGGCTGGGTCGAAAATGTGTTTTATCTGAGAATAAATGGCTGTTTCGTCTGGTGAGACGGTTGCTTGCATCAAGCCAGCTTTCAGGCGACCATCACCATAGCGGCCCGCAAAATTACCGCGGCTTTCGGCGACTAACTTGGCAATTTCTGGAATTAATTTTAATAGTACTCGACGTTCGCTCACTTTGTGCAGGTTGAAGACTGGCAGCAAATCAACGTAGCCATTGACGGCATCCACAACAACTGGCAGCGCCAGCTTGGTCTCAGCTTCCACTTTGCGTAGTTCGCTCAGAAATCCGTCCAATCGTTCCAACGGCAGCCATAGTCCTGAAAATACCGCTGGACAGGTTGCACGTTCTTCAGTTGAGTGCAATATGAATGACAATGGAGTATATAGTGAAGCGATTTCTTGGGTTTGGATATCGTGGATGACTAAGCCAACTGGATGAATATTCTCTAGCTTGCGAGCCAATTTTTTGGCGGCGCGACCACGAGCCCTGTCAGAGAACTCGCTCATGGTGACGATGACTGCTGCGCCTTTGAACGCTTCACGTGGTGCCCAAGAGAATTTCTTGCCCTCGCTAGCAGCCCGCGCCATGATTCGTCCGTCGATGATGTCAACTTTGGAGACTTTGTGTTTCAGAGCTTCGTCAACTGCCGCTTGTGCCTCAGACATATCGCCAAATGTTGCCGTGATGACTGTCGCATCGTTACTGCTGTATTCTGCTTTCATGATCACTTCGCTGATAATACCTAGTGCGCCCTGAGAACCCACAAACAGTGGCGTCAGATCAAACGAACCATCTTCTCCTTTGACTTTGGTAATTCCCCAAAATCCAGCTGTGCTTTTTTCACGGCGCTTGATGGCGTCGATGATTTGTTGATTGTCCTCCAGCAGGTTATCCACTTGACGATAGATCTCGCCCTCTAGCGTTGATAGACCTTTTTTCTTTGCTAATTCGCGCTTGTTGATGCGCCCAGTTTGGATAACATCGCCATTTGCCAAAACGATTTCCATCTGAGAGATGGCGTCAGGGAACGGCGTCGTTAAGCCGACAGAGGAAGCTATCGCGCCAGAAGCGATTGCTCCACCGATGGTTCCGTCTTGACCGATGGCTGAGACTTCTGGCAATGCCAAATTTTTATGCATAGACAGCAGTTCGCGTACTGCGCTGTACTTCATGCCAGCTTGCATGTGAACTAATTGCTGCTTTGGGTCGATACCTTTGGCGTGACACATATATGCCTGCATGTCCAAAGAAACACCGCCACCAGTTGCAGCGCCATTGCTGTCGGTGCCAGCTCCGCGCACAACCACAGAAAGAATGTGGCCTTTGTCAGCTAACTGCGAACAAAACCGCATGATTTTACGAATGTCATTGACGTTTGATGGCCGAGCGATCATCTCTGGGCGACGCGCCAGGACACTACCGTCTGATTGCGCTGCATCCAATAGCAAATCATTGACCAAAACCTCTCCAGTCAAATGTCCATTCAAATACGTCGCAACCTTATTCATATTCCCCTTTCCTATTTATGTTTAATTTTAGCACAACCGAAAACGAAAATGAATATCATTTGGGAGGTAATTCGGCTGCGTATATGCTACAATTACTGCATGCAGCAGTGGCGGAATTGGTAGACGCGCTAGCCTTAGGAGCTAGTGCCTTCGGGCGTGAAGGTTCAAGTCCTTTCTGCCGCACCAGAGTATAGATTATAATAATTGTCACCTGTTATTGGTGGCTTTTTGCTTGTTCCAGCAGGACTGGTCTCACTGAAATATCATTAGTTTTTAATGACACATAAATTCTTATTGACTATGTCAAAACGCCTGTGCTACAATCGCGCCAAGGCAAACAATAATGCGAGACATCCACTTAGGTAGTCAAGGAGGGTTTATAATACTATGAGCAAGGCAAATAATTATTTTCAACGGCAACGCATCGGCCTGGCGGTTGTCGGTGGTATCATGACGCTGATGGTAGCGTTTAGCTTGACGCCAACGTTTGCGGGTGTCGTTGCAACCATCACCAACAGCGTAAACACCGCATCAACTGGTACATTAGTGATGGAAGAAAAGAATCAAGACGGATCAGTTACCTGTACCACTACTGGTACTGGTAGTGCGACCTGTGCAACCATCAACAAATATGGTGGTCAAGCACTCGTCCCAGGCGGTAGTACCGATACAACCGTAAAGATCACCAACAAGGGTAGCATCGCTGCCAGTGCCTTTACCGTCAAGGGCGGCACTTGTACAACCGAAAACGCACCAGGCGCATCAGTCTCTGGTACCGGTAATCTGTGTAGCAAAATGACTGTTACCGTCCGCGCTAACGGCACGCAAGTTTGGACTGGTACGGCGGAAGCCTTCCAGCAAGCAGCAGCCCAAGACATCAAGACAGTCGTTGGCCACCCAATTGCACCAAACGAGACCGTCACACTGATCATCACGGCTGCGCTGCCGGCAAACACCGACGCAAGTTTCCAGGGTCGCCAAATTTCACAGCCAATCACCTGGCAATTTAGTGCCTAGTGTCTCAAATAGTAGTCATAAATCTGATATACTAAAGGGCAATGAAATTTAGTAAAACCAGCATTTGGGTGATAGCAGCACTGAGCCTACTGAGTTTAGGCTCAGTGCTCGTGCTGCACCTAGCTGGTTTTCGCTTTTTTACCATCGCCACGCCAAGCATGGGCGAAACCGCACCAGTTGGGACGCTAATCGTTACGCAGCCGCAGCAATCCTACAACAAAGATGACATCATCACGTTCTATCGCAGCGGTAGTGTATACACACATCGTCTGACTAAGGTCAATGACGACCATAGCTACACCACCAAGGGCGACCTCAATGCCGTCGAAGATTCTCTGCCGGTCGCTAACCGAGATGTAATCGGTAAGGCAGTGGTGATTGCGCCGGTGTGGGGATGGGTCTGGCGGGCAGCACCAATTTTACTGATTGGCTGGGTCATCGTCTATTTGCTTTCGTGCATCAAGCGACTGCGTGAACGCTGGCGCTGGCCGGTTCGCATCATTGGCGGGACATTGGTGGTTATCTTGGCCACATTGATCCTTAATCCGTGGCTCCGCGCCGACATGCTCAGCATCGCTACGCACCAGAAAAATGACGTGCGATTACACATTGTCAATACGGGTATTTTCCCTATTCGTGATGACGATGGCAACCGCGTTCATACTGGTCAAACCGCCATCGTGCGGGCCACCGAAACCGACGCGCAGGGGCATTACATTTACGTACCACGGCCATCGCTCGGGCCGACGGGTGTGGTGTTTGCGCTATTATGGTGCCTACTACCACTATTTATAGCACTGCTAGTAAAGCTACCACCACCTGAAGAAGAAATTACTGGTCTACAACTCGTCCATGAGCGACATCGTAACATGGCGTTACTTGCCATTATTATTCTATTTGAAGTGGTACTATTGACCATACAATTGTCTTCCCTGGCAGGATTTACCGCGACCATACAAAATAGCACTAACCACGTTCAAGCTCGCGCCTACTTTAAGTGCTCTGAGGCCACCTGGAGCCGTTCACAGATCCGTCCAAATCCTCAGCCGTATTTTGCCTGGGCGCTCAATAGCGACTATGCGGCTAATCCTGTCGTGACGGACCTCTCTGGTAACGGCAACAACGGCAAGTCTTCGCCAAGCGATGGCTCGCCTAGCCGTGCCAGCGTATCAAACACTGGTTGTGTGCGTGACGACCGCCGAATTTCAGTATTTAACGGAGTGAATGCCTGCCTCACTCACGGAACATCGGCAGACCAGAAGGTCAATCCTGCGCCGAACACCTTTAGCCTGGAGGTGTGGTTTAGCACTACCAAGAAAAGCAATGGACGACTGATGGGCTTTAGCTCGCTCTATGAAGGTGATTACAACGGCGGCGGACAGAGTGATCGCCATATCTATATTGACAAAGATGGGCGAGTCGTATTCGGTGCGTATAGCGGTGGCATCAAACTTGTCACGTCACAAGCTGGCGTAAACTATGCTGATAGTCGCTGGCATCACGTCGTTGCTACTATGTCGCCAAATGGTGCAGCATTGTATCTTGACGGTGCTAAAGTAGACACCAATGCATCTATGACTGCCGGCGAAAACGTACCAGACGGCGGCTACTGGAAAGTTGGCTGCGGTAAATTGACGTATTGGAAGAACGCTGACGGCAGCGAATATCAAGGGCCCAAATATTTTACCGGCAGCATGCAGTATAGTTCGGTCTATACAACCGCCCTCACCGAACAGCAGGTTCGTGACCACTACTTGGCAGGTGCATCATAATAGTGTATAATATATAAGTATGGGAAATTAGCTCAGTTGGCTAGAGCGCACGATTCACATTCGTGAGGTCACAGGTTCGAGCCCTGTATTTCCCACCATTTTTAAGCATTATGCCTGCAATAATTGACGAAAAAATCATACCCTCTTCCCTGACAGTTGAAAGGGGCAGGTTCCGTAAAAAACCTGTTCCAGTGGAGTTTGAGATGCGTCAGCGAGAGGCTGCTGAACCCGGACCTTCCGGGCGATCTAGTGTAGTGCTTGGGCTAGTTGGATTAATAGCGATCAACCCCAACCTTATACGCTATAGCCTAGACGTACGAAAAGGTGGAGTTCACAAGGACTTACGCTTGGCACAAGACAGCAATGAGCGGGTCGTTAGAAACAATACAGAGCTCATCGTAGATATTATAACCAAGGGTTGGGTTAGTAGTGAAAGACCCGTAGTCTATGCTTGGTACGACAAAGACTCCCTCAAAGCTCGCAGGGCTCTAGAATCACAGATAACACCAGAAGCGCTCACTGTCGGCTGCCATGTATTACGCCATGTCATGCAAACCGTGTACGATACTGGGGAGCTACCGACAGATCTATCGCTCACGAATGATGACATTCGTCAGATCAAGAAATCGGAACACCCCGGTGTCTATGTAGAAGGTCTCCCTGCTCATAGCTTCTTTGAGCTCACTGAATCTGTGTATCGCTAGGCTACGTTAGTATTGACTTTTTGCACCCATTATAGTATCATATATCGAATGTCCAAGAAAGTTACGGTCAATGTAGGCGCATTTGATGTGCCTCCTCATGAAGTATATAAGGTCCCCATCGGTTTAGCGATCCCTGGTGCGCGTGAACCAAATAGCATCGATTTAGTGCTCGGTTCAAATGGAACACATGGAGATTTATATGCTGCATATTTGCGCTATCTCACGCCAGAACAACGCTCAGCGATGCCTGGCGAAAAGAAGCATCACGACGCTGAGCTCGGGCTTGGTGTATTAGATGAAGCCATTAGTAGCCTACCGAGTATCATCCCCTTCGAGCAAGTCACTGAAAAAACCAGAGCAGTTACTGAACCAAAACGACGCTTGGCTCTATGTGCCTTGCATGTCGTTTTATATGAGCGATATGATCTCAGCCCGTTCAGAAATACCATGAGCACCGTGCAGCTGTCCAAGCGCGCCATCGCCCGAGCAGCCAAAGAAATAGCATTATAATAATCACTCAAGGAATATGTCAGAAACATTATCATTTACGTCAACCATTTTAAAGCCAGAAAAAGTTAAGTACGGGAACCCTCGCCCTGTTGGATTTGCGATATTTTCTCAAACACTAAAACAAACGACAGCTCACCTGGTGACTACTCCACATGGCTATCACCAGTCGAGTTATGAAAGATTCTTAAAGTTACAGCCGTCCTTAGAAGCAGAGAGAAAATCATGGAACCCTAGTGAAGAACCATTCTTACCAGACGAGCCCTTTATTGCTGTAGGACTTGCGTATCCACCGCTTCATCCTATTCCCGCTGTTTATGGAGCAGACCTCACAGAGTCTGGTAGACCTCCGCGTGGGCTGCGCGTAAGTAAGACACAGTTGGACTTGGCTGCATGTGGCCTCTTTGTGGTAATGAACAGCATGACGGAGGAAATGAACGGACCGGAGCTACCAGAAATTAAGCTGCAAAAAAGACCAGACAGTATCACGCGTGCTGTCACATTTACTCCTGAACAATTGGACGAAGCACAGACATACGTGTTATAATATCCCTAAAGGAAGGTCTGCTACTAACATCAGACCATATTTTTATGAAGGACGCTAGCAAGATTCGAAATATTGCCATTATTGCCCACGTCGATCACGGCAAGACGACCATGGTTGATGGGCTGCTCAAACAGTCGCGCACATTCCGCGATAACCAGGCTGAAATGAGCCAAGAATTGATCATGGATTCGGGTGATCAGGAACACGAACGCGGTATCA
>CAUOVX010000024.1:0-9951 GCA_963508115.1 uncultured Candidatus Saccharibacteria bacterium
AGAACAGCACTTGACGAACGGTATCTTGCGGCAAGACAATCTCTGAAACGGATAGCTTGTTCTTGGCAAATTGCGAAACAGCCTGCCCCAAAAAGCTCAAAAAACGTTGATTGACCACCTCTTGCCCACCAGAAAGCGGTGCACCACTTTGGTCTTTAACAGTCAGCTTTGGTGGTGCAAAATAATTACGTTCAAACGTTACGCCCGATTCATCAACAAAATATGTCTTTTCACCAGATGACCACTGTGCAAGCGGCTGACGAAACGTGAGCTTGGCAGTCGCCATACCAGCGCCAAATGTCTCTATGCGCACGGTTTTGACCTCTGGCGCGTGAGAAAGGAAATATTGATGCAATGCGTCTTGGTTGAGGAATGGCTTGAATCGCTCAGCAGGGCGTGAAGCATAATAATCAGTTAAAACCTTCTTGTAAGTCGCAGCTTGCTGACCGCTGGCTGTATCAGGCGTTTGTATGGAGATTGATAGCGACAGCTGGAAAGACAATAGAATCAACACCACCAAAGCAGCTAATATCATACCTATCCGCTGCATGAAAGCTTTTTGTAGATCCTGGCGTTTATGGTGGATGGTTCGCTCAGAGACTTCATCTTGCTGCCTTCGAAAGCTACTGATGGTACGGTTGAGCTGGAAGGCGGACGATTCTTTGATGATATCATCACGCATTCGACGCGGGCCATTGTTGGCCGGTGACCGCTTTTTTGTTTTTCTCCTGCCCAGCAGTGACATCTACTGTCGCCTCCCCTGTTTATCAGCAGCTTCCAGGATCATTTCAGCCATATCACCAGCAGCGTGTGGTTTAGCAAATTTGAGGAAATTATTACCCAAATCATGACGAATCTTCGGGGATCTGAGTAGTTTGATCAGCGTATCGCCTAGTAAATCAGGGTTCTTATCTAGTTGATCTTCGTTCACAATCACCGCAGCCAGGGCGTCTTGATAGACCTTAGCGTTTTTCAGCTGGTGGCCGGCTGTCAGCCTGCCATTTGGGATGATGACTGTTGGCATACCCAGCGCCGCCAACTCTAATAGCGTTGTTGCCCCAGCTCGCGCGACGACCACATCTGCAGCCGCTAACGCCTGTGCCATTTGTGGCCCATGCAGAAACGATTCCAAACGCCAACCATCACGACGGTCCAAAATTTTGCTCAGCTCGTTGTATTGATGTTGTCCAGATATCAAAAATACCGAGGCGGCCTCCAGAAGCCTATCACGATTCTTCGCCACAGCGTTGTTGATGCGCACAGCACCCAAGCCACCACCAGTAACGACAACTAACGGTCGTGATGGATCAAAGCCCAACTGCGTCTTAATTTCCCGCTTTTCCACGTCAGTATACGGCCGGAACTTATCTGAAATTGGTACCCCAACATATGTTGCTATCTCAGGAGAGTAGCGATAATACTCGAGCGGTGCGCCCGTACCAATGCGCTTAGCAAATGGCGACAGCAGCCTGTTAGTCAACCCTGGATGAGCGTCAGAGTCATGCAATACCAATGGGATTCTCAGTAATCGCGCGGCGTAACCAACTGGCAGACAAACATAACCACCTTTGATAAAAATGACGTCAGGGCGCCACATCAGCAGCTTGCAAAAGCTCTGCACAAAACCAATGATAACCTTGCACAAGTCGTATAAGTTAGGAAATAGGATTGAGGGCGCTAAATGCTGCAATTTGCTCTCACCGTGATAGCGACGCAATTTACCGGCGGTGATGAATGAAACTGGGATATCATAGCCGGATTCTGCAACCACCTTCTTTGCTGTTGGTCCAAACTTACGGTCGCACCAAAATCGTAACTCGTGCTCTCCCCTATTCTTTAACTCCTTAAACACGGCGACCACGGGCGTAACGTGTCCGCCCGAACCGCCGCCGACCGCTAAGATCCGCATGGCTATCCTTCCCTTCTGTTAATGGCTTGTGCGATGTGTAGCAAGACAGCTGAAAAACTAATCCAAGAGCTGCAGCGATGAATAACATACTGGTGCCACCATAACTCAGCAGCGGCAATGGGATACCAGTCAGTGGCGCCACCCCTGTCATAGCCGCCACATTCAATATCACATGAGAAGCAACCCAACCAAACACACCAGCTGCCACTAATCGAAGCCTCGGGTCAGGCAGTCGTGCAGCAATATGCAAAATACCAAGCAGCAAGGCGGTAAATAGCCCCAAAATGATCAGCAGTCCAACAAAACCAAATGTCTCACCCATGATAGCAAAAATCGAGTCGTTGATAGCCTCAGGCAAATAACCCGACACCTGCACACTCTTCCCGATACCCAGTCCTAAGATACCACCCGAACCGATGGCGATGCGTGCCTGCTGCACGTGATAGGTGTTACTACTACTGTCCATGGATGACGTGTTCGAGTGATCACCCTGAAAGAACGTCATGACGCGCTCCAAGCGGTGCGGCGCGATGAGGATGAGCATGACGCCCGCCGCCAACAGAACGCCCACTATTTTCCAAAGAATATCTGACCGCATACCTGAGACCACCAACATAGACAAGACGATGGCGACCAACGCCAATCCAGTTCCCAGGTCCTTTTGTAGCACTACCACGATGAACATGGCTATCGCTGCTGCAATACCGAGCGGGATGAGCGTCTCCTCCACGTCGTTAATTTTGCCTTGTCGCATACGTTTACCCAAAAATCCAGCGATAAACACTAAGATACCGAATTTTAACAATTCAGCCGGCTGAAAACTTCCCAGCCCGCCGAGGTAAAACCAGCGATACGCACCATTGGTTTCCTGCGCAAACGAAACGCCCAGCATACCCAACGCCACCAGCAAAAAACAGAAAAACAAGCCACCGACAAATAGCCAATTTGCGTATTTTTCAGTGAAAATTTTATATGGAATAATAGCACACGCAGCAAACGCTGCAAAGGAAATCACAACAGAGATAAGCTGCTTGTTAAAGAAAAACATATCGCTGTAGTTCGTGCCGTACGCAAAATTCATAACATTAGCACGCTGCGGTCCCAGCGCATACATCACCACCAAACCCAACAGCAACAACAGGCTGACATATAACGCCACCTGATAAACCGGCCGATGCTTACGAATCGTCCCGGCTGGCACACTAGGCATAGTATTACGCAATATGCCCTCCTGCCAAGGCTACGAGAAAACCGATAAATGCCATCACGCAGCCAATTACCCAAAAGCGCATGGTAATCTTGGTCTCTGGCCAGCCGCTAGCTTCCAAGTGATGGTGAATTGGCGCAGATTTGAAGATTTTTCGGCCAAACAATCGCTTGCTGGCAATTTGTAACGCGCTAGAACCTGCTTCGACCACAAATAACAAACCGATGATCGGCAGAAGCAATAACGAGTTCGTTAGCATCGCCACCACGCCCAAGCTTGCTCCATAGGCAAAAGCACCTACATCGCCCATAAAGAACCTCGCTGGATAGATATTGAACCATAGGTAGCTGAGCAATGCGCCAACGACCGTAAAACAGAAACCAGCCAGCAAGAAGTTTCCCTGCAGTAGCGCAATCACGCCAAACATCACAAAACTGATAGCCAGCAGTCCGCCTGCCAGGCCATCCAGGCCATCTGAAATATTAACCGCATTACCCGTCGCGACGACCGCAAACGCAAACAATGGTATGATCAGCCAGCCGACTGATAGATCGCCATAAAACGGTACATGAAAGCTACTAACGCCCAATTTAGCAAAGAAGAACCACCCAAGCACCAAACCAATCAGCGTAATCAGCGCAAACTTAACTGGCGCCCGCATGCCAGCGTCTTTTTTATTACTACCAAAGATGTTCAAATAATCATCGATCAATCCCACAGCCGCGCCACCAACAAAAGCCGCCAACGGCAACCATGTTTGCTGGCGGTCTAGGTTAAATAGCAGCGTGATCAAGACGATGGAAACTACACCAATGATGCCAGCCATCGTAGGGATATGGCGACGCAATTTCTCCTCGTGAAGTTTATCAAACACCTGCAGCTTCTCGCCAGTCACCGCAGAAGTGCGTTGTCGTTTCCAGAACTGATATCTATAGGCAAAGAACGTATAAATTGGCGTCAAAAACATTGCCAGTAGGAACGCTGCTAGACTCAACACGAATATATATGTCATTTCGTTTGTTACCGTTTGTATATAGCTTTTCATTTAGGATCTCCTCGGTGATAATTTCAAATACTCAATCATCCAGTTCGAAATATCAGTAAAAATTGGCGACGCATGCACACTACCTTCCAGTGCAACATGTTTATTTGGTGCCGATACCCTTATCATTATGACATATTCTGGCTTATCTGTGCCACCAAAACCAACATAGGTACCGGCCGTTTCTTTCATGCTATATGCACCATTCACCAACAACTCCACCGTACCCGTTTTACCACCGATAAGATAGCCCGGCTTGTCATCTTTGCCGACATAGAACGAATGACGCGCCGTATCTAGCATCATGCGCATCTGAGTAGACGTCTCCGCACTCACAGTATGACGCAGTGGCTGCGGTTTTGACCACTCGACAGCATCGCCCTTTTTCACCCCAGCGACAACTGTTGGACGGTAGTACACTCCCCCGTTAATGATTGAGCAAAATGCCGAGGCGACTTGAATTGGCGTCAAATTTATTCCCTGACCGAACGTCATGTTTGCATACCGAACTTCATTTCCCTCTTGTTCAGTCGGACTAGTGATCAACCCTTGCGCCTCTGACAGCTCAATTCCTGTTTTCTCACCAAAACCATATTTATCATGAAAGTACTGATAAATCGTTTGTCGTGCGGCGTTATTGATATACGAGCCGTCGCCTAATTTTCGCCCAACTGTCACTGTACCAACATTGTGAGAGTTGTTTAGCGCTTGCTGCATAGTGGTCGTGCCAGTCAAACCGCGCACTGCATTACAAATTTTACGGTCACCAACTTGAGTACAATCAGTGTTTTGATAGGTGGTATTTGGCGTAATCACGCCTTTGTCAATTCCCATCGCCATGGTAAATGATTTCATGATTGACCCCGGTTCTTGCGGTGTCATGGTCGCGGCGTTGATGAACGCAGCAGCATTTTGAACCTTGTTATACTCGGCAGGATTGAACGTCGGATAATTTGCCATAGCCAACACTCGGCCATTGTTTGGATTCATCACCACCACACTACCTTCGGTACCGCCAGCTTTTTGCAGGCCGCGTTTGAGGGCTTCTTCGGCATAACTCTGAACATTGCGGTCAATTGACAGCACCAAATCCTCACCCGCCTTCGCCTCAATATTCACGTCATTCTTACCTATCATCAGCGGCACATTCCGCACGTCAGTCACCGCTCGCAGCAGCCCGTCACTACCCTTCAAGCGCTTGTCCAACGCGCCCTCTACGCCATACTGACCCTCGCCATTTGCATTTACAAATCCCAGTACCTGCGCGCCCAGAGCCCCTTCTGGATAATTCCGAACTGAGTTGAGCTGGTACAATACGCCTGAAAAATCCTTCTTCTTCATCTGCTCAGCCTGATCCAGCGTCAAACCGCGCGCCAAAACTTCATAGCGCGATTTTTTGTTAGCAAGTCGCCCCTCGGCATTTTCCATGAGCTTATCGCCAGCTGTCTGACGCAGCGCTTGGATGATCTCATGACGCTGACCGTCAGAGACAGTTTGTGGATCAGCCACCACATTAAATATCATACGGTTCAGCACCACCGGAGCCGGCGTCTTGCCGTCCATCATGTAAATTTCGCCCCGCGTGGCCGGAATCACCAACGTACGCTGCTGATTGCGCGCTGCTAGTTCAACATATTTGCCGTGCTGCAGCACCTGCAATTGAAATAGTCTCAACACAAAAACTGCCATTATCCCCAGCAGAATAATGGCGAGTAGACTCGTTCGTGATTGCGCAAGTCGCCCCTTCATAGTGCTTCTTAAATTATACCACTTTTCTCTAGTTAGCGTAATCAGTTTGTGACGGCTTGCTCATGGCTGATGCCACGTTGCTATTTTTCACTTTATCAAGAGCCGTTAATCGAGCATTTTGCACTTCAAGTTCAGATTTTTTAGCATGGAGTTCACTAATCTGTTTATCCAAACCCTGAGACTCTCTACTGTACGCGGACGTTTTAGTCGCCTGCGTCAAGTAAATCAAGCCAAGCACAGCAACCATCAGCGCGACCAGTACTGTATGAGCCACTGGGCCGAGTTTGACGTTAGACCGAAAACGAGTTGCATTTTGATTGCGGCGCATCTGTTGCTGCCGTCGAGGTGTGAAAGTGGTGGATCGTGCGTACATTCTGTTTTCTATGTTATGTTGGTATATAATTTCTCTAAAATTGTGACATTCCAAGATAACCTGGCCCGTCTCGAAACCTAAGGACGGACCAGATCATCGACTGATACACTGTCCGGATAGTGCGTCAGCTATTCTACGAACGACTGATTAGCCGCGGCGAACAGCAACGCTCTCGGAGTGGTCTGCGTCTTGGAACTGAACTTTGATGTGTACTGGCATAATTGCCTCCTTTTTGTGTTATGTTTTTACGGCCCAGCGAAGCTTGGCACTTCGACTGCGCGGATTGTGAACATCTGCAGTCCCTAGAATTACTTTTTTATCAGGAATCATCAGCTCGGCCTCATACCCCGCTTCTGATTGTTCCTTGAAAAAATGTTTAACCAATCGATCTTCCAGGCTGTGGAAGCTAATGATACCGACACGGCCGCCTGGATTGAGCAGCTGAGGTAATAATGGTAATACCTGCTCTACCTGCTGAAGCTCTTGGTTAACTTCAATTCTGAGGGCTTGAAAGGTGCGAGTCGCTGGATGTCTTTTTAGACCACCGCGACCAACGGTTCGCTCAATCAGCTCAGCTAGCTCGGACGTTCGCGTCATCGGACGATGCGCTACGATCGCTTTCGCAATATGCATAGCGCGCGAACGAGTCTCCTCGCCGTACAGGGTTATCAGCCGAACCAACTCATCCACTGAAGCATGATTGATGATATCAGCCGCCGTCATCTCCGTCGTATCGTCCATCCTCATATCCAATGGACCATCAAAACGAAATGAAAAACCCCTCTCTGCTCTGTCAAGCTGCGGTGACGACACCCCCAAATCAGCCAAAATCACGTCAAATTTTCGCCCAAGCTTGACCAAATCACGTGCCGCTGACGCAAAATCTTGATGCATCAATTCGACACCTTGTTCTGTCAAATCGCCTAATGTTCGAATCGCGTTACTATCGCGATCGACCAATACAGCGTTCAAATAGTTATCTGTCCTCTTGAGAATCTTCCGCGCATGACCGCCATAGCCAGCAGTCAAATCAAGGTACGCTTCACCCCGACGAGGGGCGAGCGCACGCACGGTCTCCTCTAAGAGTACGGGAACATGAACCGGAGCGTCATTCGACAAATCCGGCTGTGGTGGATGTTCTTTAATACTCATCATTACTCCATTATAACGGAATAATGCTCGAGATCACCTATCTGGATATTTAATTTGAGCTTTTGTGTTTGTTTTGTGTTTGTTTTTTATGTCTTTAAGAGAGGAAAAGCGTGTTTTCCAAAAGAGACTTATGTGTGAGGTGGAGTTTTTTTGGGAGGTGTTTTAAGGAAGGTGCATTGCCGTTTTTATTGTGGAGCAAATAGCCACGAGTGCTCTTCTCAAATACCCAGGTAGTTGATCTCGAGAGGTTTCCTAATTGTTAATGTGCGTACAGTTCATCAATCCGCGTCGACTGCATCGGCTGCCATCACTCGGAAATATGCTCCGGCGCGAACCGCCACAATTTCCCGGTCAATGCCAGCATAGTCCAGCAAATGCTGTTCTACTGTCACCCGACCTTGTTTTTGGTCAAGCGTGGATGCTGTTTTGCCCCGTCGGAACTTGACGTTCAGGTCGGCAATTCGCTCATCCAGGATACTACCCTGCAAAGCGCTCTCGACTTCTTTATCCCAGACACGCCGCGGATAGAGATGGAGATATTTGCCAAACCCTCTGGTCAGGACCACACCAGACGCAAATTCCTCTCTGAGTTCAGCTGGCATCGTCAAACGACGCTTGTCGTCCAGCTTTCGCTCAAAGTAATCTACTTGCACTGAGGCTCCTTCCCTGACGGAATTAGATTGATTTTTAATGTTAGTGGTTGTTTGTTATTGTTCAACGGCTTGTTGCCGTTACCACTGACTTCATAATACTACCCACAGCTACCCACTTGCAAGTCTTTTTTAGTACTTTCTACCCATTTTATCCCCAAACGAAAACTTTTCCACAAAATTGTGGAAAAGTCTAGTGTACTGTGTAGCTAGCTGAACACTACGATCGCAATCGCTTCACGACCATACCATACCATTTACCACTTGCCCGCAACGTACGTTCCATGGTTTTTCTATCAACCCTTGCCAGACCAAACTTCGGCCAGTATCCCTTGTCCCACTCAAAGTTATCGAGTAGACTCCAATGCAGATAGCCGATGATTTTGACGTCTTCTTTGAGTGCCCTGTCCATAGCTCGAATCGTTTCCATCAGCCACCATTTACGGTGTTGATCTGTCGCATCAGCCAACCCATTCTCTGTGATAAAAATTGGCAATTGGTGCTTTTTGTACGTTTCGACTAGCAGCTCATACAATCTGTCTGGCTGCATATCCCAGCCCAAGTCGCTTTCTGGGTTTTTCTCAGAATTATGCACTCGATACCCAAAAAACCGTTGCGCAAAGTAATAATTGACCGCCAAAAAATTACTATGCTTGCGTACTCGCCGAACGATCCACTGATTGATAAAGTAGTCAGCCACTCGGGCACTCAGCCGCGACACCCAAGCGTCATCCCCAGCGTAAATGTACGATAGATTATGAGCCATCGACACCTTGTGGCGGCGATTTTTGCACGCAAGCTTGTAGACCTGTTTGTGCGCCCGTATCAGATTCATCAACACCTTAAATCCAAGTAATTTTTTAGTTTGATTTGGCGGCCACACCCCCTGAAAATAACTTTCCCCGACATATACTAGCGGCTCATTGATACTAATAATCCACTCCAGATCACGACCCAGCTCATCGAAAATCTTTTCCACAAATCGCACAAAATAAGCTACATTACTTCGCCTCTCAAAGCCACCTTTCTCGGCAAACCAAACTGGCAAGGTAAAATGAAACAGTGTTACTACAGGGGTGATTTCCAATTCTTTCAACCGTTTCAAATAGGTGCGGTAATGATCAATCACCGATGCATCCCACGCGCCCTCTTCTGGCTCCACACGAGCCCATTCGATTCCAAACCGAAATGAATTAAGCCCCATTTGCTCCAATAATTGAAAGTCTTCTTCATACCGCGAGTAATGCTCAACTCCGGTGCCTGAAACATAATTGTCAGGATTGGTAGCCTCTTTTTCCACATGCGACCACATAGCAGTCCGTCCAAAGCTGTATGGTGCCTGCGTGGCTAACGTTTTAGCATTTTCCAGTTCCCAGGCGGTCCACTGATTGTTCAAGCCTCCTTCCGTCTGGTGCGCCGAAATAGCCGCACCCCATAAAAATCGTTTCGGAAAGCTTGGATTTGATCGTTTTGCATCCGTCATATCTATCATTATACCGTATACTCTGCTTACACTACGATATCCTCCCCAAAATGCTTCTGTAGTCGCATGCGAATTGAGCCTTCATGGCGACCAAGTTTTTGACTAAGTTGCTGGATGGTTGCGCCCTGCAAAAACTCCTGTTTGAGAATGTCATCGTCGGCTTTTTCCCACGGCATATAGGCCTTAGGATGCGTTTCGCGCATTTTGGCAATTTTTTGCTGCCAGCTGCCAGACTGAGATTTCCTGCCTGATTTTTTCGGCGCTGACTGTTTTCGCTTCATATCCTCCAGCATCGGACGATAGTGCTTGGCCGCTTCACTACTTGCCCGCTGCAACACCTCATCAATCGCCAGCGCATCCGGCGAAACTTCCAGCGCCTTACGATT
>CAUOVX010000025.1:0-9556 GCA_963508115.1 uncultured Candidatus Saccharibacteria bacterium
GAAGAAAGAAGCCGACGCCCAGACAGCCGCTGAACAAGCAGTCGCTCAGGCTGAACACAACCAGGATCCAGACGACGTTACCAGCGCCAACGCCAAGGTAGCTGCCGTCCAAGACCCAGCTAAGAAGCAAGCCTTCCAGGATCGCCTCAACCAGGTAACCGCTAACGTCACCGCTGCTCGCAACGCTCTCTCCGCCCTGATAACCAAGGCCAAAGACCCAGCAACCACTGCCGGTATGTCCCAAGAAACCAAGGACGCCGTAGCTGCACAAGTTACCCAAGCAGAGCAGGTCGCTGCCAACGCCGGTGCCTCTGTTGCCGAACTCAACGCTGCCAAAGCAGCTCTGCAAGCAAAACTTGACGCCCTTCGTCCTGACCTATCTGCCCTCCGCACCGCCATCGCCAACGCCGAGAAAGAACCGGCCTACATTACCAATGACGCGACCGTCAAGCAAGCTCTCGCCAAAGCCAAAGAAGTAGAGAAGCAACCAAACCCAACTGCTACTGCCATCCAGAAAGCAGCCAGCGACCTCAACACGGCAGTAACTAACGCTAAGAAGAAAGAAGCCGACGCCCAGACAGCCGCTGAACAAGCAGTCGCTCAGGCTGAAAGTAGCAAAACTCAAGCTGCAGTGAATGCCGCAAGAGCTTTGGTGGCAAACGTACAGGATACCGCTAAGAGAACTGCACTGGAAAATCGGTTGAATGCAATTGTCATCCCAGGGCCTCAATCTCCACGGAACAAGATGACTGTTGCGCAGCCACATCACCGTTCTTTGACAGTAGAGACATCTGGAAACTCTTGTTACAACTTGGCGACAGCACAGACAGCTTCAACGCCGGATCGCTACAATAACCGTGTGCTTCGCGAAGGAGTGGACTTCACGATTAACTGTAACAACCAAGCTCCTGCGGTTGGCTTTATAGCTCGCGTAACCTTAACATTAAGTCGTCGCTATGCTAACACGAACCGTCTGACAATTGGTAAGATAATGAATGGTCGAGTATATCAAGACATCACCAGCCGAGTTACCTTTGGTAATACGCCAGATGGCAAATACACCACTATTGCTTATGATTTGACTGACGGTGGCTTTGGTGACAGTGACGGTATAGCAAACGGCACTATCATCGACCCAGTCGGCATTTACGAAGAAGAGGACGCTGCTCAGAATGGTAACCAAAATGCCAATAGTGGCGGCAACAACCCAGTTGCTAAGATTGCGAAGAAAGCATCAAATGCACTAGCTGACACGGGTAGTAACGCCATCGTAATCGCTCTCGGTTCCATCGCGGTCGTTGCTACTGGCGCCTGGATAATCATCAAACGCCGACGCTAAACCAGCTGTCACAGCTCAATAATAAAGCGGCTATCTCATGTAGCCGCTTTATATGTTAATCTTCGATAAATCCGCCGGACTGTCGTGCCCACAACTTGGCATAAACGCCACGTTTTTTGGCAAGCAACTGCTCGTGTGAACCGTCTTCGACGATGCGTCCATTTTCTAGAACAATGATGCGATCCAGTTTGGCGATGGTCGATAAGCGGTGAGCAATGACAATTGAAGTTCGGTCTTTCATCAATGTCTCCAGTGACTGTTGGATTAGCGCTTCTGACTCTGAATCTAAGGCTGAGGTTGCTTCATCAAGAATCAGGATTGGTGCATCTTTTAAAATCGCTCGGGCGATGGCGATACGCTGCCGCTGTCCACCTGATAGTTTCACGCCGCGCTCACCGACCATGGTGTCAAAGCCATCGTGTAATTTGATGATGAAATCATAGGCGCCAGCTTTCTTGGCAGCTTTTTCAATTTCAGCATCAGTCGCGTCAGGTCGGCCGTAAGCGATATTTTCACGCACCGAACGGTGGAACAGTAATGGCTCTTGCGGCACATAGGCGATTTGTTCGCGCAGGCTTGCCTGAGTAACTTCAGCAATATTTTGTGCGTCAATAGTAATCTCCCCTGAGTCAATGTCGGCAAATCGTAGCAATAATTTGGTCAGGGTAGTTTTGCCAGATCCACTCGACCCAACCAAACCAATTTTTTCACCTGACTGAATGCGAAGAGAAAAATCATGAAACAGCGTGTCACCCGCACCCTCATCATGAGTAAAGGTTATATTATCCATGGTGATACTGCCGCGTGTAACAGCAAGCTTTGCGTTACTTTGATCGACCAGTGTCGTCGGCGTGGTAAGAATTTCTACCATATCGTGAGCGTCACCAAGGATGCGGTTATAACTACGCATGATACTGTTCATATTCCATAATTCATGTGCCACACTGCCAGTGTAAGTGATGATGAGATAAACCGCTGCCACTGATACGATATTATGTTGGGCGGCGTATATCGCAAAGGCGATGGCGCCAATTTTTATCGTTATATTGATGGTTGAATACACAGTGCTGACTTTTAGGAGCCCGCGCATGGTACCCAGGCTGGCGCCACGCCATGATGCAACGGTCTTTGCAAAGCGTTGTTGTTCCAGCACCTCGGCACCAGACGATTTTACTGCCAAAATGTTTGAAACAGCGTCGGCCAATTGACCGCTCACTTTGTTGCTGGCTTTGGCTTCTTTCTCGTTCAGTTTGGCCATCGGTCGAGAACCAAAATAGACAACGACGCTGAAAATGATAGAGAAGAGCAGGAGAAACACAGCATACTGCCACAGTAGAGTTGACAAGATGATGATTGAACCAACCAGGGAAATCACCAACGGTAAAATTGACCAAATGATGGTATCCCAAAAACGTTCAACTGCGCCGTTTAATTTATTGATCTGGCTGACAAGTGAGCCGCCAAATTTATTGGCATGGAAAAACATCGTTTGGTTGGTTAGTTTGCTAAAACACTGTGCATACAAATCGCGCTGCAGGGCAGTTTCAAATGTCCATGCGAGGTAGAGGACTAAGCGCCAGCCGATGACATTTGACCATAATTCGCTCATGCCGTAGAGCGCGACTAATTTCCATAGTTTTTCTGCATTGTCTAGTTGCCCGTTTTGGATGATGTTAAGCAATTCAGCAATAATCAGTGGGCCGATAAAAATTGTTATAGCCAGGGTGATGATTGCAAAAAAGATGGTCAAATTTCGCCGATGTTTATAGGGGCGTGATATGCGCCAGAACAGACCTAAAATTTCCTTGTTTGATATATTTTTCAAATTAAATACTCCTTTGGTTATTTTTCGGTGTTCAGTGGTTCGCTTTGAAGTTGAGTATTGCGAACGTGAGGTTTTAGAGGAACTCATACCAGCTGAGTTCATACATGTTGTACAAGTATATGATATAGTTATGTCATGAGTCAAGAACGTGCTGTAGTTTTACACCGATATTCAACACGAGTACTGCTCGGTATCAACCTCTTTTTTGTGGCGCTGTGGTCGATAACGTTACTAAATCCACAAAAGCTTAACATCCTGTGGTTTTTGGTTGTTGTTTTATTGGCAGTTTTATTTATCGTAAGGAACAAAAATGTTTCTAGAACTGATGTTGTCATTGCTGTAATTTTAGGCTGTCTGGCTGCACCATCCAGTATGTTCATGGGAGTGTGCTCTGCTGTTGCGTATGTTGGAGGTGTTAGTGTGCTCAAGAAAAGTAAGCATGCAATTGTCCTCTGTAAAATGGTCAACAAAAAAGAAATACTAAAAACAATTTGTCTTGCCCTATTGGTAGGATTGGCGCTGGGAACCATCAATATTCTCCTGGCAAAAATTTCTTGGAATATTGCTTTTTCGCTCAAGCCAGAATGGTTCTTAAACGCTATGCGTGCTGGTATTTCGGAAGAAATTATTTTCCGCTTCTTTTTCTTTGCTACGTGCATCTATTTCATTAGGGATAGATTACTGTCAAAATTAGATAATTTTTTGTGCTATCTCGTTATGATATTACCTCACGTCTTGCTTCATTTTAATACAGCTAATTTTGCGCTGGGTAGCGTCCTGGCGTTGGCGCTATTGTTTGGTCTGCCGTTTGCCGTCATGCAACGAAAGCGCGATGTTAGTTCGGCCATAGGTGCACATACAGTGGTTGATGTGATAAGATTTTGTTCATTTGGCGTGTAGCTGCTGTATAATAGAATATAAGCAAAGGAGGAAAATAATGGCGTTATATGAGATTACAACAAAACAAGAATTTGAAGAGAAAGTGCTAAAAAGCGACAAGCCAGTGCTGGTTGATTTTTGGGCGCCGTGGTGTCCGCCGTGTCGAGCGATGGCGCCAATTTTACATCAAATTGCTGAAGAAACCGAGTTTGATGTCGTCAAAGTTGACACTGAAGCCAGCCAAGAGAACGCGCAGTTGGCTATGGACTATCGTGTTCAAGGTATTCCGAATATGAAGGTTTTTGTTGGCGGTGAAATTGTTGAGGAGCTGATTGGCATGAAACCAAAGCAGGCGCTGATTGACGCTTTGGAAAAAACTGCGGCAAAATAGTATCATGACTACTCGTCAGCGCGCCAGGACTAAAGATAACGGATATCAAAAGTTATTTATTAAAAAGCTCTTGCGGTATTTGCCACACCATCTTTTACTGGCAATCACTCACAAGGTTCGGTTGCGCAGTGTTGAGAAGCTGTTAGATAGAATGGCTCTCAAGCGGATTATCAAAACAAAACCCCTGTGCCAGTTTAGTAGTTTGGAAATCAGCGAATATCAAAAGCTGACGAAAGGCACTCAGTTTTGGCATGGTACCGGTCGCTGGCAGCATGGTGAGCACGGTACAGTTGATGTCCTGAAAAGCCTTTGTGATACTGCTGGACTCAAGCCAGCACGTGATGTGTATGCAGTCTTTGGTGGTAGTGATCAACATATCATACATTCAGTTTCAGTATGTCGAAGTCGCATGGTAGCACGATCATACGCTGACATGCACGGCGTTGGCTGGAAAGAGAAAAATCGCCATGGTGATGCACTGACCTGGGCGGCATATTACTACAGTCTATTTTATGCACGCCTGTTCACGATCAATGGCATCAAGATGCTGCGTCGCTGGAAAACTTGGCGTAGCCTGTCGCATGATGAAAATGGTGACAATACCTGGGGTAAGAAAGTGAATACACAGGCGCGTGATGTGTGGGATATCTTTTGTTTAGGTAGTGATATTCCTAGCAACTATCCAATACTCATTGGTGTCAAGCACCTTGCTTCACAAGTAGAGTTAGAAAAACCAATGCGTTACTACGAAGCGCGTGCTGACAAGCGAATAGCTACCACTGATATTTCGCATATAGAGGTGCCATATAACAAGCAGAAAGAAGTGCGCAGATTGTTGCTTGCGTATAATATTGCTTTGTCAGTTACGAGTATTGAGTTGGGCGAATGTGTCAGTACACAGAAACCATTTACTGAGTTACTAGGCTGGCATTAAGCCCAATCGCGGCTAGTATAAAGTAATTCCTAGTTCCTGGAGGTCGTCACAATATGTATCAAAATCAGTATAAACCAGTGTGTTGATGCCGAGAGCTTTTGCGCCAGTGAGCGCGGTTGGCTTATCGTCGGCGTATACTATCTCCTGCGGTTGACAGCCGGAACGGTGCAGTAGTTCAGCAAAGATTTTGGTCGATGGTTTGGCGGCATGAACTTGGTATGAGAAAACTGCTGTATCAAATTGCTGCAGAAAACCAAATTTTCTCTCCAGGCCGTTGACGCGAGCTGGAAAATTATTGGAGCAGATTAATGTGTTATAGCCCGCGTGTTGAACCCTTGTCGCCAGTTGCGCAACGCGTTCATCGATCGCATAACCATCAAGCATTAGCTCTATCAGCTCATGATTAGATAGGCCTGTATTCCACTGCGATTCTGCCCACGTCCAGAATTCATTGTCATCGATTTTACCCAGTTTATAATCAGCCATGTGCTGGCTCGTCAGAAAGACTGACTTGGCGTTCGCCTCCTTAATTCCATAGTGCGCAAGACTACTCAGGAATTCAGCCTTGCCCTTGTTAAAGTACACGCCATCAAGATCAAAGACGATGGCTTTGATGGAGTGGTGTGGGTTTTTCATCTGCGACATGTTACTCATTGTAACACCAATGGCTTGGAAGAATGTATAATGAAAAGGTGAAACAAGCACTGAAAGCCAAGCTCAAAACTCTACCACGCACCCCGGGCGTTTATTTTCATAAGTCAGCCGGCGGTGAGATTATTTATGTGGGCAAGGCGGCGGTGCTGAAAAACCGCGTGCGTCAGTATTTTCAAGATTCGCGTGGGCGGGACAATAAAACCATGGCGTTGGTGGCGGAAATCGCTGATACGGATTGGATTGAGACTGAAAGCGAAGTTGATGCCTTGTTTCTGGAGAGCGAGATGGTCAAGCGTTATATGCCGCGCTACAACGTACTGCTACGCGATGATAAATCGCAGATGTACGTACGAATCGACATGAAAAGCGAGTGGCCGACCGTCAGTTTTACGCGTAATCCAGCTGATGACGGCGCAGAATATATCGGCCCGTTTTATAATGGCTTCGCCTTGAAAAAAGCTTTGCGATATCTGCGGCGAGTGTTCCCCTATTTGACCAGGCAGCGTCGTCCGGGGCAGTCGAAGTTGGATGAAGATTTAGGTTTGAGTCCACGACTAAGCGATGGGTCAGCTGTCTACAAAGCTAATCTACGCAAACTCATCAGCTACATCAAGGGTAATCGTAAAGCCATCGCCGCCGAGCTGGAACGCGACATGAAAACGGCGGCTGGACTGCATGATTTTGAGCGGGCGGCTGATCTTCGCAATAAGCTACGCGCCATGCGGGAGTTGCAGCGGCGAGTTTGTTTCGGCGACAAAGAATTCTTGGATATTTCTAAAGACAAGGCGTTGGCTGATTTGGCAAAATTGTTGGGCCTAAAAGATATCCCAGCGCGCATCGAGGGCTATGACATTTCGCATATGAGTGGGCGGCAGGTTGTCTCTAGTATGGTGGTGTTTACCAATGGCGTTAGCGACCGGGCGGAGT
The DNA here is from genome assembly GCA_963508115.1 of uncultured Candidatus Saccharibacteria bacterium. Lineage (GTDB taxonomy): Bacteria > Patescibacteriota > Saccharimonadia > Saccharimonadales > Saccharimonadaceae > Nanosynbacter. Next base: position 6,950 of record CAUOVX010000025.1, read on the forward strand.
ACCGCAAGTTCAAAGTCAGTGAGAAAAATGATGACACGGGTAATATCCATCAGACGATTTTTCGCCGGCTGAGCGAGCGTCATTTGAAAAGCTGGGGTCGTCCTGACCTGCTGCTGATTGACGGTGGCAAAGGTCAGCTAGCAGCAGCCATCAAAGCGTGTGACGAGCGTGGTGTCGCCGTGCCGATCATCAGCATCGCCAAGCGCGAAGAAGAACTGCTGGTGCATAAGACTGGTTCGCAAATTGACATTGCGTTCATTGAACAGGTTCGGTTGCAGCCGCGGGCGGACATCGCTATTCATGAAGATGGTGACGTCTACATGGTGAATTTACACCCAGGCCAGCGTAACGCCGGTTCACATTCAAAAAACCTGCGAGCTAGCATGGAACAAACTCGCAACGAACGTCCGACAGCGGACGAGAATATCCTTGCGACAACTGACATCGTCAAACTGTTTCAGCGCATCCGCGACGAGTCGCATCGTTTTGCGGTGAGCTATCATACGGCACTCAAACGCCAGCAACAAACGAAAAATCAGCTGGAGGAAATTCCTGGTGTGGGGCCAAAAACCCGCGCTAAATTGCTAAAAAAATTTGGCAGCTTCCGTAATGTTGTCAGTGCCACAGAAGATGACCTAGCGTCGGTGATTGGCCAGTCGCGTGCTCAAATCGTCCACAAATATATTGCGGCACAGCGTACCAATAACTAAAACGCTTGTGCTATACTAACAGTATGAAACGCGGTTTTACTATCATAGAACTTATTATTATGATTACGGTTATGGCAATTTTGACCACCATTGGTATTATTAGTTACGGTAACTGGCGCCAAAAGTCGTTACGTGATGCCATTACGGCTGACCTCAAAAGTGCAGCGCAGGCTATGGAGCAATACCGTAATTTTCACAATGCCTATCCAACACTACCCGCTGGCGCATCAATACCAAACTATAACGGCGGCCCTGTTCATGTATATATCCAAGGTGCTGATGGGAAAGAGTTCTGCATTGAAGCCACACGTGGTTCTCAAAAAATGCACATCACCAGTAAGAGTTCAGACGTGAGTGACGGCGGCTGTTCCTGACAGTCAAGCTCTTGTGAAAATGCGAACAGATTATTATAATAAGTAGCAGTGTAATGAAACGGCAATTTTTTGTATTTTTATTCAGATGGGCCATGAACTCATTTGGTATCTGGATATCGTTGCGACTTTTGGGCACCATGTCTGATGGTGGCTTATTGACATTTGTGTTAACCGGTTTGATATTTTCAGTTATCAACAGTATCCTTAAACCGATCATTATCATCTTGTCGCTGCCAGCAATTCTGTTGACACTGGGACTGTTCACGTTGATTATCAATGGTCTCATGGTGTATCTTGCCATTGTGCTCGCTCCAAACGTTTCCATCACGTTTGGCGACGCAATTATTGCCGGTATCATCCTTAGTTTGGTAAACTATATAGTAAGTAGCGTGGTTGATTTACGAACTGCGCAAAAAGAACAGGAGAGTTAGATGAATTTGGAACAACTTTTACCATATATCACATTAGGGTCAGCATTTCTGATGATTATTACTATTTTGTTGCAACAGCGTGGTGCCTCACTCGGTGCAGGATTCGGATCTTCTGGTGAATTGTTTACGACACGTCGTGGTTTTGACAAGAATTTGTTTGACGTTACCATCGTTCTGGCTGTAGTTTTTGTGCTATCAATCTTGGCTAGTTTGGTCTTGCCGGGGCTTAAAGGCTAGGTTGTCGTCATGGCAGAGGCTGGAGGCAAGCCGTCTTGGAAGCGGTTCCAAAAAATGAGCGCTTCTGGGAAAAGCTTAAATCGTCGAGCTGTGAAGATCGAAAAGGGCGTCATCAAGCACGCACATAAGTTCGTGACATCCCGTCTCGACAGATTGACAGAAGTCCGCCGAGAAGTTATCGGTTGGGCAGTGCTATTGATGATATTGGTTGGCCTGAGTGCAGGGCAATGGACTATTTTTCGTGCAGCCTACACGAAGGATGCGCCTCAGGGAGGTGGCACATATTCAGAGGGAGTTTTAGGATCGCTGGAAACCCTCAACCCCTTGTTTGCACGTTCTAATGCAGAACGGTCTGCTGCGAGGCTAATGTTCGCCAGCCTCTATCAATACGACAATACTGGACACCTCAAGGGGGATCTAGCAAAATCAATCGCCATTAATGGCACGGAAACCGAATATACGATTACCCTAAAAGACAATCTTCACTGGTCTGATGGCCACTCATTGACAGTCGATGACGTCATATTTACGGTTAATCTTCTAAAAAACTCCAAGGTTGGCGCTTCAACTGACGGTTGGGCATCTATTAAAGTCCGGAAAACTGCCGACAATACTGTAACATTTGTAACGCCATCCACCTATGCACCATTTTTGCATACATTGACGTTCCCAGTTGTTCCAAAACATGTGCTGGAACATGTAGCGCCAGCTGCTCTGCGTGATCACTCGTTTGGACGCTCACCTGTCACGAGCGGACCATTCAAATTCCGACTCTTGCAGACAGATAACCGGGAAAGTGGCAGAAAAGCTGTGCATATGACGGCAAATGAATCCTATCACTTTGGCAAACCAAAG
>CAUOVX010000026.1:0-9452 GCA_963508115.1 uncultured Candidatus Saccharibacteria bacterium
TGGCGGGCGGATCATTGTGCGCGGTGCGCATGGTGCAAAAACGTTGCTGTATCCAGCGTTTGATCCGAACAGTTTGCGGCGCGTGCAGCTCTTGGTTGAGTATAATCCTGACGACGACATCATTAACTCGGTATATGTGTACAAGAAAGGCTAATATGCATGATAAGATTGCACTGCGCAGTATGCTATACTAAAGCAATATGAAACATCTCTGGCGTTCACATCATCCATTTCGAATTTTTTGGTTTTCAACACTGTTGACGCTGATTTTGGGCGGCTTGACGTTCATGCACTTGGGTCTTGGTGGCCTCTGGCTATTTGCTATTTTGGTGGTGTTGGAAGTGACGTTTAGCTTTGACAACGCGGTGATTAACAGCAAAGTATTGGCTGGTATGAGCTCGACGTGGCAAAAAGTATTTTTGACGGTTGGGATTTTTGTGGCGGTGTTTGTAGTGCGGTTTATTTTGCCAATTTTCATCGTTATGGTGGCGAGTGGTCATGGTTTTACTGAGGTGGTTGACTTGGCTATCAATAGGCCAGCCGAGTACGGTCATATTCTGCATGAGGCATCGCCGATGATTGATGCATTTGGTGGTGCGTTTTTGATCATGATCGGCCTGAGCTATTTTATCGATTATAACAAGCGTATCCACTGGGTCAGTCATGTTGAGCCGTGGCTGGCCAAGGCTGGGCGATTTGAGAACTTTAAAGTTTGTTTGATGCTGGCGGTGGCGACGATTTTGTACTTTACGGTGGAGCCAGCACATCAGTCGATCATTTTAATCTCATCTATTTTGGGAATTATGCTGCACATCGGGCTGGAGTTATTTGGCTCATTTTTCCACGAGGAAGACGCTCAATCTATCAAAATCAAGACTGGCTGGGCGGCATTTGCAAGTTTGTTGTACCTTGAAGTGTTGGACGCTAGCTTTAGTTTTGACGGCGTCATCGGTGCGTTTGCTATCACCAGTAGTGTCCTGTTGATTGTTGCTGGGTTGGCGGCTGGAGCTATTTGGGTGCGGTCTTTGACAGTGTATCTGTTGCGCACGGGCGTGCTCAGCAAATATAAGTATTTGGAAAATGGCGCACACTGGGCGATTACGGCACTTGGTATGATGATGATCGCGAAGCTGTTTCATCTGGAGTTGCCAGAATGGGCGACAGGCGGCCTGGGGTTGTTGTTTGTGAGTTTGGCGGTTGGTAGTAGCGTTTTGGAGGCACAATCCATCAGGCTGCGAGAAGCAGCAGTAAAAATCAAACGTCGAAAACGATAAGCGTTTTGCAACGTTGTTGCAATTAGAGTTTGATACTCAACGGCTCAATAGTGCTGTCGAGGAATGCTTTGGTTAGTTTGATCGACTCGGGGATTGTCCAATCGCGGAGAATGGTACGTTCGTCGGCGTTGAACTTGCTGAGGACGAAATCAACGTCACCGATTTGCCGGCGTAGCAAGTTGTCGGTGCCAATGCGGATGTGCCAAAACTCACTGCCAACGTGTCGATGCAGTGATTTCAAACCGTTATTGCCAGCACTTTCGCCGCCCTTGCGGACGCGAATTTTGCCAAAATCAAGTGCCGTATCGTCATGGATGATCAGCAGATCATCAAGCGTTACCTTATAAAAATCCATGAGCGCTCGCGCTGCGATGCCAACTTCGTTATAATACGTCGTTGGCTTGATAAGCAGGATTTTTTCTCCAGACATGGTCAATTCGGCAATATCAGAAGAGAATTTGGGCTTATTGCTAAATTGTGCACTTTGCTCCGCCGCTAACTGGTCAGCCACCAAAAAGCCAGCGTTATGCCGCGTGTACGTGTATTTGTCGCCAGGATTACCGAGGGCTAGAATGACTTTCATACCTTCAGTATATCACCTCGGACGTGATGGCGTATAATAGCTATATGGCAAAGCGCGATGATGATTTGGAATTTAGTATCAATGCAGCGTTTGATGAGACGCGGACGATTGTTGACAAAGTACCGCTGTATCTGGTGAATGGCTCGCTGGGCGCTGGTAAGACGAGCGTGCTGGAGTTCTTATTGCGACAACGTGACTTTACGGGTGCGCGAGTGATTGAAAATGAATATGCCAACGAAAATGTCGATGGCTACCGGCTGGAGGGGTTGGCAGACATGGTGACGACCTTGGCTGGCGACTGTGTTTGCTGTGGCTCGGAGGATGCACTGACCAAGATGATGATGGATTTTAGCCGCTATTCCCCTGCGCCGGTGTTCATCGAGGCGACGGGCGTGGCACGGACGATGAATTTGGTGGAGCGACTGATCAGCGCCAAGATGTTTGCCAAGTACGAACTGATGCAGAGTTTTTACGTGATCGATGCGTATGAGATTTTACGCGGTGTTGAGCCAGCGCATGAAATTGAGCTACAAGCGGCAGATGTGATTTTGGTGACCAAGGAAGATCTATTGAGCGATGGTGAACGGGCTGAATACGAGGCCAAGCGCTGCGCCCTGCCCTACGCCAAGGTGCTCAGCGCGCCGCACGGCCAGTTTGACCTCAGTAAAATCACCACGCCGTCGGGGCTGCTGGCATTTTTTGACCAGTATGATGGCGAGCTGGCGGTGCCGGACAATCCAACCTATAGCGTGGTTGATTTATCGGCCGTCACTGTCAGTGAGGCGGTGTTTGAAAAGCTGTGGCCAGAGCTGTTTGCGGCATATGGCCTCAGGCGGCTGAAAGGTTGTTTTATAAACGACCGTGGTGAGCGGCGGCACATTGAGGCGACGCAGTATCAAATTGAGATTCGTCATGCATGTTCAGATGAGGCAGTAAAAATTGTGCTGATCGGTGAGCGAGCAGATGAAATTACACGCGATATTTTGCAAGCGCACATTCTCATGTATGGTGGATGATTAGCTTTCGTCTGCGGTATCTGGGCTGTCGGCGGTGACGGTTAGGTAAAAATCACCGCTTGGCTCTTTCTGGTCTCCGGGCATGAAGGTGATGACAAAACCTTCGTTTTTTAGTTCAGTGAATAATGATGCACGAGCCGCAACCTTGCCAACTGCTTCTAGAAGCTTCTGAACGTTTTGTTCTTGTTCTTCTAATGTTGCTGGATCCCCTCCTGCCATTTTTAACATCTTAGCGCCAATGATAGCCTCGCTGAAATTTTGATATTCTCCATCACCAGGTTCTGCAGTAATGGACACGGTTGCTTTTGTGCAGCCAGTAGCTTCAGGCATATCAATAACTGGCGAGGACATACCAGCGCGCTTAAGTAGTGGTGTATGATTACTGGTGTCTCCTATGTAGAGATCGACGTTCACTCTTGCTTCTTCGTCTTCGCCGCCTGGTCGCTCTACGGTGATATCTCCGACTGCGCCGATACGCATAGTGCCGAGGGTGGATTCATTAGTGCCGAGGGTGGATTCAAAGAGAGGTGTTATGGCTACACAAAAGGTAGTTGTTTCGGGGTCTATGATATCAGCGGGAGTTGTTAACAGATCTTTTGCGGGGTATGTGTCTGGAGTATTGTTCATAACTTTTTAATTATATCACTAATAATACAAAATGTCAATAAATGCTGCTAAGGTCGTGGCTTGCATCATTTATATGCCCTTTTCGGCATTTTTGGCCTGTTTGTAGGCTTTGGTGACGGGAGCCAGGCCGCGGGCGATGCGTTCGCGGTTGGCTTTTAGCTGCTTCTCGTCGCGGAAAGATAGTTTAATGGGTGTGCCAGCGAAGTTGAAGGCTTCGCGCAGGATGCGCTCCAAGTAGCGTTTGTAGCTCCAGTGGACGAATTTCAGGTTGCTGCCGTAGATGACGAACCATGGCGGGGCCGTGTCGGTCTGGACGATGTAGCGGAGTTTTGGATGCGAGTTCTTCAGGCCGGCTGGCGGATGAGCGGCAACGGCTTTTTGTAGGAGGTCGTTGAGGATGCGGGTTTTGCACTCTTGGCGACGGCGTTTGTAAATATCAAGGGCTAGGTCGAACAATTTGGCGACGTTTTGGCCGGTGACTGATGAAGTGAAGATTAGCGGCGCGTAGGGTGTGAATTTGAAATGATAGCTAATTTGCGGTGCTAGCTCGTCGTGAGTGTAGGCGTCTTTGCCTTCGACGGAGTCCCATTTACTGACTACCAACACTAGCCCCTTGCCTGCTTCGTCGATGATGCCGGCTAGGCGCTGATCTAGTCCGACGTTTAATTCATTGACGTCCATCAAGAGAAAACAGATGTCGGCTTCGTTGATGGCCTGCATGGTGCGCAGGACGGAGAACTTTTCGATGCCGGTTTCTTGTTTGCCTTGACGGCGGATGCCGGCGGTGTCGAGTAGCTCGATGGTCTGGCTGTGGTAGCGGACTTGGACACGGTTGACGTCGCGGGTGGTGCCGGCAACGTTGGCGACGATGGCTTGCTGCTTGCCTGCCAGGGTGTTGAACAGGTTGCTTTTGCCGACGTTTGGCCGGCCGATCAAGGCGACGCGGATGATGTCGTTAGCTTCGGTTTGAGTGGCTGGCGGAATGAGATCGGCGATGTTGTCGAGTAGCTCGGAGATGCCAATGTTGTGCTCGGCAGAGGTTTTGATGATGGTTTTGATGCCGAGACGCTTGAATTCGTCGGTGTGGAGCGAGCTTTTGAGGTCAGCTTTATTGGCGATGAGGAGGACGGGCTTGCCGCTTTTGAGGGCTTTTTTGGCCAGTTGACGGTCGGCGTCTGATGGATAGACGGTGGAATCGACCATGACGAGAATGACGTCGGCGTCGGCGGAGGCGTCGGCGATTTGGTCTTGGATGGTGGCTTCGAATTCGTCTTCGGCGGGCTTGAGACCGGCGGTGTCGATGAGCCAGAATTCGGCGTGCGTGTCACTATTTTGCCGGCGATACGAAACTTTGCCAACGACGTTGTCGCGGGTGGTGCCAGCTTCGCGGGCGACGATGGCGGTGCGGGCGCGCGTCAAGCGATTGAACAATGAACTTTTGCCAACGTTAGCTTGGCCGATGATGGCGACGGTGGGTAATTTATGAGACATAATTACGCCTATTATACCAGAGGCGTGAGGATTTAGCGAGGATAAGCGGTATGCGAAATGGGGCTAGCCTTAGCCTGCCGGAGTGGGTGTTGCCGTAACAACTGGTGTTGGGCTGCTTTCTGGTGCTTGTGAAGCGGTGCACTCGGGACTGTTAGGGACTGCTGTTATGCCACCTTGCCCGTAGTAATTATAATATTCGTATAGTAGAGTGGTGCCATCGCAGGCTTTCCTTACTGATGATATTTTATGCTTGCAGTCAGGTTCATCAAAACAGTTCCGGTCAACAATCTGCCAGTCGAGATTGGACTGGTTGGTTGAGTCTAGCTCCGGGCTGATTGTAGATCCTTCTGTAGTTGCCGTTGGTGCTGTTTCTGATATTGGCGCACCGCAGCCTGACAGAGCTAATGCAGCGCTGGCTACTACACCGAGCGCGACTCCTAGCTTTTTCTGCAATGACTCAACATTAGTTTCGATTGAAAATCTGTTACCTTCTCGCATGGTATGTCCTCCTATGTATCTATACGATACATCAATTATTGACCTGGTGTCAAATTGCTTTCTTGGAATTCCCCGCGTTTGATGTCACCGAGAGTGTAGTTACCAAAGTCTGTGCGGTGAAGTTTGATGACGGTGTAGCCAAGGGCGGCGAAGGTGCGGCGGATTTGGCGGTTGCGGCCTTCGCTCATCTGAACGATCCAGCGGTGGTCGTCGCCGTCGTGCTGGCGCTCAAGCGTCAAGCGGCTGGGCCCGTCAGGCAGCTGCACGCCAAAGTCATTGATCATTTGCCGGTGGAGCGGCTGGAGCGGTTGGTCGAGCGTGACCAGATAGCGCTTGATTTTATAAAAGGATGGGTGTGTCATCTGGTGAGCAAAATCCCCGTCGTTGGTGAGGAGGATGAGCCCAGAGCTGTCTTTGTCGAGGCGACCGACGGGCTTGAGGTGATGGAGGTCTTTCGGTAATAATTCGTAAATAGTCGGTACGCCGCCCTGAGAGGCACGCGAACAGAGGTAGCCGACAGGTTTATGGAGGAGGATGAGTTGGTGGGTTTGAGCGGTGAGTCGTTTGTTACCATAGCGAATGATATCAGTTGCGGTGATGCGTTGGCCGAGCTTGGCGGCCTGGTCGTTTACGGTGACCTTGCCCTGCTCGATCAGCTCGTCAGCCTGACGTCGCGACACGCCAAGCGCCAGCGCCACGAATTTGTTGAGGCGCCGAGTGGGTTCATGAGTCGGTGTGGTATTGTCTGGCATTTATGCTTGTGGTTGTGCTGGTGGAGGAGTTTGCGGCGGTTGTGGCGGCTGAGACGGAAGCGGATGCAGGACTGGAGCTGGTGGCGTATGAATTGGCGCAGCGTTTGTTGGCGCTTGCGGAGCTGGACTGATTACCGGTGCTGCTGGAATGGTTGGAGCTGGCTGCTCTGGAGCGGTGATGCTTTGTAGGTTCTGTGGAGTTTGAGGCGCTGGTGTTGTCACGGGAATGTGAGTAGGCTCTGCTGGAGTTTCAGGAGCTGGGGCAGCTGTCAACGTTGGAATGGTCCCTTCTGGAGCTTTATCAGGTTGCGGAGCTGGTGTTGTTTCATCTGGGGTGTTGTCAGGCGTGGTTGACTGTGGTTTGAGGTTTGGAATACCCTCTAATTCTTGTTCCATGAGTTTGGCAACATCTTCTGTCGGCGTCAGGCTGGCACCTTCAAGTGGGCGGATGACACGCTCACCTAAGTTGGCAGGACGTGGCGCTGAAGATGAGAAAGGCGCAGTTGGTTGCGGCAAGGTAGCTGGCGCTGGTGCAGCAGCTTGCAATGTTGGCTGTGGTGACAATGCTGAGACATCAGGCCGGACCGGCGGCATTTGCGGTGACTGTGGCATAGCTGGCGCTGGCTGAGGTGCTGCTGGCTGGGCGGCTGGTTGCGGTTGCGGCGCTGGCGTAAGTCCCGGAACATCGCCCAAAACTTCGTGGACCGTGCGTCCGACGTCTTCGATGCCAACTTGGGATTTAACAAGATAGCGGTCGGCGCCTAATTGTTCACCACGAGCTCGTTGGTCTTCTGAGGACAAGGCGGTCATGATGATCACTTTGATGTCTTTAGTTTCGGTGGCAGACCGCAAAATATCCAGCATGTCAAAGCCAGAAATTTTCGGCATCATCACGTCACTCAGGATGAGCGCTGGGCGTTCTTTGATGGCCATGGCGAGCGCTTCTTCGCCATCACCTGCGGACACGATATCGTATCCTTCTGCTAATAATCGTACGCCATAGATTTCGCGTAAACTTTTGTCATCTTCAACGAGTAAAATTTTTGTCATATCTACTACCTACTATACGATATTATTATTAAAATTGCTATCATTCTTATGCTTTTATGAATTATTGGTTCTCCGCGGTATGCTGATGGCGCGACGAGTAGTCTCTAAATGATGTTCGATGTCGGCAAGCGTGGCGTGTCCTGGGCTGGCTGGTGCTGGTGTTTGTTGGGGTGTCGCTGACTGGCTGGGCTGGACGAGCGGCTCAGTACTTTGGGCGGGTTCGGTAGGTTGCTGGGGCTGTTCTGCTTGCGGCTGTGCTGGAGGATTTGCTGGCGGTTCTACCGGCGTTGTGTCAGGAATTACTGGGGCTTGCTGCTGTGGTTGATGGTACTGAACTGATGCTGGCTGCAAGGATGCTTCTTTGTGGGCGGCTTCTTCTTTGGAAATTCGCGGTATTTCCAAAAAGAAGGTGCTTCCCTTGCCGTACTCGCTCTCGACACGTAAATCGCCCGACATGCTTTCGGCGAGTCGGCGAGACAGATACAATCCCAAGCCAGTACCGCCGATTTCACGAGTGGCTGAATTGTCAACCCGATAAAACTTTTGGAAAAGATGCGGCACGTCTTCTGCGGGGATGCCTAGGCCAGAGTCCATCACACTGACAACCACCTTTGACGAGTCGCCGGTGACATCAACCACCACTTCGCCTTCTTTGGTGTATTTGATGGCGTTTTCTATGAGGTTGGCGGTGATTTCCCGGAAATGGTCGGGGTCAACAAAGGCGTAATAAATGGGCTGCAGATGTTGGTCAGCGGAGTCTTTGGCTAGCGCGTGCGGCCGAAACGAATAGAGCAGATTTTTCTCGGCGGCTTTGTGCGCCAGACCCTCAAAGATGTCTGCCACAAAATCAGTTACGTTAAATAGCTTTGGTTCATCTTTGAGGCGTCCGTCCTCGGCTCTACTGATATCCAGCAGGTCTTGGAATAATCGGCCCAGGTGTTGAGCGGAGGCGTGCGCTTTGGTGATGAAGTCGCGTGCTTTGTCGTCAATTTGGGCGGTGGCGGGGTTGAGCGCCAGGCCCAGATATCCCTCGATGGAAGCCACGGGCGTGCGCATCTCGTGACTGGCGGTGGAGATGAACTCGGCTTGCTCTCGCTCCTCGGCGCGCTCTTTGGAGATGTCGCGGAACACGATGATGACGCCTTCCTTTTGTGGGCCGATTGGAGAACTGACGATGGTGATCGGTAACCGTTTGTCTGAGAAAGTTTTGAGAAATAGGTTGTCGCTGTGAGTGGGCTGGTTTGAAGACAACGCTTGAGTAACGGGATGTTTGCCCTCTGGGATGTCAGATCCGTCTTTGAGCACCAGTTTGAGGACACTTTGCCAACTCAGACCCAAAGCGTCGCCTTTGTCCCAGCCGATCATCTGTTGCGCAGCTGGATTGATGAGCTCAATGATACCGTCATTGGAAATAGCCATCACGCCGTCGTCGATGGTATTGATGACGACATCAGATTTGCCCTCGGCGGAGGTTAGCCTATTTTCCAGTTCAGCAAATCGATCATCAAGCTTCTTCTGCGGTTGGTACCGCCACAGGACGATACTCAGGACAGATGGCATGATGCCAAGCGCTGTACTGATGGCTATTTGCTCCAGCGTCAGTGGCGTTTCGAAATGAATCATGGCGATGTGCGCCACGACTAACAAGATGATGCCACCAGTCAGCCACAGCCCAAATACTGCAGCAAAGATAGTCACCATGAGCCAGAGGCTGGTAAATGGAGAATAGATGCCGCCGCTGGTGGCGATGAGTGCAGCGATGGTGATGATGAGCGACGCATAGGTGGCGCATGCCAGGTAGGCGCGTTGTTTTTTGGGCGTCCAAACACAGAGACCAAGCGCCCAAACTGCGGACAATACGCTGATGGTGGCGGCCAAGTCAGTCACTGAATCGCCAATAGTAAAGCGATAATTGCCAGGCAAAAAGCGAGCTGATGCGTATGTGAGGAGAATGAAGAGATTGACTAGTAGCGAGGCTTTGCTGAGACGGCGCAGCCAAAATTTGGAAAATGTTCTGTCAGACTGCCCCACCCTCGATTCTTTCATGATATTAAGTATAGCGTCAAACTGTGGTAAAACGCAAGCGCGTCTCTGTTGGCTGGCGCGGCGGTATAGACAAAAGCGGCTGCGTCATGGTATGATGCTTAGTGTTGGCCTCATC
>CAUOVX010000027.1:0-9444 GCA_963508115.1 uncultured Candidatus Saccharibacteria bacterium
TACTTGCCCGCTGCAACACCTCATCAATCGCCAGCGCATCCGGCGAAATTTCCAGCGCCTTGCGATTGATACCGTAAAGATATAAATTATCCAAATCCCGCACCCGGCTCAAGGCCACGTAGCCCATGCCCTCAACAAACGCCTTTCTCAGGTCAATCCGAGCCGTATCCAAGGTCATACCCTGGCTTTTATGCACGGTGATAGCCCACGCCAGCCGCAGCGGCACCTGCGAGATACTCGCCCGCTTGCGTTCGCCGTCACGCAGCTCCCAGACATCTGGCAGCATCGTCACCTGCCGGCCGTTACGAAACTCCACAATCGGGTAGTCCGTCAGCGGCTCAAAATCAACCACCGTGCCGATACTACCATTGGCGTACAATTTCTGCGGCGAATTTTTCACCGCCATCACCAACGCACCCAGTTTCAACACCAGTTCGCTCGGCGCCAGCACCGACCGCTGCAAGTTCTCGACATATACTTTTGAACCGGTCGTCGTCTGCTGGTACATTCGTTCCCCACCCGCCAGTTCCGCCAGCTTCTGGCTATTAATGGCGTCGACATCAACATTGACGGTGTGTAGTTCGGTGATATCGCCATCAGGCAACTCGACTTCAGTCCGCGCCAGCAACGTCTCAGCATGATGCCGCCTGATATCGTCATTCCTCAGTGCCGTCAAAATCTCGAGGAGCTGCTCGTCATTTTGCCGATATTGCCGCTCCAGATATAGCACCGCCGGCTGTAACTCCTGCCACGCTTCCGAGTACACCACAAAACCACCGCCCTGCTCACCCGGACGATTAATTGGCGGTAATTGGAAAAAGTCACCACTCATCACTAGCTGCACACCACCAAACGGCTGGTCGTTTTCTCTGACGCCGCGCAGCACCCGGTCAACCATGTCCAACCGAAAATCATGCAGCATGGAAATCTCGTCAATCACTAGCACATCAGTCTTCGTAATCACCTCACGTCGCGTTTTTGACAGCCGATCAAAAAAGTTGTTCGCCAAGTGATCACTGACACCAATACCACTCCAACTGTGAATAGTATTGCCGCCCAAATGCGTCGCCGCCAAGCCCGTCGTCGCTGTTACCGACACCTTTTTGCCCTGGTCACGCGCCTGTACAATAAACGTGTTCAGCAGGTGCGTCTTACCGGTACCAGCCGCACCCGTCAGCAGCGCCGACCGACCGCTCATCAAAATCGCCAGCGCTAATTCTTGATCCATGCTTAACCTCGCGGCGGTTCGCCTTCAGGCTCGCCCAGCAGTTTTTTCGACTTAATTTCGTAGCGCTTGCCGGTAATTTTACTCTCGATGTAGTCCTCGTTGATCAAGTTCACAAACATATCCAGATCATTGCCGTCCATAATGATGATTGCACCGTTATCATCACTCATCAGCTCTAGCTGCATCTCGTCAGCATAGTCCAGCACCTGCTCTTGCTTGACCTCGCCAATCTCCAATTTCTGCAACTTATTGACAGTCTTTTTGCGCTCCTTGACCAGTGCATTCAGATCTAGCCCTTCAGGAAAACTTAGCTTATATTGCTTTTCAATTTCCGCCACTTTCTTATCGGCAATCACCTGCTTCTTGTACTCATAGCCAAACATCCGCTCAAACTTGCCTGGATTAAAGGCGAAAATATCCTGACCGATGATCAGCACCTGGTTATCATCCGGCACCTTAAAACCGACTTCCGCCTTAAACGCGCCAAACTTGCCGTCAGAAAACTCCCACGCTAGCGCGCTTTTGAGCGTTTGTCCCTGCTGGATCAATTTGGCGGTGTAAAAGATTTTTTCTGGATCATTCGGATCAGTAAACCGCGCCAATACGCCCTTCATCCGCTTAAACTCATGCTCGGTTTCCGAAAACTCCACGATGTCATCACGCTCGTGCTCGATCAAATGAATTAAGGTTTCCGCTCGGCCAACCTTGGCGAGGTCTGTTCGCAGCAGTACGTTATCTTCTGCTTCACTCAACTCATAATCCCGCACGCTAAGGCCAGTGCCGGCGCCCAAATTAACTTGATTGATATAATCAAACAAAAATAGTGGCCGCAGCTGCTGCTCAACATCGCCCTTCAGGGGCATGAAATACGGCGTGTAATTCTTATTAAACAAAAATAGTTCAATCTGTAGATCATTCTTTTTTGCGTCAGTCTGATTCGCCCACAAAAAAATATCAGTCGTTTCCCTCACTTCTTCCATTGCCCTAGTATAGCAATTTTTACTAGACACCGCCAGCTAAGTTGAGATTATACGCCTACCAAATTGCTCTTTTGCTGCAGTTAAATCTTCTTTACTAACCTCAATAGCATGGAGATCTGTCCGTTCTACTACATCGGACGGCGGCTTAATCATAAACAAACCAATCGCCAGCGCCGCCATCCTTAAACATTTTTTCGTCTCTTCCCATGTCAGTTTAGCCTCTGGATTAAGACCTTCCTTCACCATTGGACCAGCCAGCCCTTCAAGCCTGTCTCCCATGTTAGGATAATACCATGTAGTCACTATTCCCTGCTTTGTATACATCTCAGACGGTAGTGCTATATTTTTATCACTATCTGGATCAACCTTGCCAGCTAGTTTATCGTGATCCTTACTATCACCGACACCTGCCCTGACATATAATGCATCACCACGAAGATCAACCGCCGTGGCAACACCAAGGCGTGCGTACAGCAAATCAGCCGAATCTGGATAGGAGTAAAACGGATGCAACTCAAGCTGCACACGGTCTGGCACGTGTAATTCGCTCACGTTTATATTATATCAGAAATGTATTATTTAGTCAATCTCTCGCCTTCACGCGCTCGGTTGGCCCAGGTGTCCGCCAGTTCATTACCTTCGTCGCCCTCATGACCGCGCACCCAGCGGAGTTCTGCCTGCGAATTCGAATACAGCTCATATAGTTCACGCACGATGTCCAGATTTTTGATCTCGCCACCCTTCTTTGTCCAGCCGCGCTGCTGCCAGCCGGGTGCCCACTTAGTCACCACATTGATCCAAAACTCGCTGTCAGTATAAATCACACACGGCGCACCGTCCGCGTCCTGAAGCGCCGCAATCAGCGCCTTGCCTTCCATGCGAATATTCGTCGTCTCACCGTCCTCTGAGCCCAAAATCCACGGCTCAAGATCACGAATCACCGCAAACCCACCCGGACCAGGATTGGGGCTAGCAGAACCATCAGTGTAGTAAGTCGTCATATAGGTAATTATATACCATTCAGCGCTCGTCTAGCCATATCACGAACGCGTTTAAGCAAAGATTTACGCCTATCTAGCGCCTCCTCCTTAAAGTGCGCTACTCGTTCACGGCTCTGGTTTGTCAGATGATCTTCCTTAGAACCATCTTCAGCGCTCGTAAAGTAATCCTGTTTACGCTGCCAAATGTCAATTATTGCATCAGCTGTCTCGTCAGTCATATTCACTAAATCACCATATATCTTGCGCAGTTTAAAGAAGAAGTGCGCCGCCTTTTTACCAGTTCGTGCCACCAAGCGAGCATCTGGCGTCGAGAACTGCATTTCAAATGGTGCAAATGGCACACGCTTGTCACCCGTCTCAGAAAAACCAGTAATTTTTGCGTCAGTAAAGTCCCTGCCGCTGTCTTTAAAACTAAATAATTCCATGTCGGCGTCAGGAATCCTCTCAAAGACTGCCCTGCGAATATTCTCCTGAAATTCTGGAGACCCCTTGATAACAAAGCATTCCTTATCGCGTCCAGGTGACGGATATGGCGTAATATTCTCGTCATTCAAAGCATTAACCACTGCCTCAACATATGCATCAGCCATCTGCGTATCATCCTCAGCAATCACCACCATGCCGTATAGATCAATCGGATGGAATTCTCCCTCATCCTTCAGTGGTTGAGAATGTGGCTCATAATATCCTATACGCCTTAGAAACTTTCTCAAATACGAGCCTCGTCCCTTACCGCGAGCTCGCGCTTCTAGCTTACTACCGCTTTGCAGAGTCACAGTACCAACCTCAAACAGCGTATTGTGGGGTGAGGTCGTCTCCACAGCTGGCCGCAAATCTGGTTTACCAAGCAACCGAGAAAAAATTTGCTTAATATTATTCATAGCAAAATTAAATCGCTCAGGATCGACCGAGTCCTTAGGGCCAAAATGTAGCGATTCAACCCTATCGACTTCATCAATCAATGGATCAATGTCGTTGCTCAAATCGCTACCATCCATACCATCACCAATATTTCGCCCAGTAATGATATCTACTTCGTCATTCAACTCAGACTCTAGATTATCAAGCCCAACAATACTACATACCGGGATCAAAAAGTTTTTTGCAAACACTGCCTGTTTGTAAACTGCTGCGTCGTGATATGGAGTAGTCTTTAATTTGGCAAGTGTTACCGCCCCAACGATCATCGCTGTTTCTAGTCCAATACCCTGAGCACCCTCACCCTTAGTTGAGAACGTTTTGATCAAATCATCGATACGCGGTACTGGCATCGGCGGATTTTCAGACCACGGACTTTGCGTATTGTCTTTTCCTAAGTCTCCAGGAATCTGCTGACCGTCATCCAGTCGTAACGCCTTGCCCTGTAGCGTCTTCTCGTCAACCCCTTCAACATATGACGCAAACAAACCTTGCAAGACCTTATAGTCCTCAAGAATACCAATCACGACATCTCGCTGAGTCTCGGTGGTTATCGTTTCATCATTATCAAGTGCCGAGGTGATGTAATCAATCCGCTCATTCTCCTCGATATCCGTCGGCATCTCTATGATGAGCTTTGCCGCCGAACGACGCGCTGGCGTCATATGATGACCGCCAAACGTCTCCACTAGCTCCTTAGCTAAGGCTTCAGAATGAAAGAATATCTCACCTCTTTGAGAGGGATTACCAGAATTATCAATCATCTTTTCTGACTTTTGTGTATTATTTGTCATAATCAACAGATCACACTATATCACAAAATATAATATTTTGCAAGTACAGCGCTTCCCTTGCATCTTCAATTCATCTAGGCAAAATAAATTCGCATCAACTCGCGTGCTACTCTGTCAGCGTCGTGTCGAATCAAACTGCGTTGCGCTGCCAGCGGGTCACTAGTAGCGTTGGTGTTTTCCCAAACCTCATCAGCGATCAATCGTTTTCCCGAAGCGTAAAAATGCTTCTTTTTTAGCTCTTCTTTGTTCCATTCGACCAACATCTCGCCGTCTTTGGCATACCGGTCGATCAATTCCTGCGACGGGCGATGGTTATTGTATAGCACATGGTCCAATTTGACACCTGCAAAGCGTTCAATTTCACTGGCATAATCCGCAACCGTAAACTCATCAGTCTGACCAGGCTTGTTCACCAGATTACAAACGTATACTTTTTTAGCCTTGGTCTCAGCGAGCGCGCGCGTTACGCCACTGACCAACAGAGCCGGCGCCAGACTACCATACAGCAGCCCCGGCGCAATCACCACCAAGTCCGCGTCTAGTATCGCCTGCCGCGCCTGAGGATTGATGCGAGCAGTCGGCTCCAAATCCAGCCACGGACGCTCACCAACCGGGATAATCAATGATTCAGCCTCATGTTGACCCCTGACAACCGTACCGTCAGCCAGCCGCGTAACAAGCGTTATATTGTCAAATGTGATAGGCTCTACTCGCCCTCGAATATTTAGCACTTCTCCAGCGACTTTGACCGCTTCAGTAAAATTACCAGTCATTTTTTCCAAGGCTGCCATGAAGAGGTTGCCAAACGCGTGTCCCTTGAGACTACCCTCGTCAAAGCGGTAGTTGAACAGGTCTCTCACCTTTGGCGAAGTGCTCAGCGCTACCAAACACTGCCGGACGTCACCAGCTGGCAAAACCCCCAATTCATCTCTCAGCTGCCCGGTTGATCCACCGTCGTCGACCATATTGACCAAGGCTGTAATGTTATGTGTATAATTTTTTAATCCACTCAGTAATGTGAAGCTACCCGTACCGCCGCCGATAACGACAATGTTTATACCCATCAGTTCCATAGCTTGACTATATCACGAAAAAAACCTACGTCAACGTACCCTTTGGCAGTGCCCACTCCAGGAACGGTTGCTGCTGGTGATTAACCGCGGTGATGATGTGCGCGGCCACTTTAGCTGGGTCATTGAAAAACAGATAGTCAACTGGTAGTTCCCGACCATTCCAGAACGGCGTTTTCATGGCGCCTGGTAAAAATAGTGCAACTTTCACTGGCAATTTCTGTTCATCCGCCTGCATTCCCAAACTGCGCGCCAGTCCTGCCTGGGCGTGCTTGGTCGCCACATATACCGCTTCGTCCCCGCGAGCTTTGACGCTACTGGTCGAACCGATGATGGTCAGCACTGACTTCTGGTTTTGACAGGCCATCTTGCGCCACGCCCACTGCACCAGCGGTAACGGGCCAGCAAAGTTCACCTCAGCCATGGAGCGCGCGTCAGGCTGATCCTCGAAATTACCACGCCAGCCATAGCCCGCTGCCCAGACGAATTGTTCAATGGCGTCGCCACCCAAAATCTGCTCAATCCGTGCCGGAGCTGCTTCAACCTGCTCGGAATAGTACACGTCCAACGGGAAGCCCTCGCCGTGCTCCTGAGCGTTATGCGTCTTCCCCAGCACTAACACACGCTTGCCATTTTTCCTGAGCTGCCTAGCCATCTCCAGGCCAAGTCCACTCGTCCCACCAAGAATAATATGCATATGGTTATTATAGCACACAAGGTTCCAGCTGTACGCTTACACCTACTATTCCTGGCGTCGCTTGACACGAGCACAACACACTAACCAGCCTAGTACTAGCCCTAACACAATTGATAACGACAAATACACCAAGACAAATTTTGCTTTAGTTAGTAGCGAAGTGCTTGTTACTAATAACGGATTTACGGATGTTGAAGGCTGGATAAGCATGAAAGCAAAACACATATTTTCCAACCAGTCACATATAGCACCTAGAACAGGAAGCAATACTAGCCATCGAGTATGGTTCCACCAATTAGGCACAGTACACCGCAGGAAAAACGCCAAAGTATAGACATAAAATACCGCATATATCGCCGCATAAATAGTGTCAATAGGTAGAAAAGTGTACAGATAGACGTTTCTACCAGCGTCGCCTAGCGCCAAAAGGTTATCGTGAACATAAATACCATCATTACCAAAATTAAGATCAAATATCCCCGCACCACTGGCAACCGACGACACATAACTAGCCGCGAACCGCATCGCCATCATACCAAGGAGAAAAAGCACAAGCAATACCCCAATATGACGAAACCTTGTGGCTTGAACGCTACAAATTATACGCATGATTTTATTATATCTCAGATTTACTTTTTTAACGGTATCGCTCCACAAACCGTCGCAGTACCAACTCTGGCCAAGTGATAACTTCTTGCTGGGCGTTAGCTATCAACAGGTCGGCTTCTTCGGGAGCAAAATAGCCAGCGTGTTTATAAATATTGATGCGTAATGCTAGGCCGTCAGCATCAAGTTCGGGGTGAAATTGCGTGGCGTAAACATTGTTGCCAGCGCGTAACATCTGCACACAGGTGTTTGAACGAGCCAGTACCGTGCAACCACTCGGCGGGTCAATTACACCCTCTTTATGTCCGACAAAACCACGGAAAACTGATGGAAAATCTTTACATAAATCATCCTGTTCACCTTCTGACGTTGTAGAAATATCCACCGCGCCAACCGCCTCAGGATATTCAAAGCTCATCCGTCCACCCATGGCCGTCACCACCGCGCCAACACCTAAACACGCTCCCAAAAATGGTGCGTCTGCCTCAATGATTCGACGCATCAACGGCAAAATATAGCTTTCAAATCGCTTCTGCTCGGGCGATTTTTGTGCTTCGTCATACGCGAAATTAGCCGGACCGCCGCCCATGATGATCCCAGCATAATCATCCAAATTCACCGCTGGCTGATCACCGCGTTCCAACCTCAGCCGCACCAATTGGTTAGCCTCCAGTCCACCAAATTTCAAAAATGCTTGATATTCATCATCTGATGCTTCAGTCTCAGGGCGCGATTGTAGTAGTAAAAACGGTTTCGTCATGGAGTAATTATAGCACCTTCATACGGTCGTTAACCTCTTGCCATTTCACATGTGCTGCATACGCTCGAGCTGGCGCGTCAACCTCGCTCTTCTGAAGCAGCAATTCCTCCGGGTCAATAAACACTACCTCATCGCCCTCTTCACCTGGTATAAACTCAAAATTATCCGGCCAAACGCGGCAGTAAAAACAGATTTGATTAGCATCAATCCGCTCAATGTACATCTCATCCGACGCGTCAAAAAGCTGATAGCGCAAACCGCCCTTGTAGCCAACTTCTTCATATAGCTCGCGTTTCAGTGACGACTCAATCGTTTCGCCAAAATCCATACCACCACCCGGCAAATCCCAATACGTCCGATCAATTTCTCTAACGACCAAAATCTGCCCAGCATTGTTGTAAATTAGTGCTTTAAGCGAGATACGATACAAACAATCCAGATGGTCCGTTCCATCTAGATTCTGCGTAATGATATGTCCTTTGGTGATTTTTGACATGAAAGTCATTATACTACACCTGAACGCCAGATGGCTGATACCATTTCACCTACAGTATATTCTGTCTTTCCAATATCCATGATTAACTACTCATTGGGTGTTAACACGTTGGGGATTATCTAATTGTGATACTCTTTTATTTCATGTTCATATTCAGTTAAAAGATTCTTTGAATAAATCTTTTTATTTCTTGAATTTCTAACTTCTTTCCAAAGAATAGCAGCTACTTTTAATTTGTTCGAATAGTTGCGACTATTTTCGTCTGCACAGAAATCCTTTAAAAATTGATTCCATTGACAAACCGAATGATCATACTTGGCATAGTCTGATTTCCCATAATAAACTTTTAGCATATCTTGAATGGTAAAACTCAAATCATTTTCTCTCTTTACTTTTCTCCAAGCGGTAGCCATATCAGCAGTAAATTTAAATGGTGAGATACCCGTTAAAGCAGAAAAATATTCTCTGAATTTTGCGTTAAAAGAAAAACCACATTCAAGTAATGGCGTATCTAAAGTAATATTTTCAACTTGCTTTGTTTCATTTTTTATTGATGATTTTTTAATCAGGTTACCCTTAAAGTACTGCTCAATAATGTGATTGAGTTCTTGTTTTGTACCTCTATATTCTAATCCTAATGATTTGCATATCTGTGAAATTTCTTCACGATACCAATAATATTTATTAAACTCGTCAAACGATGTAATTTTATCAAACTCAGGTCTACTTTTTGTCAATATTGTAGCTCCTTAAACCCAATTTACTTTTTCATCTCTAGTATCTATAGCTCCTCAACCTTCACCCGCCGCTGTTCCGTCGTATCTCGCTCACGCACGGTGACGGTGTCGTCCTCCAGCGTCTGGAAGTCGATGACCACGCAGTGCGGGGTGCCGA
>CAUOVX010000028.1:0-9164 GCA_963508115.1 uncultured Candidatus Saccharibacteria bacterium
AAATGGAAAGATATTAACTAATAAAAGGATATATATTACTAAAAAGCAAAATTATGTTTATTACGAAAGAACAGATGTAAATTGGAATTATTGGTCAAGTAGAGAAAATTATAGTTCGACATTCAATCCGGAGGATATTAAACATAATATTATATTCGAAGTTTCATCAGAATTAAGCGACTTTACTAAATATCTTGGAGAAGAAATAATTCAGAAAATTGAATTGAAGCAGAAGAACGGAGAACTTGTTGAGATATTAGATATTTAATTATATTGTGATAATTAGATTACTGGCCCAAAATATAGCATCTACTCAAGCATATAAAAAATTTTGCATAACCAAAAACTAATAGTGGATATTGGAAAGCCAAAATATGCTGTAAACCTACATTTCAAACAAGGTACAAACGAAACATACAAGGATAAAATACTAAAAGTACTTATTAGTTTACCTAAGTCCTATCGATATATATAACTCAGGCCCGCTTGCTCCAAACGCTGAATTATATCATCATGCACCGCAAAGGCATCTTTTGCAGTCACGGGACCATTGACCTCTCTTCGTACCTTTTCTACTCGATCGGACAAACTAGGGTATCTCAACATCATTCTATCCTCGTACATTAGATGATCCTGAAACAACTTACCTACGGCATAGGCTCGCAGCTCAGAGCAGAGTCTTGCTCGGTCATCTTTGGGATATATCTCTACAACTGGGTCCATAACATAATCACGCGCATGATCTGTCTCGTGAGACAAAGTGGCGACATTGATAGCCATAAGTCCACTATTAGCTACGCTGACAACAGGACGAGAATATATATAAAGGTCCATGTCAGTTACCATAGAGAAACTGGTATGACAAGATCCGGTGAGCTTTCCTGCCTCTTTTGTCATAACAGGCGAGGCCTTTATCTGATCATATATTTCATCGCCATACACTCCGGCATACTTGTCGCTGGCGAGAGCCTCGTCTATTTTAGCTTTTTGGACTGGCATATGAGACATCTGTTTTCCAGAGATAACAAACTTATCACAACCAATAAGCGGTATAATATTTTTATCCGTCCAATCAGAGTCAGGATGACTATCTCCTAGTTCTTCACCCTCAACCCATTCCATAGGCTCCAGCATTTGAACTGTGTCGTATAACCCTAAGGCTACTGGTCCTAACTTGTCAAGTATCTCAGTCTTCTCTAAAGTATCTAATAGTTTATCTTTCATATACTTTAGAGAATCTAGCGGGATAGGATTATCATAGCTAAAGGTTGGTGGGTTAATGATGTACAGTTCGTCTCTCATAACTATCTTTACATTATACATTATAATTGGTATTTTGTCAAGTGTAAGGCTCAAGCCGTAAGCTCTACTGATAAAAATGACCCAAGCCTGCTGCCATCAAACGCTTCACCAGATCATCATGCACCACAAAGGCATCTTTTGCAGTCACGGGGCCATTGACCTCCTGACGGATAGCTTCAACTCTGCGAGATGCTAACATAGCGCGCTCCATTGACCCGTGGGTTTCAGCAAGGTACTGCTCGACACAGTCGCTAACCGCGTACGCCTTTAGTTCACGAGCAAGTTTAAGACGAGATTTAAAACCTGTTAACGTGGTAGCTGATATATCTTTTGTACTACAAACATATAGGAGCGGACTATTCATATGATCCAACGCGTGCGTTGCTTCATGGACCATAACCGCAATGTCGATTGGTTCAATGTCAGTAGAGTTCATGCCTATAAAAGGCCGACCTGCAACATGAGAAATATCGTCTTTAGTAAGATTAAAATATTTTGTCACTGCACAACATGTAGCTAGGCTTGGACGATCAACCTTCATCATCTCGCTATTATATTTACTATCTAACACACTCTCTAGCTGAGGAATTAATATTTGACCACATTCATCGCTGGTTAGCTTTTTGTTTATGACCTCAAGCTGCATAGGCGTTGGCGCAAGCTTAAAGTGAGACGTAAATTTCGTACTCCCGACTAGCGGGATACTGTTCGGGTCAGACGCCAGCAACTCATCCGCGCTGACAATACCATCCCTATTGTACGTAACAGGATGTAGCTGCTGAGCAACCTCGGCAAGTTCCAGCGCCAAACCTCCCAGTTTATCGGTGATTTCAGGGCGGTCCAGTGTTTCTACCAACTGGTCCTGAATGCGCCCAAGCTCTGCCAGGTTGTTAATCGGATGCCACCTCTGCCGCGCAGGTGGCATACCGTCAGGACGTCGCTCACTCATTAGTTATTACATTGTACACTATATTGTTAATACTGTCAATGCTTATACCGTAGCTAACAGGGGGGCGGGGCTGTGTCTTTGATGATAGACGTTGACATTTTATGTAATTAGTGATATAAAGATAATAGGCTTTTGTTGACGAAGTTTTGTGGCTTTGTCCAAAAGTGTTTTTTGACAAGCAGTTGAGAATAGAGCGAGGTGAGATTTTGTGGTGGTATTTTGAAGTAAAAATGGCGCCATGAAACCTCATCTTGCTCACGCGCCATCCGGGCGCCAAGAGCGGTGTTTTCCCGAGGGAAAGCATGGGCACTCCGCCTGGGTGAGGAGAGAGTGGTACAATGAATACTAAAACCGTTTACCGAATCATGAAGGCCCTAGAGGCCAATGACATCGGGCGAAAGATAGGCGCCTCTTCTTATGGAGAGGCTTCCTTTTATCTACGACATGGCGAGAGCCTCTTCGCCATCGCCAAATATCCAACCCATAAAGTCCTACTTTATGTGGATACTCCAGAAAGGTACCAATTCTTAGAATATAAGGAAACACCTTATGTTTTATACGCCATAGACGAGAGAGAACTTAAACAATTTCTCTCCTGAACCCGAACTGACAAGCCGCCGAGAACCATATCTGGCGGCTCTCTCCGCCGCGGTATTATTCTCCTGCTTGTCAGTTCGCTCCATAGATGCGTGTCTATGCTGATGAGTCGGAAACGACGAAAGCGAACTTTGAAAAAGCGGCCCATCTGCCGTACAATAGAGTTGATGATACAGCTCTATAACACCCTCACTCGCCGTAAAGATGAACTAAAGCCGCTCGACGAGCAGACGGTTCGTATGTACACCTGCGGGCTGACGGTGTATTCGCAGCCGCACATTGGCAACTGGGTTGGCTATATCTACTGGGATGTGTTGGTGCGGTTGCTGCGCTGGCAAGATATCTCAGTGATTCGCACGCAAAATATCACCGACGTTGGGCATTTGACCAGTGATGATGATGATGGCGAGGACAAGATGGAAAAGGGGGCGCGCCGCGAGGGCAAGACCGCCTGGGACGTGGCCAAGCAGTACATCGCCATCGCCGATCACGAAGCGTATGAGGTATTGAAATTGGTGCGGCCCGACCATTTGGTGCGGGCAACGGACTACATCCAGCAGCAAATCGACTTCGCCCGCGGACTGGATGAGAAGGGATTTTTGTATAAAATTGACGGCGACGGTATGTATTTTGACACGTCGCGGCTAGCAGATTATGGCAAATTAGCGCGGCTGGATGTGGCGGGCCTGGAAGCGGGCGCGCGGGTCAGCGTGGCAGGCAAGCGCAACATCACCGACTTCGCCGTCTGGAAGTTTTCACCAACGAACACTAAGCGCGATATGGAATGGGACAGCCCATGGGGCGTCGGTTTTCCAGGGTGGCACTTGGAATGTTCGACCATCGCTCGGGAGACGCTGGGTGATACAATTGACATTCACACCGGCGGCATCGACCACATTCCGGTGCATCACACCAATGAGATTGCTCAGAGCGAGAGCTTGACCGGGCAGCAATTTGCCCACATCTGGCTGCACAATAACCACATACAGGTGGATGGCCGCAAGATGAGTAAGTCGCTCGGCAACATCATTACCCTCAGTGACATCACGGCGCGCGGCTTTAGCCCAATGGCCTTCAAGCTAGCGATCCTCAGCAAGCATTACCAAACCGAGGGCAATTTCACGTGGGAGATTCTGGAGGCGGCCCAGGCGCGGCTGAATCATTGGCGCGGCTATGCGGCGCTGCGACACCAGACGCACGACACACTGGATGATGACGATGAGAAGGACGAGCAGGAAGGCACGGTGTCACTGCTGGCGGCGCGGCAAGCGCTCGTTGAAAAACTGAATGATGACTTGGATACGCCAGGAGCCTTGGCTCTAATCGACGAAGCGTTTTCACGGCTAGATCACGCGCCGTTGGAGAAAATCCATCGCGGCGGCTTGCTGCAACTGATTGAAATTATTGACGAAGTTTTAGGCTTGGATTTGGCGGAATCGACCCCTGATATTACCGACGATTTGAAGAGATTGGTCATCCAGCGCCGCAGCGCCCGCGCCGAAAAAGATTGGCAAGAATCCGACCGCATTCGCGACGAACTGTTGACGGCTGGCATCACCATTCGCGACACGCCAAGTGGCAGTGTCTGGACATGGAAATAGCCCGCCGACATGACCAAGCGGGCTAACCTCACGAAGCACACTAATTAATCTTCGTTTTTGATTTTCTTCACTAATTTGTTGAGCGGCTTTTCACTTTCAAGACGATTTTTCTTGGCCTGCTCCAAGTAGTTTTCTAGCAGGACCTTGACCACACCGGCCGCCGGGATGGCGATCAGGCTTCCCAATAGCCCACCAACATAGAGACCGATGGTCACCGATGACAGCACCATCAGCGCCGAAAGTTCTAATTTCTTTGACTGAATTGATGGTGCGATGAAATTGTTCTCAATCTGCTGGTAGATGATGAAGTAGGCAGCGTAGATGATACCAGCGGTGACGTTGTTAAAGGACAATAGCAACGCTATCAGCAGGCCAGCCAGAGTGGCACCAAACATCGGGATAAGCGTCAAGATAAAGGTAACCATGACGGTCAACATTGCCAAGTTAGAGTCAATAGCTGGGAATGCCAAGCTCAAACAGAACACTACCACGCCTGACAGCACAGCATCGATACCTGACACTGTCAATTGCCCAGATACATACCCCGTGACGACATTGTACATCTGTCCAGCCAGTTTTTTGTGATTTTCCATCTTACTTTGGTCGTTGTACAGCCCCCACAAGCGCTTCATCCAGGTTGGACCTTCCAGCAGCATCAAAAATGACAAAACCAGCACCAAGAACAGGGAGCCAAGAAACGACGCCAGCGAGCCTACGCTTGAAATCAAGTTGGTGCCAGCACTGGCTGCCCACGATGAGGCCTGTTGTTTCAAGTTGTTTAATGTCGCGTCAACCTGTGAGCGCCAGCCATTTCTATCAATCAGCTCATTGATGCCGTGCCACTGCGAACCAGCTTGATCAACCAAGCCCGGCACGCTCTCAACAAACTTGGCGGACTGCTGGACAATTGGCGGCACTGCAAACCACGCCACACAGCCCAGTAGCGTCACCAACATAACGTATGCTAACGCCGTACCGCCCAGACGGCTTTTTCCAGGCAGCAGCTTCGCCAGAGCCGAAACGGGCCGGTTCAAAGCCAGAGCCAAGAACAAGGAGATACCAAGGAGAATCAGCGCACTCTTTGCCGAATAAATTGCTACTCCTGCCAGCCCAAAACCAATCACCACCAGCCAGAACCGCACAAATGTTTTTGTGTCTATTTCAATACGTACTTTCATAGGTAACATTGTACAATCTTATACCGAGTAGCGCAAGCAATGCGAGGCGCCCAACCACTGAACGCCTCGCGTTATACTGTGTATTTGATGATTAGCTTTTTGCCGCCTCATCGCGCCGAGCACGCAAGACCGACAACGACAATTTGCTGTCATACTGCATGGCACCGTAGCGAAACAGTTTGACCGCCACCACAACCGCCACAAAGGCACTGGCTGCCAAAATAGCCACGGCGATAACCGCCTCGTGAACTGGCAAGTTACCGACGGCATTGCGGAGTAGTAGTGGAATTGGTGCAGTCAATGGGAAATAGCTGAAAAACTGCACAAATGGTGAATCTGGATATGATACAAATGCACTAGCACCATACAGTGGAGCAAATAGGGCAAGGATGACAATAGTAAACCAGGAGGATGCTTCTTTGGCGGTTGGCATCATGGCGCCAACCGCAACCAACAGACCGGTAAACATCATAAATCCTGTGGCAAATACCCCCAGAGCGATGCCAATTCTCACTGGGTCAAATACCAAATTGCTCAAATCCAACGATGGTATATGCAGCTTTTGACCTAAGGTGAAGTACAACACCAATACCGGTACAATGATGACCAGCCCCTGAATCAGCGCCAGTGAAATCATCGCCAAAATCTTTCCGGTAATCAACGTCTTGGCCTTAACTGTCGTCAGTAGCATTTCCACTGTACGGTTTTCTTTTTCTTCCACCGTACTGTTGAGCATCTGCCCACCAAAGAAGGCGATCAGCATATAGAACAGCACCAAGAAAAAGCCCGGTACAATCATTTCCTTCACGCCATCAAATTCAACACCGTTACGGTAGGTAGTCGTTTCCGTTTTTACTTTCTTTTGCAAGATTGCTTTGGACTGTGGATCTATTTTCCCCTCAATCGAAGCAGTCAACAACGTCTCAGCCACCGCAGAATAGCGGCTATTTTGGAACATACCGACATCTTTACCATAGGTCTGTACGGCGTTCTGTTCCAAGTTAGCAGGGAAGTAAATAAATCCGTCCAAACTGCCGTCTTTGACACGCTGAATACCTTGGTCTTTGCTACTTAATTTTTCCAGCTTCATCTGCTCAGCCAATTGTGAGTTAACGACGCCTGAGTCGTCGACGATGGCTACTTTGAAATCTTGTTCTTGAAGCTTTTTGGTAGCTTCCATAGTGGCTTGATTTGACCAAAAGACGATGCCGAAAATAGCAGCAAACATCAGCGGGAAGCCGAGCGCCATTGCCCAAAAGCTGAATTTCTTCAGCATGCGCATGATCTCAAATTTAACCACCGTTCCCAAATTGTACATGTTACGCATTGACCGCCTCCTTTTCCTCGCCGCCGTAAATCTTCACAAAAATATCATCCAGGCTCTTACCGCCATATTTCTTTCTGATATCCGCCACGGTGCCGTATTCTACTGCATTGCCATCTTTCAGGAGAACTACTTTGTCGCACAAGCGCTCGACTTCTTCCATTTGATGGGTCACGAACACCACGGTGGCGCCGGCTTTTTGTCGCTCTTCAATGATATTCATCAGTAGTCGGCGGTTGACTGGGTCAAAACCCTTGGTTGGCTCGTCCAAAATGAGCAGTTCTGGGTCGCCCATGATGGTCACGCCGAGCTGAATTTTCTGTTGCTGACCACCTGATAATTTGTCCAGCCGCGTTTTTGCCTTATCGCTCAAGCCCACTCGCTCCAAATACTTGATTGAAAAATCGCGAGCCTCTTCTTGGCTCAGACCTTTCAAGCGACCAAAGTAAATCATCGTGTCAATGACTTTTTCTTTTTTGTACAAACCGCGCTCTTCCGGGAGATAGCCTAGCTTGACGCCATCTTCAACTGCATACGGTTTGCCGTCAACTAGCAGCTCACCAGCCGTTGGCTCGTATAACCCCAGCAGCGCCCTGAGCGTCGTGGTTTTTCCTGAACCATTGCTACCCAAAAATCCGAACACTTCGCCCCGCATCACTTCAAAGCTCAAATCTTTGATGACCGTTTTGGTGCCAAACTTCATACTAAAGTTTTTAATTTGAATAATGGGATTTACCTCTTTACCCATACACCTCCTTGGTTATTGTCACCATCAATTATAGCATTCAGGGCTTTTTCAGAAAACCAGGGTATAATGGACACATGAGACTATTGGTCGTCGAAGACGAAAGAAAAATTGCTCGAGTCATCGCGGCGGCGCTGCGATCAGAAGGTCACGCCGTCGACATGGTGCATGACGGAGAAGAGGGGCTGGCCATGGCAGAAACTGAGCCCTATGATTTACTCGTGCTGGACCGCATGCTACCTGGGAGGAGCGGCACCGATATCATCACCTCACTGCGTCAAGCCAACAAAACAATGCCTATCTTGCTACTGACGGCGCTCGGCACGACCGAAGACAAAGCCTTTGGTCTGGACGTCGGCGCTGATGACTATCTGGTCAAACCATTTGCTATCGATGAGCTAACCGCCCGCGTCAGGGCGCTCCTGAGGCGGCCACCTTTGACACATGATGATGAATTGACCGTTGCTGATCTGACACTCAATCAAACTCAGCGCACCGTCAAACGCAGCGGTAAAACCATTGAGCTGACAGCCAAAGAGTTCGCGCTGTTGGAATACCTGATGCGCCATCCTGGTCAAACCTTGAGTAAAGAAACGCTGATCGCTCATGTGTGGGATTTTGATGCTGATATTTTACCCAACAACGTTGAGGCCTACATCAAGCAGCTGCGCAAGAAAATCGACAAGCCGTTTCGCCGGCCACTGATTCACACCGTGCGTGGCTTTGGCTATAAAGTGGAGGCGATTACGTGAAATTATTCACCTCCGCCACCATCAAACTGGCCAGCTGGTACCTGTTGATATTGATGATGGTCAGTCTACTGTTCAGCGGCATCATCTTTAACATTGCGCGTTCGGAAATTGACGCTCGCTTGCAAGGTTTCGCCGTCAAGCGTGGACTAGTCAGCGGCAACTCACTGGACAAGCCGCTGAGCGAGCAGATGGAGGCTACTGACGCCAATCTCATCATCAGCTTGGCGTATCTCAACCTTGTGGTCTTGCTCGGCGGTGGGGTTATCGCTTATCTGTTGGCACAGCGTACCTTAGAGCCAATCGAAGCTGCGCACCAAGCCCAGTCACGCTTTGTCGCTAACGCCAGCCATCAGCTGCGCACACCACTGGCCATTATGAAAGCCGAGGCCGAGCTGGCACTGCACAATCCCAAAACGCCCAAGTCCGAGTTGCGACAAACCTTGGCAAGCAACCTTGAGGAAATCAATCGTCTGAACGAACTCGCCACCATGCTTTTAGAATTGTCCCACAGCGAACGGCAACTCTCATCCAACATCGAAAAATTTGACCTGGTAGAACTAACTGATAATCTGATCAATTCTAGGCCCGGCAAGGAGCGGGTGACGCTGCACACTCCTGATGATTTGACGGTGACCATGAACCGGCCAGCAGTCCGAGAGGTGATTGCAGTACTGTTGGACAATGCGGTCAAGCACAGCCCCGATAGTTCGCCCATT
>CAUOVX010000029.1:0-9085 GCA_963508115.1 uncultured Candidatus Saccharibacteria bacterium
TTACCTCAGGCAAAACGCCCAGGCGACGGCGGCGGGCATGAATAATTTTGAGCAAGTTGAGAAGCGGATGACTAACCTCAAACAAAAGGTGCTGGATTATCAGCGGCTGAAGGAAAAGTCGCGAAACCCTGGCACTATCCAAAAGTTCAAGCGGCTGGAAAATGAGGCGCGGGCCGAGCTGGCGGAATTATCAGAGATGGACAAGCCGACCTTTTGGATTGATAAGGAGTCGGCTGGGCAGCTTGATTATAAGTCGGCTGAGCGCTACGGCAAGTTCAAGGCGCGTAATATCCGGCTGTCGATGAAGGATGCGGCTAGCCGAAGCCAGCATGTGCTGGTGCGAGTTGAGGACGCGGCGGTTGGTGTTGGTGAGCGGATATTGTTTGAGGGAGTGAATATTGATCTACGTGAGGGTGAGGCGGTGGAGCTGCGCGGCCGTAATGGTGCTGGCAAGACGACACTGATTCGGATGTTGTTAAATAGTAGGGCGGCAGTCACTTCACCGTCCCCCGCCAGAGACCACTCTGACGTCACATCCCGCCCGGAGGTTTTTTGCGAGCGTTCGGCTGAAACGTCCGCTACTCGCGAACGTTTTACAGACTCTGGCGTAGGAGGTGTCGTACCTGCTGCCCCCATCCTCTACTCTGGTAATCTCTTCCTCGATCCGCAGGTGCGGGTGGGTGTGTATGAGCAAGAGATCGATGAGCGGTATTTGGCGGATCCGTTGGAGGCGGCGATTGAGAAATTATACCTCAGTCGCGATCTGCCGATTTCCGAGACAAAGATTCGCCAATTGCTAGCTGATTATCTGTTCACCGAAGCCGATCGGATGACGCCACTGGCGCGCTTGTCGGGTGGCCAAAAAGCCCGCTTTCAGATCATTGCCATGCTGGCGAATGACCCGCAGCTGCTGATTTTGGATGAGCCGACCAACCACCTTGATTTGCCGAGTATCGAGGAACTGGAGATGGCACTGGCGAAATATTCTGGCGCCATCCTCTATGTCAGCCATGATAGTTATTTCCGCCAAGAAATCGGCGGCGAAGTCGTGCAAATCGGTCCAGTATAAAAATCCCGCCACTGTCAGACGGGATTATTATTTGTTCAAGTGTGTGTTCTAATCAGCCAATAAACCATTCTTGCGCAACAAATCTTGCAGCTTTGGTCGGTCAAAGCCAAGCACTAGTTCCCCGTTAATGTCGGTGACTGGCACGCCTTGGAAATTGCCGCCGTTTTTTGCCAACAATTCTTCTTTAGCGGCAGGTTCTGCTTCAATGTCTTTTTTAATGAAATCGATTCCCAGTTTTTCCAACCATTCCATTTCAGTGTGACAAAATGCGCACCAACTAGTGCTGTAGACGGTTACTTTGGCGCTGTGGTTGGTTGCTGTATCTTCGCTCATATATTCCCCTCAACTTTCTTTACGTAAGTCTATTATAGCATATTGTACATGCTTATCGACAAGTGTATAATGATGAGTAATCATGGGTGCGGACAGCAAAAAAACAGGATTTACCTTGCCAACAGTTCTCATCACCTCAGTAATTATGCTGACCTTACTTTTGGTGGCCATGCAGCTGGCTGCTTCATATGCAGCGGCGTTACGGGACCGGTATTATAACCAATTGGCACGCGAAGCTGCTGAAAGTGGTCTTGCATATGCTGTGTCTTGTTTGCGCAGCAACGGTATGATTTCGCCATGGGGATCAAAAAATCTAGCTCCAGAAACAAACTGTGCGGGTGATCCAGAGCCTGGTCAGTCAAATACTGTGATGCATGAGGGCAATATTCGAACGCGGTTTACTGTCCCTCCTCTTGGCTCAACCGGTGGTGAGGTCCAACAGGCCTACGCTACCGGCTATGTTGAGTTATTGCGACCAAGCGGTGGCGTGTGGAAAACGTATACCCGAGTGTTGTCATTGGCCACTGGAGCGCAAACACGTGTCGACACCTTGGCGTTTGGATATGAGGGTGATATGCACGGCATACAGCACAAAGTATTCTTTGCGACAATTGACTCTGCTGGACGTGTCCGGTCAGTTGGGGCGAACGACCGCGGTCAATTGGGCGCTGGATTGATTTCGACAGCTCAGCCAACGCCAGTGAGATTTAATATGTCCCAGCGCGCAGTTTCAGTGCACACCAACTTTGTCTCTGTCGGTGGAAACTTGATGATTCGAGATGAGAACGGTGCGGTGTATGGTGCGGGCAAAAATGATCGCGGTCAATTGGGTGCTGGCTATATGAGTCCGACCGTCTCAACACCAGTGAGGTTTGGCTTGCCGGTTGGAGTTAAAGCAGTTACTGTCAACTCAGGTTGGGCAAACTTTGTACTGGGGAATGATAAAAATATCTATGCTGCTGGTGAATGTACCTACGGCCTATTGGGTACTGGTGATTATACCGTCACTCCGGCGTATGCGACCGCCTGTAGTAATAGGTCTACTCCAAAGCGTGTTGCCTTGCCTTTCCCGAACCCTGGTAATCCAGGAACGATTCCGACTGCTCACTTGGTACAGGACCGATATAACGCTTATGTCATCATGCAAAATGGTGCCGTGTACGGTTGGGGTGCAAATGATTATTATCAGTTAGGTCGCGCCAATATATCAAGTTCATCAACGCCAGTAAGAATTGGTGACTTTGGTAATCCCGGTAAACCACGCGCCATGCAGCTGGCCTTTGACGGAGGTACCCTATATATCTTGGCGAATGATGGTAAGGTTTATGGCGTGGGTGGCTCAAACCACTTGGAGGTTGGTAAGGACAATCTGGTGTTCCGCTGGCGGTTCTTAGAGGGCCGTTGCATGGAGGCGGTTGGTCCTACGACCGTAGCTCCTCGTAGTTGTAATGACAGCTCCCAGCAGCAGTTTGAATACACGCCGCAAGAGCAGATCAAGATAAACGGTAAATGTGTGGAAAATACTGCCGGTGACTTGGTGAACATTCGTTTGGCAAATTGTAATCCTTCAGCCGCCATTCAGCGCTGGCGCATGGTCTCCTATGGTTCGGATCGTATTTTCCGCCGAGGTGCCAGTAACCACTGCCTAGCGGCTAATGCTTCGGGTACAGGAATGGCGATAGCTGCTGCCTGTCCGCCGAGTAATAAGCATATATTCTTCAGGCTTCAGACGCCAAAAATTCGAGATCTTGGTGTTCCAGGATTTGTACAACAAATTTCCACTGACGAGTTATTCGCATCATACCGTACATCTGATGGAAATGTGTACAGTACTGGTAGCAATTACCATGGTGTGTTTGGTAATAGTGCCAACCATGCAAACGGGGCGACTAACTGGAGGAACCCAACCCCAGTAAAATTCATGCTACCAGCCGGCGTGAAAGCGGTTGACATCTGGTCAACAGCCTATGCAGGGCGTGTCAGTAACTTGTTTGTAGTGGGTGATGACGGTAAGGTGTATGGTGCTGGCTCTAATGAAAATGGTCAGCTGGGTACTGGTGATAAAGTCAGCCGCAATACACCGACACCAATGCAGTTGTTTGGCAGTAGCCCAACTGCCCCTCGTGCTAAGCACGTGGAAAGTGGCGGCGGTACGACCGTGATCTTTACGACTGATAATCGCGTCTATACTGTCGGTAACAATAATCGAGGACAGCTCGGTGATGGTACGACGACTGATTCAACGGTGCCAATTTTGGGTCGCTACACAAATGTACCGATCCAAGAACATCTCGTCTTCTAGTGGCTCTAGCGTGACGTGAGGTGCCAGCCGCCGCACCAATGGCATTTGTAGGTCGCCAGGAGCAGCTGCGGATCAGTTAGCTGACGGCTAGCTATTTCCCTTTCGGCTTGTTGTTGGGTTGAAAAGCGGCGTTTTTGATGGCAATTGTTGAGCTCATGTACAGTAGTTAGCGGCTGTCTATTTTTCTGGACTGGTTGAGATCTTGGATAATTTTTCCTCGGCATATTGTCAAATAGTATAGCAGATTGATATAGTATAGGTAATGGCTGAAAAACCTAAGGTTCAGAGCGACCAAAAAACAGACGTAGATGCCACTGCGGTTATGATGAAAACCATCATCGGGACGACGTGGCGCATGTTTGTGCCGAGCATCGGTCTGATGTTGGTGGGGCTGTGGGCCGATCTGGTGCTACACACCAAACCGTGGTTGATGGTTGCAGGGATTATCGTGGGTCTGGCGGCGTCAGCAGGATTGATTTATCAGCAAATACGATTTATAAAACAGAGAGAGGCCAATCAATGATACACCAGTTTGCAAGCAGTCTGCATATTTCAGTAAAGGCAGACGAAATAGTACAAGTTGGCGGCATTTCAGTCACGAACTCTCACCTGCTGGGTACTTTGGGATTATTGGTTTTGGTATGGATTATGCTGCGAACGCGTGCGGCAGCGCTGGGCAAAAAGAAACCTAATTTTGTGACGCGATTGGTTAACTGGACGTTTGATGGCTTGTACGGCACGGTCAAGCAGGTCATTCAAGATGACGTTTGGGCGGCGCGAGTGGCGCCATTGACTATCACCATATTTTTCTTTGTGATAGCGCAGTACTGGCTGGGGTTGTTGCCTTTTGTTGGCCCAGTAACTGTTGGCGAGCACGGCACTCCCCTGTTTCGTGGCGGCGTGGCTGATTTGAATATGACGTTTGGGCTGGCTATCATCACTATCATTGCGGCGCAAATTTATGCGTTCCGCTACTTGGGATTCCGCGGCAACATGGGGCGATATTTCGTCAATCCACTGAAAGATCCAATTATGTCATTTGTTGGTATTTTGGAGTTGGTAGCAGAGTTCTCGCGCTTGCTGGGACTGAGCTTTCGTTTGTTTGGTAATGTACTGGCGGGCGAAGTACTGCTGATCATGATCGCCTATCTAACAAAGTACGCTTCACCGGCGGCCTTGCAGCCGTTCTATATGTTCGAGTTGTTTATCGGCGGTATTCAGGCGTACATTTTCTTCATGCTGTCAACGGTATTTATTTCCCTGGGACTCACTCCTCACGGCGACCACGACGAGTCCAATCATGCACATGTTCATTCCCCTGTTGATATTTCAAAGAAAATGACAGAGAATGAAAATAAGTAGTTAAGTAATAATTATAAGGAGAACATCAACCATGGAAGCATTAGCTTTTGCCTTAACTTACGCAATCCCAGCAGCCTTTGCAGCAATTGGTGCCGGCATCATCGGTGCTGCAGCGATGAACGCCGCAGGTCGCAACCCAGAGAAGATTAATGACTTGCGTACCATGATGATTCTTGGTATTTCATTTATCGACGCCTTGGCAATTATCGGTTTCGTGGCTGCCATCGTCGGTAAGGTTATGTAATTTAGAGGTAAATTGTGGAAAGATTGGTAACACAATTTGCGAGTGCTGAGGCTCACGCAGCTGATAAGGCTGATTTGTTTGGCTCTTTGGGAATCGACTGGAAACTGTTGGTCCTGCAGTCAGTGGCATTTTTGATATTACTGTTTGTGTTGAGCAAATGGGTGTATCCGCCACTGGCAGCGATGCTGGACAAGCGTGAAAAAGACCTTCGAACGGCCGAAAAAGCCGCCAAATCAGCGCGTGAAAATGCTGATAAGACTGAGAAAATGATCAACGCCTCGATGCGCAAAGCGCGAGCGGAAGCACGCGACATCGTTGCGTCGGCGAGGAACGAGGCAGCGGAAATCGTTGAAGCTGCGGCTAAGAAAGCCGAAGCGCGAGCCGATGGCATCATCGAGGCGGCTCGGACGGAGATCGCTGGCGAAGTTGCGGCTGCGCGCCAAGCGTTGCATAACGAAACATTGCAACTAGTGGCTGAAGCAACTGGCACCTTAGTGAACGAGAAATTGGACGCTAAAAAGGACGGCAAATTGATCGAGAAAGCTTTGAAGGAGGCGCGCTAATGCCTGCACGAACGTCGCGTCGTAAATTGGCTCGGTATGTGGCTGAACGATTGTTAGACAACGATACAAAAGTTATTGACGAAGTAGCGGCACTACTCAGCAATGAAAATCGTCAGCGTGAAGTCGACTTGTTGGTGCGTGACATCCAAGCAGAGCTGGCGGAGCGTGGCTTAACGGTGGCGACAGTTGAGTCAGCACGGTCATTGACTGATGAGGCGCGTTCGGCTATCGTGGCGCTACTCAAGAAACCCCAGACAGCTGTTCAATTGAGCGAAGTTGTTCGCCCAGAACTCATCGGCGGCTTCAAGCTACGGACGCCAACCGCAACGCTGGACGCAACGGTTTTGAAGAAATTAAACAACTTGCGGGCGAAGAAAATCTAGGAGGAAAAATGAGCAAGATTGATGTGACAGAACTAGCCAAAAGCCTGCGGGAAAAAATCGCGCAGCTGGAGGCGACGGAAGGACTAGAGGACGCTGGTGTCGTCATCCGCGTTGGTGACGGCGTGGCGTGGGTACATGGCCTCAGTAAAGCTGGCTACAGCGAAGTGCTAGAAATTGAGACTGATGGCGGCACAGTGGAAGCTTTCGCGCTAAACTTGATGGAAGATGAAATCGGTGCGGTGATCCTCGGCGGCGAGGAGAAGGTCAAGGCTGGCGCTAGCGTTCGCCGCAAGGGTGCGGTGCTGGATGTACCAGTTGGCGAGGAGCTGCTCGGCCGCGTGGTTGACCCGCTCGGTCGGCCGCTCGATGGTGGACCAGCTATCAAGACTAAGAAACGTGGGCTGATTGAACGGCCAGCCATCGGTGTGATGGGCCGCAAGTCGGTGCACGAGCCGCTGATGACTGGTATCATGTCAATTGATGCCATGTTCCCAATCGGTCGCGGGCAACGTGAGCTGATCATCGGTGACCGCCAGACGGGAAAGACGGCCATTGCCATCGACACCATGATCAACCAGGCGCGGCAAAAGACCGGCGTGGTCAACGTCTACGTGGCGATTGGACAGAAATTATCAAAGATTGCCCGGCTGGTTGACCGCCTGAAAGAAGAAGGTGTGATGGAGCAAACCATCGTGGTGGCGACCAGTCCGTCGGACGCGGCTTCCCTGCTGTACCTGGCGCCATATGCTGGTACCGCCATGGGTGAATATTTCCGCGATAATGGCGGCCATGCGCTGATGATTTATGACGATTTGACCAAGCACGCGGTGGCGTATCGTCAGATGTCGCTGTTGCTCCGTCGTCCACCGGGACGTGAGGCGTATCCTGGTGATGTCTTTTACCTACACTCTCGCCTGCTGGAGCGTTCAGCCAAGTTGTCAGATGAATTGGGTGCTGGCTCACTAACTGCCCTGCCAATCATCGAGACGCAGGCTGGCGACATCTCGGCGTACATTCCGACCAACGTGATTTCCATCACCGACGGTCAGATTTTCCTGGAGACTGACTTGTTCTACCAAGGTATTCGCCCAGCCATCTCTGCTGGTCTATCGGTCTCCCGTGTTGGTGGTGCTGCTCAGACCAAGGCGGTTAAGTCGGTCGGCGGTAACTTGAAGCTCGGTCTTTCACAGTTCCGTGAGTTGGCGTCATTTGCGCAATTTGGCTCGGATCTGGATGACGCGACCAAGGCGCAAATTGACCGCGGTCAGCGCCTAACTGAGCTGCTAAAACAGTCGCAATATCAGCCGATGAGCGTGTGGGAGCAATTTGTCAGTATCCACGCGGTAACCAGCGGTGCCTTTGACAATGTGCCAGTTGTCAAGATTAAGGAGGCGCAAGCTGGTCTGCTGACCCAGCTTTGGAACAACGCCAAAGACACCATGCGCGAACTAAACAAGGGTGCCAAACCGACTGATGAGCAGCTCCAGGTTATTGACGAGGCAACTCAAGTGGTGGCGAAAGGATTTGAGGAGTAATCCATGCCGAGTACTCGTGCGCTGAAAAATCGCATTCGCTCGGTGGATTCGACCAAGCAAATCACCAAGGCGATGCAGTTGGTGGCGGCCAGCAAAATGCGCCGTTCGCAAGAGGCGGACAAGGCTTCAGCTCCCTACACTATGGCAGCCGAGGAGCTGCTGAGTTACCTGGCCAGCCAAGGTGCGACTGATAATCACCCGCTGTTTAAGCGCCGCAAAATTACCAAGCGCCTAATTATCGTCATCGCCAGCGACAAAGGCCTGGCTGGTGCGTATAACACCAACGTCTTGAAGAAATATCTGGAGTTACTGAAGCGTGATGATGAGCGCGGCATTGAGAATTTGACCTTGACAGTTGGCCGCCGGGCTTCGCAGTTCGCCTCGCGCCTCAAGGACACTGAAGTGGTCGGTAGTTATGATAATTTGCCAGACCAACCGACGGGGCTGACCTTTCACACGATTTTAAACACCGCCATCAGTATGTTTGAGAATGGTGAAGTTGACGCGGTGACGCTGGTATATACGCG
Source organism: uncultured Candidatus Saccharibacteria bacterium (assembly GCA_963508115.1). Classification (GTDB taxonomy): domain Bacteria; phylum Patescibacteriota; class Saccharimonadia; order Saccharimonadales; family Saccharimonadaceae; genus Nanosynbacter. The sequence continues at coordinate 8,319 of CAUOVX010000029.1, forward strand.
TTTTGTGAATAGTATGGTGCAGACAGCAGAACTGTCACGGTTGTTGCCAGCGGGAACCAAAGCATTAATTGACCCAAGTGAAGTTTCGAACACGGTTTCTGACGCCAAGTACGAGCCAAGTATCCCAGAGGTACTGGACGCCGTCGCCTACCGTTTGACGGGCGCGCGGCTGTTTCAGGCATTGCTGGACGCCCGTGCTAGTGAGCACTCCATGCGGATGATGGCCATGAAGAATGCAACGGATAATGCGTCTGACCTAGTGGACGATCTGACACTAGCGATGAACAAGGCTCGTCAGGGTGCGATTACCCAGGAATTGGCAGAAATTTCCGGTGGCGTGGAGGCGATGGAACAATGATAATCCTAGTTTCAGCATCGATGCGTCATACAGATAAATTTGCTGCGCTGCAGGATTCGTTGGAAGCGGCAGGTCATCAAGCTACATTGCCGCAGACTGAGGAAGGCCTGACGAAGCGGCAGTATATTGATGAACACATGAGCCGACTACAAGACAGTGAGGCTTTGCTGCTGGCGAATTTTGATGACGAACGTGGCGATGGCTATATTGGTGCGTCGTGTTTCTTTGAGGCTGGCTGGGCGTTTGCGCTTGGTAAGCCGGTGTACACGTTGCAGCCGATTGACACAACATCGCCTTTTGCTGAAGATTTGATGGCAATTGACTGTCAGGTGATAAACGGAGATATGAGTAAGATTAAAGGAGGAACTGATGAGTAAAACACTAGGAAAAATTATTCAAATCGTTGGCG
>CAUOVX010000030.1:0-8501 GCA_963508115.1 uncultured Candidatus Saccharibacteria bacterium
ATGAATACACCTTTTCGTTAAAAAATATGGGTTACTCAGATATTGCGCCACCGGCCGCTTCTATAGCCGCTTTAGCACCTGCAGTAACGCCAATACCCTTGAGCGCAAAGGCCGCTGTAACATCACCACTTAAAAATACTTTAGCAGATGAGGCACTTACAGGAACCAAATTATGCTCTTTAAGAACCGCGAGATCTATTGTGGCAGAAACAGACGCGAGCAGATTCAGTTCAGAGGTACGAAGTTGAGCAATTGCCCCTTTGCCGCGACTACGGAAGCCACGCTTTGGCAAACGACGTTGCAATGGCATTTGACCACCTTCAAAGCCAACTTTATGGTAGCCTCCTGCACGGGCTTTCTGCCCTTTATGCCCTTTACCACTGGTTTTACCCAATCCAGAACCAATGCCGCGACCAAGGCGTTTACGTTCTTTACGAGATCCAAGAGCTGGACTTAAATCATTTAATAACATTAACGCACCTCTTCCACTTTAAGGAGATAAGAGATTTTATTAATCATCCCACGATTTTCAGGCGTATCACTAATAACGCGGGTTTGATGCATCTTACGTAAGCCCAGACCAACAAGGCATTTTTGATGATTTTCCAAACGTCCATACTTGCTTTTTATAAGCGTAACACTAATTTTTTTATTCGACATTTGCCAATACCTCTTCAATTGGTTTTCCGCGTTTCGCAGCGACTTCGTGTGCTGTGGTCATTTTTTGTAATCCAGCTATAGTCGCACGAACAACATTACCTGGATTGCGAGTTCCCATGCATTTTGCCAACACATCTTTGACGCCCAAAACCTCAAAAACCGCACGCATGGCACCTCCCGCAATAATCCCCGTACCTGCAGAAGCAGGTTGCATATAAATTTTTGCCGCGCCATGAGTACCCACCACGGGGTGCTGCAATGTTTCGTTATTCAAGCTGACTTTTACTAGGCTTTTCTTGGCTTGATCCATTGCTTTTTGAATAGCAACGGGGACTTCTTTAGCCTTACCATAACCATAACCTACACGGCCATTGCCATCACCAACAACAGTTAACGCTGTAAAAGCAAATTGACGGCCACCTTTTACGACTTTAGTTACACGATTTACTGCAACCAATTTTTCCAAGAACTCACTATCTTGAGGGCGTTCTTTTTGTTGCGCCATAAGTACCTCTTAAAATTCCAAACCTGCTTCGCGAGCAGCATCAGCCAATGCCTTAACCCGACCATGATAGCGAAAACCGCTACGATCAAAAGCGATGCTATTCAGCCCTAACTGTTTCGCTTTTTCAGCAATAATTTTACCAACCTTTGCCGCTGCCTCAATATTGGCAGCATGCTTCAATCCTTCGCGCACTTCAGCCTGCAAGGTAGATGCACTCGCCAATACACTGCAACCATCTGCACTAATGATTTGCGCGTAAGTATGTTGCGAAGTCTTATTTACGATTAAGCTAACTTTTCCAGCTTCACGAATATTCAAACGAATACGCTTTCCACGGCGAATACGATTAATTTTTTTCTGATTCATCTACTCACCTTGTTATTTCTTTTTGGCTTCTTTCATAACAACATGCTCATCTACGTAGCGCACGCCTTTGCCTTTGTAAGGCTCTGGGGGGCGATAAGCTCTTATTTTTGCTGCAACTTCGCCAACCTGCTGCTTATCACTCCCTTTAACAAGAATCTCTGTCTGACTGGGCGTTTCCACAACAATTCCTGCCGGAACATTAAATTCTATTGGGTGCGAAAACCCCAAGGAAAGATTGAGTTTTTGCCCTTGAGCCTGAGCGCGATAACCAACGCCAATCAGCTGTAATTTTTTTTCAAATCCTTGACTGACACCAATAACCATATTATTCAACAAAGCACGCATAGTCCCACACATTGCCCAATGTGCTAAATCTTGCTGCTCTGGTATCAAACAAACGACATTATCTTCTTGGCTAGCATTAATGTAAGCATGAAGATTAAGCGTCAGACTGCCTTTACTCCCCTTAACCGTAACTTGCTTACCCGCAATTGTAATATCCACACCTTTAGGAATAGAAATCGGCTGTTTACCAACACGTGACATTATTATTCACTCCTACAATAGTTTAAGCTACATAACAAATTACTTCGCCGCCGATCCCTTTCTGACGTGCCATATGATCACTCATGACACCTTGGGAAGTTGAGATAATCGCAATACCTAGCCCACCTTGAACCCGAGGCAACGCATTCTTACCTTTAAAAAGCCGTAATCCTGGGCGGCTAGCACGCGCAATCAATTCAATAACGGGTTTCCCCTGATAATATTTTAAGTTTATGGTGAGTTCGGCTTTCACGTCTTCCTTAACCTCAAACGAGTGAATATAGCCTTCATCTTGCAGCACTCTAGCAATAGCAACTTTTTGCTTTGATGCCGGCATTACTACTAAAGAACGCCCTATACGTTGGGCGTTACGGATACGAGTCAGCATATCAGCGACCGGATCAGTTAACATAACCACCTCTTATAATTCAGTATCAGCTCAAATAACGAGCCTGGAACTTAAATAGCCAACTCGAATATTACCAGCTAGCCTTCTTGATACCGGGGACTTCTCCCCGCATGGCCAATTCACGCAACTTATTACGCGACAGACCAAACTTGCGGTAAACAGCATGTGGCCTCCCAGTAATGCGGCAACGGCGCTGAATACGCGCAGGCGACGCATCCCTAGGTAATTTTTGTAATTTTTCTTGCGCAGCCATACGCTCTTCTTCCGAATAAAATTCTACTTTACGAATGATTTCTTTTAGTTCAAATCGTTTAGCAGCGAACTTCTTCACCAATTTAATGCGTTTGGCCTCACGGTTTACCATGCTTTTTTTAGCCATAATCTTAACTCCTAAAGGGGAAACCAAACGATTCTAGGAGCGCTTTTGCGCCAGCATCGTCTTTAGCACTCGTGGTAAAAGTAATGTCCATACCACGCATCGCGTCTGTTTTCTCAAAATCAATCTCTGGGAAGATAATATGCTCTCGCACACCAAAACTATAATTTCCTCTACCATCAAATGACTTTGAACTTAAACCACGAAAGTCTCGAGTGCGTGGTAAAGAAATATTAATTAAACGGTCTAAAAATTCATACATTTGCTCCCGGCGCAATGTAACTTTACACCCGATAGGCCATCCGTCACGAATTTTAAAACCCGCAATTGATTTTTTAGATTTTGTTACTAAAGGTTTTTGCCCTGCAATTAATGCCAAATCACGGACAGCATTGTCCATTAGTTTTTTGTCATTAACAGCTTCACCTACACCCATATTAATCGTAATTTTGATTAATTTAGGAACTTCCATGACATTAGCCAATCCAAGTCGCTTCTGCAGCGCCGGTGCAAATTCCTGGCGATATTGCTCTTGTAATCTAGCCATAAATATTTAAATCCTCAATCTACTTGTGCGCCTGTAGATTTATAGACGCGAACTTTTTTACCTGACTCTATCTTGAAGCCCACTCGATCACCCTTACCGGTACTCGGGTTAAATAACATCACATTGGAAATATGAATGGGTGCTTCTTTTTTCACGATTGAGCCTTCCGTCTGCAATTGACGATTTGGCTTAACATGCTTAAAAACATGATTAATACCATCAACAACGACATAATCATTGGCTACCTTTAAAACAGTGCCGCGCTGTCCTTTATTTTCCGCCTTGCCTGCGATGACAATAACCTCATCGCCCTTACGAATACGTTTCATGTTTTACCTCTCTTACAGCACTTCAGGAGCAAGTGAGATGATCTTCATAAATCTTTCACTACGTAACTCACGTGCTATAGGTCCAAATACACGAGTGCCAATAGGCTCCAATTTATTATTCAACAGCACGGCTGCATTGCTATCAAATCTCAAAACAGAACCATCTCTGCGCCTAACACCCTTTTTGGTCCGAACGATTAAGGCGTTATATACATCACCTTTTTTGACGCGCCCCCGAGGCAATGCCTCTTTTATAGAAACCTTAATTACATCGCCAATACCTGCATATCTACGATGAGATCCACCAAGAACTTTGATACATTGTAGTTCTCGAGCGCCACTATTATCCGCAACAGTTAAACGTGATTGCATTTGAATCATGATGTCACTCCTCAGCCCTTAGCTCGCTCAACGATTTCAATTAAACGCCAAGTTTTGGTCTTTGAAATCGGACGACTTTGTGCAATACGTACAGTATCACCAATATGACACTCATTATTTTCATCATGAGCGTGACACTTCAGAGTACGTTTAATATATTTACCATATACGGGGTGGCGTTCATAGCGGACAACTGTCACTGTAATAGATTTATTGCCCTTATTACTAACTACTTGTCCTTGCAATACCCGCTGAATGCTTTGTTTTTCAGTCATAAAATTAAACCTTAACCTTATGTTGAGACAACAAGGTTTTTATACGAGCAACATCACGCCGAGCCTGACGAATCTGATGCGTCTGCTCCAACTGCCCACTAGTTTTTTGCATAGTTAGCTTCAGCTGTGTCTGACGCAAGGATAAAAGCTCCTCACGCAGCTCGTCTATACTTTTTTCTCGCAATTCTTTAAAAGACATTACATCACCTTGCGCGTTTCAAATACGGTACGAACAGGGAGCTTTGCTGCTGCCAAACGGAATGCTTCCCGCGCCAGTTCTTCAGTCACACCTTCCAATTCGTACATTACTGTTCCGGGCTGGACTTTAGCGACCCAATATTCCACATTACCTTTACCTTTACCTTGGCGTGTTTCTAAAGGTTTATTAGTTACTGGAACATCAGGAAAAATACGAATCCACATTTTACCGCCGCGCTTCACATGGCGATTTATTGCACGACGCGCTGCTTCAATCTGTCTAGCTGTAATTCTGCCGCGCGTTGTAGCTTTTAAACCGTATTCACCGAAGCTAACTTCGTTTCCTGACTGAGCCAAGCCACGATTACGCCCCTTGTGTTGTTTTCTAAATTTTGTTCGTTTAGGTTGTAACATTTTACTTCACCTTTAATCTTTGCGTCGCGACGTACGAGGCTTATTGTTGCGTCTAGCGCGCTTTTCTTCTGGCACCTCACCAACGACATTGCCATTAGCATCGAGGCCCTCTAGATTCTCACCTTTGAAGATCCATACTTTAACACCAATAACGCCATAGGTGGTATGCGCTTCTGCAAAGCCATAATCAATATCTGCGCGCAACGTGTGCAAAGGAACGCGGCCTTCGCGATACCATTCTGTCCTGGCGATTTCGGCACCATTCAAGCGGCCCGCGATACTTACTTTTATTCCAGCAGCTCCTAAACGCATAGTAGATGCAACCGAGCGTTTCATTGCACGGCGAAACATAACACGTCGCTCTAACTGTTTCGCTATACCGTCCGCAACTAAATAAGCATCAAGCTCAGGACGACGGATTTCTTCTATGTTGACTGATGTAGGAACACCCATAATAGAGCTTATTTCCTGCTTCAAAACTTCAATATCTTCGCCCTTGCGCCCAATAACAATTCCCGGGCGGGCGGTAAAAATAGTAATTTGCGCACCGTTTCGTGGTCGCTCAATTTGAATCTGACTAACTGAAGCGTGTGCTAATTTCTTGCGAATAAACTCACGCACTTCGAAATATTGCACTAAGAAATTAGCGTAATCTTTGCCTTCCGCATACCATTTAGAGACCCAATCTTTGGATACTCCTAAACGGAAACCGATAGGATGTACTTTCTGACCCATAAATTCAATCTCCAATCAAATTTCTTGTACGCGAATAAAGATATTGCTCGTCCGCTTCAGAATGCGATTTCCGCGCCCTTTGGCTCGCGCAGCGAAGCGCTTCATAGTCATCCCTTCGCCCACCTGAATCTCAGCAACACGCAAAACGTCTATATCCGCGCCTTCATTATTCTCCGCATTAGCAATAGCGGAATTTAACAGCTTCAAAATAATGGCAGATGCCTTTTTCTGACTAAACGTTAGAATTTCGATTGCTTCATTCACATGCTTACCGCGAACCTGATCGGCAACCAATCGAGCTTTTTGCGCAGAGATCCGAGCCGCTCGTAATTTTGCAATAGCTTGCATTACTTTTACCCCTTATCTGCCTTTCTTATCCGCCGCATGTCCGCGATAATTGCGAGTAGGTGCAAATTCACCCAATTTATGCCCAATCATGTCCTCACTTACTAAAACGGGAACATGCTGTTTACCATTATGTATAGCAATTGTTAGTCCGATCATTTCCGGAATAATCATAGAACGACGTGACCACGTTTTGATTGGCTTTTTATTGTTGGTTTCTACAGCATTCTCGATTTTTTTCACCAGATGCAAATCAATAAAGAAGCCTTTTTTCAGAGAACGTGGCATATTTTAACCTCTCTTATTATTGCGATGCTGAACGATCATTTTTTCAGTACGCTTATTCTTACGAGTTTTATAACCCTTAGTAGGTGTCCCCCAAGGAGAAACAGGGTGACGACCTCCAGAAGTACGACCTTCACCACCTCCATGAGGGTGATCAACTGGGTTCATAACAACACCACGGACAGTAGGACGAATACCACGCCACCGCTTTGCCCCCGCTTTACCCAAGGAGCGCAAACTATGTTCATGATTACCTACTTCACCCAAAACTGCTCGGCAATCGCTCAAAACTCGACGGCGTTCACCTGATTTCAAACGAATGGTCGCATATTTGCCATCTCGAGCAACAATCTGTACAGATGTGCCTGCACTACGAGCCAATTGTGCACCTCGCCCAGGCTTCAACTCTACACAATATACTGTTGAACCAACAGGAATATTACGGATGGGCAAACAATTTCCTGTTTTAATTGGAGCATCGTCACCATTTCTAATAAGGTCACCCGCTTTCATACCGCGAGCAGCGATGATATAGCGGCGCTCACCATCCGAATAACAAACTAAAGCAATATAGGCAGAGCGGTTAGGATCGTACTCAAGTCGCTCCACGACTGCTTCAATCCCATCTTTTTGACGCTTAAAATCAATAATACGATACTTTTGCGCATGACCACCTCCACGATGGCGCGTAGTAATTCGCCCAACGTTATTGCGCCCACCACTACTCGATTTCTTTTCGACTAATGCAGCAAATGGCTGCCCCTTATGCAAGGCAGGTCGTGATACATCTACAACAAAGCGACGTCCGGGAGATGTAGGTTTTTTTCTGATAATAGCCATATCTTTTCCTTATGCCTGCTCTGACAATAAAGCTTCCATATCCACGCCTTTATCCAAGCTAACGTAAGCCTTTTTAAAATCCTTACGGTAGCCTGAGCGTTGACCAAAACGCTTACTTTTACCTTTGACATTTATCGTGTTAACGGCGACCACAGTAACTTCTAATAACTGTTCTACCGCTTCTTTAATCTCTTCTTTAGTTGCTTTACGTGCCACTTTGAAAACGAGCTGTTTTTTTGCCGTTGCTGAAGAAGACTTTTCGGTAACCAAAGGCCCCTGAATAATTTGTAAAATATATTCTTGTTTCATGACAGCCACTCATTAATTCGCTCAATCGCAAGTTTGTCAATCGCCACTTTTTCATGACGAAGCAACAACACAGGATCGATAGCCTCAACGTCCACAACCACAACAGAAGGAATATTTCGAGAAGCCAAAAACAGGTTCTCATTAAGGGACTCTGTAATCAGAAGAAAGTCTTGTCCAAATCCCATCTCAGCGGCATATGACACGAAGTCTTTCGTCTTGTTTGAAGAAAAATTCAATTTTTCCACAAGACAAAGACGGTCTTGACGTTGCAGTTCAGAAAAAATACTACGCAACGCAGCACGATACATTTTGCGATTGACTTTTTTACTATAGTCACGCGGTTTTGCAGCAAACGACACGCCACCACCACGCCAAATAGGTGAACGAATGGTACCTGCGCGAGCACGACCTGAACCTTTTTGTTTCCAAGGTTTAGCGCCACCGCCAGAAACTTCCGAACGTGTTTTTTGCGCTTTAGTTCCAGAACGTGAGCCTGCGAAATATGCGGTCACCACTTGGTGAACTAAAGGTTCATTAAAAGCCACATTAAATATGTCATCTGCAACCGCGATGGAACCGGAAGCATTTTTAAACTTAATTTCCACGAATGCCTCCTTTATGCTTTTACTGACGGACGAATCACAACAAAACCGCCCTTCGCACCTGGAACCGCCCCTTTAATCAGAAGCAGATTACGCTCGCCATCCACGCGTGCGATTTCCAAGTTTTGGGTGCTACGCATTTTGTTTCCTAAATGGCCAGACATTTTCTTTCCCTTGAAAACACGACCTGGGGTTTGGTTCTGACCGATAGAACCCGGCACACGATGCGAAAGCGAGTTACCGTGTGTTTTACGCTGCCCGCTAAAATGGTGGCGCTTGATGGTGCCGGCAAACCCTTTACCAACGCTGCGCCCACGGACATCAACACCCTGCCACTCTGAAAACAGAGAAACATCAACCGCGCTACCCAAACTAAACT
>CAUOVX010000031.1:0-8326 GCA_963508115.1 uncultured Candidatus Saccharibacteria bacterium
GATTCTGGCGTTAATTTCGGGTCAGCCAGCAGACAACTTTCGCGGTAGGTGATGAGTCCCCAGTTTTCCATAGCGCCTGACGAGAAATCTGGCAGCGCCACGTGGTCAGACTTTGGTAGCGGGTACGGCACGCCAAAATATTCATCATAAAAATCAATGGAGCGCGTGGCAATGTCTAGCGCAAAATCTAGCGTGTCTTCGCTTTGGGCTGGCGTCGCCCAGACGTTGACCTCAACGCCAGATTTGGTGCGGGCGGTTTTCTTATGTAATTCGCCGACGGCAAAGGCAAGTAGGTAGCTGCTCATGCGTGGCGTGGTGGCGAAGGTGGTTGTTAGCGCGCCATCCTTTTCGGATGACTCAGTGACGGGCATGTTGCCTAGGACGGTTAGTTCCGGAGCAGTCACGAGCGTGACGTCGTAGGTGGCTTTGGCGGCCGGCTCGTCAACGCACGGAAAGACTTCGCGGGCATGGTGCGATTCAAATTGGGTGGCGAATAACTGCTTTTTAATGCCATTATGCGTAAAATAGCATGGGTATAGCCCGTGCATAGCGTCGGTGATGCTGCCAGAAAAGTCGATGCGAACGGTGTGCTGACCGCTGGACAGCCCTGGGCGCGACAGCCGTAACTCATCAAATTCACCGTGAGAGAACTCAGCTAGCTGGTCGTCGATCGACGCCGTATGGATAGTCAAATCTTTGGCATGTAGTGAAATCGACTGGCCAGTCGACTCGCCGGAAATGATCACTGTGCCAGAAAACGATTTTTCCTCGGCGCGGGTCAGGTCGAGGGTTAGGTTATAGTGCTGAGGCGTGAATGTGTCGAGTAAATGCTTGAGTTTTGTCATGGTCTCATTATATCATTTGCGGACTGTGAGATTGGGCAGGTAGAAAAGGCTTATGGTATTCGATATACTAGGGATATGAAGAGGGTGAAATTACAGCGCAGGCGTATCATGGCGTTGTTTGTGGTGGTGCTGTCGGTTTTGGCGGTGTGGTCGTCACAATTGTCGCAACCAAAGCTGGCTCCTGTCCCGGCTGATCTACAGCAACAATATTTTGGCAATTCAACCGCGCTTGATGAATTGAGCAAACTAGAAGTAAAGGGTCGTGCGCCCAAAACGGGCTATACACGCAAGCAATTTGGCAACGGCTGGGGCAAAATCGATGGTTGTTCGGTACGGGAAGTGATTTTAGCAAGGGACTTGAGTGATGAAAAAGTAGGCGAAGGCTGCAAGGTGCTTTCTGGTGTTTTGCAAGATCCATATACTGGTCAAACCATTCATTTTCAGCGCGGTGAAAAAACCAGTTCCAAAGTACAGATTGACCATGTAGTGGCGCTGAGCGATGCCTGGCAAAAGGGCGCGCAGAATTTGTCAGCGGTTGACAGGGAAAAATTGGCGAATGATCCACTGAATTTGTTGGCATCAGAAGGGCAGGCAAATCAGAACAAGGGTGATAGTGATGCTTCGGCGTGGTTACCGCCTAATAAGGATTTTCGCTGTCAATATGTCGCCCGGCAAATCGCGGTGAAGAAAAAATACCATCTGTGGGTCACTGACACTGAAAAGCAAGCCTCTGCCAATGTTCTGGAAAAATGCAAGGGTTGATTTAGGACTCGGCTGGTGACTCGTATTTAGCTGCGATCATTTCAGCAAAAATCTCTCTTCTGTCGGCAGCGCTTAGCTCTGGCTTATGCTTCGATCTATCAGCACCATTGACGTATGCAAGTTCTGTCATGGCATCTCGCATGGCGGAGAGTTGTTTGTCAACTTTTTTGCAGGTGGCTTGTCTGATGAGTTTTACTGATTCGTCACCTGGGGATAGTTCATGAACTTTACGGGCTTCAACGGCTAGAGCGATATCAGCTTTTGTTTCAACCAGGGAGCTGTCGATTGTTCTTCGCAAAATAGGGTCCTTTAATTCAGGAATATTTTTAAATATCATGCGGAGTACTTTTGAGCCTATTTTGCGGTTTAAGTACGCCTCAGCGGATATGGCCTCTTCGGGTGAATTGATATCAAACACCTTGTCGACGTAGGGTATGAATAATGTTTCGATATCCTCAGGGTTAACGTAGTAATCCATTAGGCTACAACGTACTTCACTATCCGCTGTCTTGATTGGAGAATCTGGAATTTGGTTATCTTTTAGATAGAACGTTGTTTCTTTATAAACCTGAATGGCTGGTCCAAACACCCAGTCGCGCGTTTCAGGATATATGGGTATTTTGTCAACAACAGCTGGTTTGCCAGTCAACCAATGGGTTCTGGTCTGATCCAGAATAGGCCAGTTTGGCGCAATGTCCACCTGAAGGCTTGGCTGGCTATCTTTATCGGTCGAGCGGATGGTAAACATATCAGTATTATGTCATAGAAAAGCAAAATAAGCAACAGTACGGACATAATTACATTGACAATAAAGAAATAAAATGCTATTATAATAAGGTGAAAAGTGAGCAAATTCGCCAGTATCCGGTCAAGTCACCGATGGACCAGGAAAACCATCAAGTGACTGCGGTTTTATTCCGTCCAGAGCTGGCTGATGATGAGGGTTTTCAGCGAACCTTGGAGCTGACGGCTATTGCGTCGGTCAGCCGAAATCCAGATTGGATGCAGTATCATGGGCGGGGTAAAGAAAAGGTGATACAAAATAAGATTGCCGCAGCTCGATTAGGTGCATTACATGCTTATGTTATTGATCCAGGTCCTGACATTCCGTATTTGAGTAAGCGACATCGGGATAAGGATGAGGCGCAGATACAAACGCTCACGTTGAATATGTTAGGTGAAGAACTTGAGCAGGATAATTCAGACATCACGACCTCGTCAGTATTGGCCTTGGTAGGTGATGGCTATTCACCACCTGCCGCCGTTGTCGAGAGAGCCCCGGGTAGATCATTGCGAGAACAATATGGCATGGACAAGGATAGTCGTAATTATTATGCCATCATGGATGAGTTGAATCGTATCCAGCGGGAGATTGATAGGGTGATTGGGCGTTTTGCATCAAGAGTGCTCATCAATGATATGCGGCGTGAGTATAATGAGGGCGCGAATATCTTCTCGGGTGTTAAGGTGACGGAAAATAAAGAGTATGCCGAAATATTCACCCTCTTTGACCAGCCGTTTACTGGGTTTACGGCCGGTCTTTGCAGGACCGCTTTGCTCGATATGGCACGGAGAAGGCGCGGACTACGCGGTATGCTTGACATGGCCAGCGAACTGGTATAGAATGTGTAGTGTACATCCGGCCGCCAAGGTCGGAATTTTTCATATGAGGATACGCGTATCGCAGCGCAGCCTCGTATCGTGATATAATAATCATAAGTGATAAAGGAGAGTAATATGGAAGATTTGAACATTAAGCAGTTGACGTTGGCGTTGCGGACGATTGCCGAGGAAAAGAACCTACCAGAAGAGACAGTTCTAGAGGTGATCGAGCAGGCTATCGCGGCGGCGTGGCGGCGTGATAACGGCACGCGCGAGCAATTGGTGCGCGCCAGCCTGAACATCAACAGCGGCACGGCTGTGGTGTCGGTTGTCAAAACCGTGGTTGAAGAAGTTGAGAATGACGTCAATCAAATGAGCCTCGACGAAGCTAAAACCGTTGACCCGGCAGCTGAGCTGGGCAGCGAAGTGACGGTCGAGACCCACAACGTGACGACATTTGGCCGGGTGGCAGCCCAGACCGCCAAGCAGGTGATCTTGCAGTGGTTGCGTGAGGCAGAGCGCGAGGTAGTGCTGGCAGAATTTGAAGATAAAATTGGCACGGTGGTGACCGGTACGATTCAGCGGGTTGAGCCGCGCGTGGTGCGGATTGAGCTAGGTAAGGCCGTCGGTATCATGCCGCAGTCCGAGCAAATTCCTGGCGAATACTATGGCGTTGGTCGCCGCGTCAAGGTGTATATCAAGGACATCGAGCGCGAAGGTCGTGGTCCGCAATTGATTTTGAGCCGTGGCAATGAGGAATTTGTGCGGTTCCTATTCAGTCAGGAAGTGCCAGAGATGGAAACGGGCGCTGTGGAAATCAAAGCCATTGCCCGCGAAGCTGGTCGCCGCACTAAACTAGCGGTCGCATCAGCACTGCCAGGCGTTGATCCAGTCGGTACCTTTGTCGGTGGTCATGGTACGCGTGTTCAGGCGGTGATGAACGAAATTGGCGAGCAGGAAAAAATTGATATCATTCCGTTTGAGGAAGACGCGGCTGGCTTCATCGCTAATGCTATGAGCCCAGCGGAAGTACTGAGCGTAACGGTTAATGAGGACGAAAAGCGAGCAACGGTCTACGTCAGCGAGGATCAGCAATCAGTGGCTATCGGTCGGGCTGGGCAGAATGTTCGCTTGGCGTCACGTCTGACCGGTTATGAACTAGACATCGAGGCAAAGGCGGCTGTTAAACCAGCTGAAAACAAGCCGCGCAAGAATGTAGAAGATAGTCTGTTTAATGCCATTGAGGAAGCAGCAGAATAAGATTGGCGACGTACTTGAGATATTCGCCGATAAGCGATGAAAGGAGGCGATAATGGAACAGCCGAGAGATTTCTCTGAGCTGCAATCGCGCCTGACAGATACGGCGCGGGCTAGCTTTGAGCGAGCTGGTGTGATTGCCCAAAATCAAGGAAGCCCGTATGTGGGAACTGAGCATATTCTCCTGGGGATATTGGCTCAGAATTCTTCCCTGGGTGCCAAAATCTTGGCAGAGAGCGGCGTGACGCTTGATCGCGTTGAAACGGCGCTGGAATTAACACCAAGTGCGGTGGTGTTTGCTGTCGTTGACCATGGAGTGCGGGCTGATGTTTTGGCGACAGTACGCATGGCATGGGAGTTGGCGCTGGAGTTTGGGCAGTCGCGAATCGGTACGGAGCATTTGGTCTACAGCATTTTGACGCAGCGCGAAGCACGGGCTACTAGGATTTTGCGTGACATGAATGTTGATTTGGAGGCGCTCCGTGGTGACTTGGAGGGCGTGTTTGATAGGCAACAGTCGGAAGCCGACCAGCAAACCGAGTCAGTGTCGACAACTGAACGCAAGTCCATCAAGCTACTAGAGAAGTTTGGCAATGATTTGACAGAGCGAGCTCGGCAGGGATTGGTCGATCCGATGATTGGGCGAGACAAGGAGCTGTCACGCGTCATCACAGTGCTGGGTCGGCGCAGCAAAAATAACCCAGCCTTGATCGGTGAGCCAGGCGTGGGAAAAACTGCAATTGTTGAAGGTTTGGCACAGCGAATCGTTGATGGTGAAGTACCGGCATTTTTGGAAGGCAAAAGGATCATTCAGTTGGATCTGGCTTCCATGGTGGCGGGGACGAAATTTCGCGGACAGTTTGAAGAACGTTTGCAAAAAGTATTAGCCGTTGCCAAGGAGCATCAAGAAGTTATTTTGTTTATCGATGAGCTGCATTTACTGGTGGGCGCCGGTTCGGCCGAAGGCTCAATGGACGCCGCCAATGCTTTGAAGCCAGCGTTGGCGCGCGGCGAAGTGCGGGTGATCGGGGCGACGACCTTTGATGAATATCGCAAATACATTGAAAAAGACGCTGCTTTGAGCCGACGGTTCCAGTCGGTGGTGGTGGCGGAACCTGAGGCAGAAGAAGCGGTGCGGATGGTGATGGGGCTGAGTAGTCGATTGGCGTTGCATCATCAGCTGAGCATCGACGAGGCAGTTGTCAAATTGGCGGTGGATCTGAGCCAGCGGTATGTAATGGATCGATTTTTGCCAGATAAGGCAATTGATGTGCTGGACGAAGCAGCGGCGTTGATGCGGTCAAAGCAGCCACTCAAACCAGGCCGCCGTCAAAAATTAGCTCAGCAGATCAAGCGGCTGGCGGGCAAAATCGATGCGGCCGTGGAAGCGGAAGACTACGAACGAGCGGCGCGTTTCAAAACGCAAATGAAACAATTGGAAAAACGTGCTAGTGATCTGGGTGCGAGCGAGGACATATTGCCGCGGTTGGATGAAGTGTATTTGAGGTCGGCGGTCAGTGCCATGACTGGTGTGCCAGTGAAGAAATTGGCACACACCGAAGCTAAAAGCTTAATCAAGCTGGAAAATAGATTAGGTAAATTTGTGCTGGGGCAAACTGAAGCAATTGCTGAATTGGCGAGGTCCATTCGACGAAACAGTGCTGGACTACATCGACATAGTGGGCCAATGGGATCTTTCGTATTTTTGGGCCCGACAGGTGTTGGTAAAACTGAGCTGGCTCGCGTGTTGGCGCGGGAAGTGTTCGGTGGCGAGCAGAGCCTCATCAAAATTGACATGAGTGAATTCTCCGAAAAGCACACCACCAGTCGGTTGGTCGGTGCTCCAGCAGGCTATGTGGGGTATGAGGAGGGCGGCAAGTTGACCGACAAGGTTCGTCGGCAGCCGTACAGTGTGGTGTTGTTTGATGAGATTGAAAAAGCACATCCAGATGTGATGAATCTGCTCCTACAACTACTGGAAGATGGTCAATTGACTGACGCGCAAGGACGAGTGGTTAGTTTTCGCCACACCATCATCATCTTGACCAGCAACGTTGGTTCGGCGGACATGATGAATAGTGAGGCGTTGGGTTTTGGTGGCGCAAAGAAACGCAGTAGCAAGGATGTACAGCGACACAATGACCGGACGGCGCGGCAGGCTCTGGAGGATTTCTTGAAGCCAGAATTGATTGAGCGTTTTGATGCTATCATCGTATTCCAGGCGTTGAGCCGAGCAGTTGCTGGCAAAATATTTGATAGCATTGCTAGTGAGCTAAACGCGGCGATTGAGAGCCACGGCATGAAACTGATGGTTAAACCAAGTGTCAAACGTCACATCATTGACCATGGCTTTGACACCGAACGCGGAGCGAGACGCCTTCGACGGACTGTCCAGGCTCTGTTGGGAGATCCATTGAGTGAAGCAGTGCTGTCGAAAGCGCACGCAGGATCAACATTAATTGCGTCAATGAAAAAAGGTGAGGTGATAATTGATGTCGAAGATTAGCAAACTAGGGAGCTTTTTACTGTCAGTAGCTATATTGGCCTTCAGTGGTTGGGTGGTGCTCAACCGGCAATTCGTGCTCGATCATGTGCGAGCTTGGCAATTTCAGCCTAGTACTGAGATTGCTCAATTAGCGACAAACGCTGGCATGTCGGAGCATGGTAGATTTCAATTTTACGTAACCCAGCCACGACTGGAGTCGTCCAATGAGTTCAATGCTGAGTGTCGTCGGTCGGAAAAAGCCAGTCCAATTTTGGGCTGCTACAAGTCAGGGGAGGATACTATCCATATTTACAATGTGCCAAACCCTGAACTTGACGGCATCAAAGAAGTGACGGCGGCGCACGAAATGTTGCACGCGGCGTGGTCGCGATTGTCCGAGGCGGAAAAGCAGCGGCTGGGTCAATTGTTGGAACATGCCTATGCGAACATCAAAGACAGCAAGCTGGAAGAGCGCATGGCATATTACGACCGAGCGCAGCCCGGATCTCGGTCCAACGAGCTTCATTCTATTTTGGGTACCGAGCATGCCGATTTGGGCTCAGAGCTGGAAGCGCACTATGCTCGATTTTTCAGTGACCGATCACGAGTGGTTGCCTTGCATACAAAATACAATCAGCGATTTGTCGACCTGGAGCAGCAAGTGGCAACCTTGCAAGCGAAGCTGAAACAGCAACGAGCGGTGATTGAGCAGCGAAAAGAAAGTTACGATACGTCGATGACAGCGCTGAATGAGAAGATTCGCGATTTCAATCAGCGAGCTACTAGTGGCGGGTTTGGCTCGCAACAGCAGTTCCAGGCTGAGCGTTCGCAATTGCAAGCCGAAGGTCAACGCTTGAATAGTCAGAAGGCTGCGTTACTCCAGCAGATCGATCAGTACAATGCTGACGTTGAAAAATTGAATGCGCTAGGTGAGCAAGCTGATCGGCTCAGTCAGAGCCTCGACAGTCAAAGGGCGGTAGAGTGATGGCCCGGGCAAAATCACAATTCATCTGCCAACAGTGCGGCGCCAGCTATCCGAAATGGACTGGCAAGTGTGAAAATTGCGGTGAGTGGAACTCGCTGGTTGAGCAACTACCGGTTGACACCGGTGCCTCGGCGGTAGCCCGCAGCAGTGGCAAGGGCAAGGCGCTCATGACGCTCAGGCTCAGCGAAACGGCTACTGAAACTAAACAGGCGCGGTTGGCAACCGGCATCGCTGACCTTGACGCAGTGCTCGGCGGCGGCTTTTTGCCGGGCGGCGTGGTGCTGGTGGCGGGGCAGCCGGGAATTGGTAAAAGCACCCTGCTAGCGCAAGTCGCGGCGTTTATCGCTCGGCAGCAACCAGTGCTCTACGTCAGTGGCGAGGAGTCGGTGT
>CAUOVX010000032.1:0-8191 GCA_963508115.1 uncultured Candidatus Saccharibacteria bacterium
GTGGCGTAAAAGTACAAACGATTCGCAAGATTTCATCAGACGTAACCCAACCGAGTAAAGATATTTTTAACGATAAAGCGATCAACCCTACCGTTGAAGTGATTGTTGGTGGCGAAAACGGATAAGGGGTTAGCAACATGGCGCTGCTAACAGATGAAATACAGGAAAAACTCATCAAGCTTTTGATTGATGAGGGTCTTGTTGAGAAACGGGTTTTAGACGATGCGGAAGCGCGTGCCAAGAAAGAAGACAAGCCATTCTTTTCTCTGCTAACCGAAGAGGGTGTGATTGACAATGAGTTGTTGACCCATGCTGTAGCTCAAATTTCAGGCGTACCATATGTCAATTTGAGCAATAGCTTCATCGATCAGAATATCTTATCTCTGCTGCCGGCTGAAGTGGCGGAGCGTTTCATGGCCGTTCCGTTGGCTGAGGTTCAAAACCGCCTGGCAGTCGCTATGATTGATGCCAATAACGTTCAGGCTGTCGACTATTTGGCAAATCGTATTCAGCGTCCACTGAAGGTGTTTATGGCCTCTGAGGATAGTGTTAGACATGTCTTAGGTCAATACAAGGCGGATTTGTCGACGGTGAGTGATGCTGCTCAGGTGTCACAAGAGGAAGCAGCTATTGAATCAGCAACCGAGATCAAGACTATCGTCCAGGACTCTCCAATTTCGCGCGCATTAAGCACTATTTTGGAGTATGCGGTGAAAAGCCATGCCTCTGACGTACATATTGAACCGCTCGAGAAGGCTCTGAAGATTCGCTGCCGTGTTGACGGTGTGCTCAGGGAGGTCATGCAGCTACCGAAAAGTATTGAGCCAGCGCTCGTGAGCCGTATAAAGATTTTATCCAGCTTGAAAATTGACGAACACCGCATCCCTCAGGACGGTCAGTTTGCAGTGAATGTAGCTGGTAAGGCAGTCGACTTGCGTATAGCAATATCACCGGTGGTTTGGGGTGAGCAGGTGGTGATTCGTCTGCTTGATAAGACGGGAAATTCGTTTGATTTGGAAGATATGGGTTATGCGGGCCGAGCCCTGCGCAGCATCCGAAAAGGAATTAAGCGGCCAAACGGTATGATTTTGACATCTGGTCCGACAGGTTCTGGTAAATCCACAAGTTTGTACGCTCTGATCAAAGAAATTAAAGACGATTCAGTCAATATTGTGACACTGGAAGACCCTGTGGAGTATAAAATGGACGGCGTTAATCAGATTCAAGTCAATACCGAGGTCGGATTGACATTTGCCTCGGGATTACGTTCTATTTTGCGTCAAGACCCAGATGTGGTGATGGTGGGTGAGATTCGTGACGCAGAAACGGCTAATTTGGCGGTCCAGGCGGCATTGACAGGTCACCTGGTGTTTTCAACGCTACACACCAACTCAGCAGCTGGCGTGCTGCCGCGCTTGTTGGACATGGGGATTGAACCATTCCTGATTGCTAGTACAGTGAACACGATTATTGGCCAACGCTTGGTCAGACGAGTTGCACCAAAGCATGACGCCTATCAGTCTTCACCTCTGGAGACACAAACCATTCAATCAACGATTGGTCATTTATTGCCACAGTCACGAGAGCAGGTTGTGCCATATGCTCAGGATTTGGGATATAAAGACTTACCGTTGGCTGGCCAGCAATCGTATACCCTAGTTAGAGGCAGGGATACTCCTCAATCGCCGCGAGGCTATCTGGGGCGAGCTGGTTTGTATGAAGTGATGGATGTTACCGAAGAGATTCAGAATTTGATCGTCAAGCAGGCAACCTCGGCAGAGATTCAGCGCATGGCGGTCCAGCAGGGGATGATCACGATGCGTCAGGACGGATATTTGAAGGCTCTGAGTGGTATCACAACACTGGAAGAAGTTAATCGTGTTGCAGCAGACACAGCATAAAAAAGGGGGAATGTATGAACAATCAAGAGCTAAGAATTGAATTATTACTGGAAGATGTGGTTAAGAAGCGCGCATCTGACCTCCATATTCAAGTGGGCTTGCCACCAATGCTGCGTATCGATGGGCGTTTGATGCCAGTAGCTGGTACTATGCCACTTGATGAGGCGGCGGTCGAACGTTTGGTGTTCCAAATTTTGGATGAAGATCAGCGCCAGATCTTGTTGAAAGACAAAGAGTTTGACTTTAGCTTCGCGTTTGGTACATTGGGGCGATTTCGTGTTAATGCCTTTCATGAACGAGGTAATTTGGCGGCTGCTTTGCGTTTGATTCCAAATGAAATCAAATCAGCCACCGAGCTGGGCATGCCGCCGATCGTCAATAGTTTTGCTGACTTTCCGCGAGGTTTGGTGTTGGTGACAGGTCCAACAGGTTCTGGTAAGTCGACGACCCTGGCATCATTGATTGACAAAATCAACTCAGAAAAGTCACATCACATCATTACCATTGAAGACCCAATTGAGTTTACCCACAAATCCAAGCAATCGGTCGTTGTACAGCGAGAAGTTCACTACGATACTTACTCATTTTCAGCGGCGCTGCGATCCAGCTTGCGTCAAGACCCAGACGTGGTGCTGATCGGTGAGATGCGTGACTTGGAAACTATTTCCGCAGCCATCACCATTGCCGAAACAGGACACTTGGTGTTTGCAACCCTTCACACCAACTCGGCTGCCCAGTCGATTGACCGTATGATTGACGTGTTTCCACCACACCAACAGCCACAAATTCGCGCACAGCTCAGTAATATCTTGATGGCTATTTGTTCGCAGCGCTTGGTGCCGGCCATCGGTGGTGGTCGTGTAGTGGCGGCAGAAATCCTCATTGCTAACCCAGCAGTGCGTAACATCATCCGTGAAGGCAAATCTCACCAGCTAGACGCAGTGATTCAGACGGGTGCAGAGCAAGGTATGCAGACTATGGATCGAACTCTGGCAAATCTCGTACAGAATGGTACGATTACCTATGATAGCGCACGCGAATTCGCAGTTGATCTAACGGAACTAGAAAGGTTATTGCGAGGATAATATATGAAAAAATACGCATACGAAGCCAGGGATAGTGCCAGCAATAAAATAGTCAAATCAGTCGTTCAGGCTGAGAGTGAACATGCAGCTGCCCGCTTGTTGACCGATCAAGGCTTTGTGCCATTAAAAATTGAACTTGAAGACGATAAGTCAAACATTATCGATAGGATACTGGGGCGTATCACGTCCAAAGATAAAATATTGTTCACTCGTCAGTTGTCGACGTTGATTGGTGCAGGGTTGCCTTTGTCGCAAAGTATGCGTACGGTGTTGGAACAAACGTCCAATAAGCGCATGCAGGGTATCGTTCAAGAAGTGATCGCTGATATTGAAGGCGGTAAGCAG
This sequence comes from uncultured Candidatus Saccharibacteria bacterium, assembly GCA_963508115.1. Taxonomy (GTDB): domain Bacteria; phylum Patescibacteriota; class Saccharimonadia; order Saccharimonadales; family Saccharimonadaceae; genus Nanosynbacter. Next base: position 3,332 of record CAUOVX010000032.1, read on the forward strand.
CTGTCTGACGCCTTTTCAAAACACCCTGAAGTGTTTGATAAGCTATTCATTGCCTTGGTTTCAGCAGGTGAGGCCTCTGGAACGTTGGATGAAGCTTTGAAGCGAGTGGCAAACCAGCAGGAAAAAGATGCTGCGATGTTGCGTAAGGTCAAGGGCGCTTTGACCTATCCATCCATTGTGCTGGTGGTGATCGTCATGGTGGTTGGGTTTATGACGGTTTCGGTCGTACCACAAGTCAAAGGCCTCTATAAAGACGTTGGACGAGAGCTCCCAATTTTGACGCAACTGATGGTTAGTATCGCTGATTTCTTCATCAATTTCTGGTGGCTATTAGCTATTTTACTGGGATTTGGCATTTACTTCTTTGCCCAGTACTTGCAAACAGAGGCGGGTATTCATATGAAGGACAAATTCAAGCTCAATGTGCCGCTGTTTAAAGGCATGTTCCGTAAGCTCTACATGGCGCGGTTTACTCGAACCGGACAGACGCTATTGTCAACTGGTGTGCCAATGCTTGATATGCTAAAAATCGCTGCAGACGGTGTCAACAACGTTATTGTCAGCGAGGAAATCATGCGCGCTGCCGACAAGGTGAAGGGCGGAAAGGCATTGTCTCTGTCGCTAAAAAATGAGGAATATATGCTGGAAATGGTGCCTCATATGATCAAAATTGGAGAGCAATCAGGTAAGGTTGATGAAATGATGGGCAAAACAGCTCAGATTTATGAAAATGAGCTTGATGAGGAAATTAAAGCCATATCCACCGCCATTGAGCCAGTATTGATGGTGTTTTTGGCTATTGTAGCAGCTGGTATGGTGGGGGCTATCCTATTCCCAATCTATAGTCTGGTTAACCACGTAGGAATCTAGACAACGTGCTAGTTACCGTGTATTATAAGGATAAGCACTACCGCTAACATTAGTAATAGATCATAGAAAGGTGGAAACTTTATGATCAACACACAAGATAAAAAAGGCTTTACGATCATAGAAGTGGTATTGGTTCTGGGTATTGCAGCACTGATATTCCTGATGGTCTTCATCGCTGTTCCAGTACTAAACCGTAACCAGCGTGACACGGCTCGTAAAAACGATTTGAGCCTTGTTTCAACTGCAGTTACTAACTACTCCAATGCTAACCGTGGCGCGTGGCCAGGCACTGAGAAACTCCGATCATTTTTGGGTACAGATCTGTCAAAATACACCAACAAAGATCACGTGTCAGTTGACAGTAAAAAGAATTCAGTTACTGTTAGCGATACCGAAATTCAGGTTGTTACTGGCATGAAATGTGGTGAAAGCTCTAAGGAGAAACAGGAATTAGAACCTGGTACTTCACGGCAGTTTGCGGTCGTGGTACTGCTTGAGGGTGGCCCAACTCACTTCTGCCAAGACAGCGGTGCTTAAAAATCAGATCAATTACAGCAGCCTCTTCATCAACAGAGGCTGCTTTTTTTTGGCATTTCTGCTACCATAAGAGGTATGAACAGTTGTATTATGATCATGATGACCGTAGGGATTGGATTGTTAGGGGCAGTTTTGGGTAGCTTTGCGGGGGCGCAAGTGTGGCGGTTGCGTGCCTGGCAACTGAAACAAGACAAGGCTGCTGGTGAAAAAATAGACGCTGCTGAATGGAAAAAACTCAAGCCGCTCATTGGTAAAAAACTCAAAAAAGACCGTTCACATTTTTTTTCGTGCCATCATGATTTAGCGTGGAAGGATCTGATACCAGTTTTCAGCTGGCTACGTTTTGGTGGTAAATGTCGGTACTGCAAAGCAAAAATTGGCTATACAGAAATCTTGTTAGAACTTGGCCTGGGAGCTTTGTTTGCGCTTTCGGTATGGTTTTGGCCAGAGTCGTTCTCTGATCTAGGGTTATTGCGGGTAGTTGTGTGGCTGTCAGCCTTGGTACCATTAACAATATTGTTCGTTTACGATCTAAAATGGTCTATTTTACCTGATATTGCCATGTGGCCATTCGTTGGGTTGGGTGGGATTTTTGTAGCCACACAGTTCATAACAGCTTCAGATCCTGTTGGTCTTTTGATGACACTCAGTGGAGCGGTAATTATTTTGAGTGGGCTGTACCTTGTACTATACGCTATTTCCAAAGGTGAGTGGATTGGGTTTGGGGACGTCAAGCTCGGTCTTGGCCTGGCATTATTCTTGGCTGATTGGAAGTTGGCGTTTCTGTGTCTCTTTGCAGCCAATCTCCTTGGTACCCTGATGGTGCTGCCTGGGATGGTACGGGGAACACTAGACCGTAAGGCTAAAGTGCCGTTTGGGCCGCTTTTGATAGTTGGATTTTTACTGACCTGGTTCATTGGTCCAGAAATTATCCGTGGATTATTCCCGCTCATATGATGGCTAAAGAAATCGCTTATGCTATACTAGAAATATGCGACGACAGGGTGGCTTTACTGTAATTGAAGTAACAATGTTTCTAGCAATCTCCGGCACCATGGCGATTGCGTTGTTAGCTGGTATTGGCGTAGCCATTCAGCGCCAACAGTATCGCGACGCTGTCCAATCTTACGCCAATTTTTTAACCGAACAGTACTCAAAGGTTATTAGTATAGAAAATGATCGACAACCAACCGATCCGTGTCCTATTCCGGGAGCTAGTGTCAATGGCTATCGGGGGCAGTCAAACTGCGTGATAGTAGGGCGCTATATCATTGGCGACGATCAGGGCAGAAGCTTCCGCGTGAAGCTAATTTATGCGTTGCTTGGGGCTGATGGAAAAACCTGGTCATATCGGTCGTCCAATAATAATGTCGCCGAATATCAGACCAACTGGAGTGTAAAAACAGCGCTTGTTGAGCCAGCTGGCGGCGGTTTGTCGGTCGCTATGGTTCGCAATCCTGCCACTGGAGAATTGGCGATACGCTCAGATTCACGCACCTATCCAGACGATAAAATCAGTGAACTATTGACGAGCAGAGGCGACGCGACCTATGAAGTTTGTATATATGATGAAAAATGGTTCTCTCCAGAACGTTTGTCGGTCTTTATCGGTGCGCGTGCTGGATCCAGTGAAGCATTGACGGTTAAGGGGGCGGGAAATGCGTGTAAAGCGCTGTAAGCATCAGGTTGGAGATACCTTGATTGAGGTCATGCTGGCGACTGCTGTTTTTAGTGCGGTTGCTGTCGGTTGTTTGACGGTGATGAATCGGGGACTGTCTATAGCTCAGCAGTCTCTTGAGTCAACACTGGTTCGCCAGCAGATTGATGCGCAAGCAGAGATGCTCCGTTTTGTGCATAACAACTCCCACAAGGGCGATGCTGCCATGGCCGAGTTGTGGAAGAACTTGCCCAAAAAAGATGCTGCAAATGAGATCCTAAATGTTGATACTTGCCCAGACCACTTTGGTGATGGTGAATTTGCACTGCGCTCGCGCAGCGATATTCTTAGTCGAGTATCGTCGTATATGCCAGCTCAAGTGTATGCCAAACAAGAGGGTGATGTTTCATACGGTATTTCTGTGCAATTGGTGCATGTCACCGGTGGATCTGCCTACGATGCGTATATTCAGGCTTGTTGGTACGCGCCAAGTCAGCCAAGGCCTGTGACGATAGGAACGATTGTGAGGTTATATGCACCAGAGAAGAGCTAATTCAGGATTTACCTTAGTAGAGCTGATGTTGGCGATGGCATTTGTATCAGTATTGCTATTGTCTGTTGCTATGGTCGCTGTTCAGGCTGGCAAAATATATAACCGCGGTACCGTCATGAAGACAGTTAATCAGTCGGGTAGAACGATTAGTGATGTCATTCGTCGAGACTTTCTACAGAGTAGCGCCACTAAGATTGTCAACTCAGCCAACCCAGTTATTTTAGTCCGTGAATCTGGGTCAGTTAGAAGCGGTCGTGTATGCTTGGGTCAATATTCCTACGTTTGGAACATGGCTTCCGCGATTGATGATCCAGTGATTCGCCGGAGTGGCAGTGGAGTTGTTCGCTCTAATGGTCAGGCTATTAACCTAGCGCGAGTATTGGATGAAGATGCTGCGTTGTGTCAATCGACCTCAGGTTCATATCCGATGGACATTGAGCCCGAGCGAGTTACGCATTTGCTGCGGCCTATTGATGGCACTGATGTAGCCATTGCCGTGCATGATTTTACGGCGTCTCGCGTTACGTCAGCTAATAATTCAGAGGCGCTGTACAAAGTATCGTTCACACTGGGGACAAGTGCTGTTGCCGAGCTGCAGGACATGGCCTGTAAGCCACCAGAAGACAATGAGGCCAATTTCAATTTCTGTGCAATTAATAATTTTGAGATGATAGTGAGGACCAATGGATAAGAGAAAAGAATCGGGCGCAGCATCTTTGTTTGCAGTCATTTTTTCAGCAATGTTATTGACCATTCTAGCGGCTGGCTTTGTTAAATTGATGCTCAAAGATCAGCAGCAAGCTATCAATAACGACTTGTCACAAAGTGCCTATGACGCCGCGCTGGCTGGTGTGGAAGATGCAAAACGCGTGATTCGTGCGTGTCAGAAGGGCAATGCTTCGGCATGTGATGCCCTGGAAAAGAAAGATTGCAACAGTGTTCGTCAATCAGCGGTATTGGGAGGTGCTGGCAATGCGCAAGAAACCTTGGTCCAAACCAACAGTTCAAACGGTAGGAAATTCGATCAGGCGTATACCTGTCTGAAGGTTTCTATGGATACTGAAGATTTCTTGTATGTAGGAGCGGAAAATAAGGTGCAATTGGTGCCGTTGCGTGCTCGGGGAGCGTTCGATAAAGTGATAATCGAGTGGTTTAATAAGGAAGATAATGCCAATAAAAACGTGGCGTTGGCCGATGTTCACAATGGCGATATTAGACTACAAGAGAAGGCTACTTGGAGTAC
>CAUOVX010000033.1:0-8028 GCA_963508115.1 uncultured Candidatus Saccharibacteria bacterium
TGGAAGAGATTTTATATTCGGCCATGGAAGATTTCAAGCTGGATATCGTCATCGGTAAAGGCCCGGCTGCCCGGTCAATTCGGCTGGATTTGCCGCGATTTACGGTCATTGGTGCGACGACACGGACGGGTAGTTTGGCGGCGCCGCTGCGTGATCGATTTGGGCATATTTATCGCTTGGAGTTTTATGAGCCAGAGGATATTGCGAAAATTGTGACGCGGAGTGCAGCCATCCTGGAGTCGTCGATTCGGCATGAAGCAGCGAACTTACTATCGACGCGGGCCCGCTTGACACCGCGCATCGCTAACCGCCTGCTCAAGCGCGTACGCGACTACGCCGACGTAAATGGTGACGGCATAATTGATGTGAAAACCACAACGAGCGCCTTGGAAATGTTGGAAGTAGACGAGCTAGGTTTGGATCCGGCTGATCGTAACTTACTACAGTCAATTCTGGAAAATTATGGCGATAATCCGGTAGGGCTAACGACCATTGCTGCCTTGACTGGTGATGAAGCGACGACGATTGAAGATTTTTATGAACCGTATTTACTGCAAATTGGCTTTATCGAACGTACGCCGCGCGGTCGTCGCATCACTCTGCGTGCTCAGGCGCATTTGGGATATCAGCCTGAAAAATGATAAACTATACATATGGATACGAAGGAGTCCCAGTCGAATAATCAACAGCCAGCCGCATATGATGTTGAGGGTAGGCCACTGTATTATCATCCGCCCCAAGATACACAACCTGAAGAGTCGCAGCCAACAACTGCGCAGCGCCCGTCTCATGTGACTGTGCTTCCAGAGTCAATGGAGGGGCAGAATTTTGATCCACGCATTCGTAGCCAGTACGCCAATGAACCAGATGTGGTTCATACGGTACGCAATCTTGAACCGCAGCCAATGGTGATTAGCGAAGAATTGCAACGCAAACATGAAGAATCAGTGGCACAGTACCCACAGCTTAATTTGAGTGAAGGTGAATATGTCATCTTGGATATCAAGCGACATCCCATCGGTATTGTTGCGCCAATTGCCATCACGGCCATTATCATTATGGTAATATTTGGTTTTGCTTTTTTGTATCCGTCACTGATCACTGGCGGAAGTTTACTGCCAGTACCATCTCCGACAGCTATGTTTGGTATCGCGACCTTGTTCGCTATATTGGCGGCGTTGGGCGGAGCGGTGGCGCTTTGGGTTTATTTACAAAACCAATTTTACATGACCAATGAAAGTGTGATTCAAGAAATCCAAGAAAGTTTGTTTTCTCGCCATGAGCAAACAGTGAGCCTTGGTAGTATTGAAGATGCTAGTTTTCGTCAATCGGGCATCATACAGATGATCTTTAACTATGGAACCATCCGGCTGAGTACCGAGGGTGAAGAAACCACCTACATCTTCCATTTTGTAGCAAATCCAAAACACCAAATAGGAATCGTCAATAACGCTATTGAAGCCTTTAAGAATGGCCGCCCGGTTGATGACTAGGTTGATGACTAGTAGTTGGTAACTGAGCTATTTGTTGCGACTTTCTTTGACGAAGTCACTTTCGTTAACCAGCTTTGCTCTCAAGGTGAAGTGCTTACATTTTCCTTCTTGGCAGTTTTGGGTTTCGTACCGATACGCGCTGTTAGCATCACCAATTTTTTTACCCTTTGGATCGGTGAGTAGTGCTTTGTCCATAGTCGGTAGGGTGTCGTCAGCCAGAGTTTCTGGATAGTAGCCGTGCTGTTTGTAGAAGCTTTCTTCCAGGCTGTAGTACATGGCGTTAATGGCTGTTTTCTTGTGGCTGTCATCACTGGCATTTTTTACTTTTCCGACCTGCACCACCGCAACACCCAAGCCAACGGTCAGCATGATGATGACAAATAATAACTCAATAACAGTAAATCCAGAACATTTTTTCATATACCGCTATTATAGCAAAATTTGGCCTTAAGCCCTAGAGAATGTATAATAAAAGTATCAATTAAGGAGGGGAATATCATGGCTAAGACTGATGAGAAAAAGGCAGTAAAAACTGAAAAGTCGGTAGCGGCAGAGAAAAAGGTTGATGATGGAAAATTGAAAGCCTTGGGCCTAGCGATGGATCAAATCACCAAGCAGTTTGGTGACGGCTCAATCATGAAATTGGGCGAGGCGCACAAAGTTGATGTTGAAGTGATTCCATCGGGTTCATTGAGCCTCGATTTGGCGCTAGGCGGTGGCTATCCGAAGGGTCGCATCATTGAGATTTATGGCCCAGAAAGTTCGGGTAAGACAACGTTGACACTGCATGCCATTGCCGAAATTCAAAAGCAGGGCGGTACGGCGGCGTTCATCGACGCTGAGCACGCACTTGACCCGAGCTACGCCAAGCGGTTGGGCGTGGATACCGAAAACCTGTTGGTGTCGCAGCCAGACAACGGTGAGCAGGCGCTAGAGATTACCGAAACCTTGGTGCGCTCAAATGCGGTGGATCTCATCGTGGTGGATTCGGTGGCAGCATTGACGCCGCAAGCAGAAATTGATGGTGACATGGGCGATTCGCACATGGGTTTGCAGGCACGGTTGATGAGCCAGGCGCTGCGTAAATTGACTGGCATCATCAACAAATCGAAAGCCACGGTGATTTTCATCAACCAAATTCGCATGAAAATTGGCGTGATGTTTGGCAATCCTGAGACGACGACGGGTGGTAATGCGTTGAAGTTTTATGCCTCGCAGCGGGTGGATATTCGCCGCATCGGGCAGATCAAGGTTGGCGATGATATCCTCGGTAACCGCACCAAGATCAAGGTGGTAAAAAATAAGATCGCGCCGCCGTTCCGCATCGCTGAGTTTGACATTATGTATAATGAAGGCATTTCTAAGACTGGCGACATCTTGGATTTGGCGGCTACGCACGGCATTGTCGAAAAATCTGGTGCCTTCTACAAATATAATGGCGAGACCATCGGTCAGGGTCGCGACAAAACTAAATCGTATCTGAAAGAAAACCCTGAAGTCCTGGCAGAAATTGACCAGAAGGTTCGCGACAAGGTCAAAGAAGCAGACAGCTGATGCGCGCAGCAGAAACCGCATATCCAGTCGAAAAACATATGGCGTCAGTTAGCCTCGTCTTTGATGATGAGCAAAACGCGTATCTTCGCGAGTTATCAGAAACAATGAACCTTGACTTTGGTGAGTTTATCCCACACGTGACACTGATTAATGTGACTGAGCAGGATATGCCACGTCTCAAAGCAGCCGCTGCGGCGCTACCCGTCCTCGATAAGTTGGTGCTTGATGGAGTTAATTTCCTGCCAGATAAAGCGGGCAACTGTGTTTGGGTGGAGCTGCGCACGCAGAAAACTGCCTGGATGGTTGAGGCGCGCCAGCAATTACTCGCGGCACTGGATGGTATTCATCCGGGGCTGGATGTCGATGGCTTCCGCCCGCACATCACGCTTGGTTGCGTCGAGGCCGGTACGCTTGACGACGTTAATACGAGCGCTATTCCAGGGCAACTACCGGTCATCACCGAGCCGCGTGCTGCTGCTTGCTACAACGGCGTGCATGGCAAGGTGGTCGAGGTAGTCGAGTAACCTCTGCCAGTAGCGAGCTCACTGTTTTCGCGTTATAATATTTTTATGAAAATCACTGACATCTCTCTTCAGGCTCGCGATAACAACCGTGTTAATGTGAGTGTTGATGGCGTATACAGCTTCAGTTTGGATATCGCTCAGGTGACTGACTTAAATCTTAAGGTCGGCCGTGAATTGAGTGATGGGGAGTTGGAAGAGCTGCAAGAAGAGAGCCAATTTGGCAAGCTGTATATGCGAGCACTTGAATATTGCTTGCGGCGACCACATTCAGTTAAGGAAGTCAGGGATTATCTATGGCGAAAAACCCAGCCAGCGCTTCGTAAGAGGCAAACTGGTATGAATAATCCTGTGGTCTATTCAGAGCGGGTGGCGTCGCGAGTGCTGCGTAAGCTCCAGCAGAAAGCGTATGTTGATGATGAAGCGTTCGCGCGGTGGTGGGTGGAAAATCGTCAGCTTAGTAAAGGCGTAAGTCGACGTAAGCTAACGGCTGAGCTGCGTTCAAAGGGTGTTCACGCAGACATCATCGCGCAAATGCTTGAAAAAACTGACCGAACAGACGAGCAGGAGCTGAGGAAAGTTATCGCTAAAAAGCACCGTCGATATGCGGGTGATAGACAAAAATTTGTACAGTATCTAGTGCGTCAAGGCTTTTCCTATGACGATGTGGTGTCTGCTTTGAATGATGTTGAGGAAGTAAATAGATGAGGCTTTACGACGCTTGTTTTTTGCGGAAAGGATTTTCGTAGGCCTGTAAAGCTGGTTTCTCGATCTGCTGTTCTTGGCATGGGACAGTTGCTGATTTTACAACTACTTGGTCATCAGTCACTTTGATGATTTGCGAGCGGTGAATGAGCATTTCGGTATCGCCAAAACTGCGAAGCAGTGGACGTTTGACACTGAGTTGTTGGATGAGGAAACTGCCAGCTACTACGGTATAGCCGATAACCTTACCGACCTTGCGGCCATTTTTTTCTACAACGTTTTTGCCCATCAGAACGAATTTGTATTCGTAAATCTTTTGTAGTTCTATGACGTCTGAAACGCCGACGAGCTCATCAGCCGAGTCGATGATCATACCGAGTGGGCCGATCTCTCGCACGTCATCTAGCCTAAGTAGCGTTGGGTGCTGGTCGAGAAGCGGACCTTCCAGCTCATAGGCAACGATTGATAAGTTACGCGGATCAATTATTTCACGAGCAGTCCTGCCTAACTCCGCACCTGTCTGGAGGCTCATCACCGGAGTGTTCATAAATCTGCTGGCTGAAATTAACATACAGTATCTATTATACTACCTTACTCGACAAATGGGTTAATTCTTCCGCTGCCCGGCAGAGAGAATGGCTTTGCTGCTTGTGATGAGCTGTTATACTCTTTGATGCGATCGATAGTATTGGTGTCAAACTTGGTAGTCTCTACAACTTTTGCATCAACATCATCACCGGAGCTGGTGACGCTGCTGATCAGGAATATGGCTACTGAAACTGCAATCACGATGGTCATGGTGTACAACGTGATGTGATAGCGGTGCAGGAATCGTGCCAGGATTACGCCTAATTGTCCAACAGATGGTGAGTTATTCATCGTAAGTATAGCTCCAGTTTTAATGCTTGTGATTCAACATGTTGAGGACTATCTCCTTTAGCGAGGGATATGTTTGCTACTTGCATACGGGTTAGGTTTTGCTCTAGTAGGTGCAAGAACTGCAAGAAACGCACGTAGTCGAGGTCTTTGCTCATTTGGATAGAGACTGACGTACTCTTAGCGCCAGACGGGCTTGGTGTAGCTGGTGTTTTGGTGGCTGTTGATGAGCTACTTTTGCCATTTGAAGCTGCGCTATCATCTTGAAAGGTAAATGATGAAATACCAACACCGGCCTGTCGTGCATAGGCGGTTATATCGTTGATGATCTGGTTTTGATACTTGTAGCTGGTAGATTCAGCAACAATTTTCTCTGCTTTTTTGACACTGTCTTGATATTTTTCCAGTTTGCTCGAGAGTGATCTAACGTCTTGTAATTTTTTGTCAGCAGCTTTCGCATCAGCTTGCACGCTGGCGACTTGTTGAGCTGAATCTTTCATGAAATTGTACGCCATGTAGAACCCAGCAGTCATGACAAGCAATATCAAGACGAGGGCTAATGACAATAAAATGCGAGCCAACGTTGCGTTTAGTTGAAGTTTTTGTATATTCATGATTTTATCACCTCCGGGCGAATAACAACGCTGATGACAATTGACATTGGATAGCCGTCCTTTGCTTCGTTGGCGGTTACTGACACTAGATGGACGTTTTGGAAGACGTCTTTCTTGTTCTCTAGGGCAGTTTTTAGTTCCAGAGCGTCACTGTAACTTTTGCCTTTGGTAGTGAGACTGACTGGCTTACCGAACGTAGTTGCATCCAGATCTAGAGATTGTAGGACGATATTTTTTGGTAGTGCCTGGGCTATTTTGACTGCGATTTTTGAGTACGGCACTTCTTTGTCTAAGATGGATTTGGCGACTTTGAGGTTGTCTGAAAATTGCTTGGCTTGTTGCTGGACTTCTTTGTACTGTGATAATTGTCGGTTACTTTCAGCAATGGTTTGTTCAGCATCTGACTTGGACTTCATCAGGATAAAGTAGGATATGCCGATGTAGATGAACAGTAGTGCTGCCAATGCTAACGAAATGATGCAGTAACGCGCCAACAATCTATTGGTTTGTCCGGCGATGATTTGACGTTTTTCGTCTTGAGGTAATAAGTTTATCATTTCCAAATCTCCTTTGGATCAACCAGTGCTAAACCTGCAACCGTCATCAGATGAGTTCGCAGCTGCTTTGTTGGCGGCTGCAATGAGCTAAAGTTCAATGCCTGCCAAGGGCTCGCCGTACGGCTTGGCATCATCAGCTCGTTAGTAAAATAATCACCCAATCCTGGAATATTACTGCCGCTACCGACGATCAATAATTGTTCCATCTTTGGCTCGTTCGGGAAGTGTTCAGAGTAGTAGCGGATGATTTTTTGGGTTTCTTTGACGACTGTTTCCAAGCTTGGCTTAAGCGCACTGGTGATTTGCGCTTGCTTTGGTCCAGAATTTAGACCGCTCAGAACTTTCAGCTGATGGGCTGCTTCCAGCGGTGTATTGAGCTTTTTGGCAATGTTGAGAGTGAAGGTGTTGCCACCGATATTGACACCAGAAGTCACGCGTATAACAGAGTCTAAAATTGCGATGTCTGTGGTCGATGGTCCGATGTCCAGGATAACGGTTGGTAGTCCGCCGCTTTCAGTTGATTTTAGGATACGAGCGATGGCGTTGATGCTTGGCTCGATCATGGCAATTTCAATACCGCACTGTTTGGCGATGGTCGTCATCACTTCGATGTCTTTTTTCGGCGCAGCGCACATTAGTACGGTCAATGAATCTTTGTCACGCTTGATGATCTGGTGGTCGACATAGAGCAGGTCTGGCGGCATTGGTATATATTGTTCAACTTCCAGGTTGACCGCATCTCGCAAAGATGCTTCCTGAGCCTTAGGTACGGTAAAGGTACGTGAAAAGGTACGTGATGTCGGCAGACTGAGCACAGCTCGATTGCTGTTCAGTTTGCCGACTAGGTTTTTTTCAAACAATTCGTTAATACGCGTAACGATATAGTCCGAGCAGACTTCTAAATCGTCGGACATCTTGGATGGATCGAAATCAATAGCCCCGTAGCCGTGAACGCTCATTTTTGCGACGTCCAGTGACATGACTCGGGCGCCCACCTTGCTGAAATCAAATCCAATGATTGGTTTATTTTTGTAAAATATAGAACTCACAATATTGCCCACACATTTATATGATTCTTTTTTAGTATACCATAACCAATTTGATTTGCTAACCCTTAATTTGATTTGCTAATCCGGTGATTGGCATCATCACACTGGCGGCGATCAAGCCAACCATGCCACCCATGAAAACAATCATCACTGGCTCGATAGTGGAGCTGATACTGGCGATGGCGGTATCGACTTCTTCTTCGTAAAAATCAGCCACCTTAACCAAGACTTGATCGGTTTGACCGGTTTCTTCACCGACTGCTAACATCTGTGCCACGATTGGCGGATATAGTACCTCGTCTTCAGCGATGATTTTTGAAAATACCTCACCGTTTTTCACGCGCTTGGCCGCACTATTGAGTGATTCTTCATAGACGTTATTACCAACTGCTTTGGAGGTCACTTCAAGTGCTTCCAGCACCGCCACTCCAGCACCAATGAGTGAGGAGAAGGTACGAGTGAAGCGAGCGATGGCGATTTTTTTCATGATTTTGCCGATAATCGGTCCATGTACCAAAAAGTGATGGTATTTTTTCTTGCCACCAGGTGTTTTGATGTAACGCAAGAAACCATAAATTGCTGCACCAACCAGTGGCAGCAGGATCTACCAGAAATTGACCATAAAGGCGCTGATCCCCAGCATGGCTTGGGTCAAAGCT
>CAUOVX010000034.1:0-7872 GCA_963508115.1 uncultured Candidatus Saccharibacteria bacterium
CCGCTTCCAACTGTACGCGTACGTCTCACTGGATGAAATCACCAAAGGTTTGAGAACCAGTGAGATTATGGCGACACCAGAGCTGACCTATGCTTCCCAGCCAGAAAACGTCAAAAAAATGTATGAAATGAAGGCCTATGAAACTCACAATGGGGTGTACGCATTATTCAACAGCAAGAGTCCGATTCTTCAATCTCCATCCATTCGCAAAGCTTTGGTGCAGTCAGTCGACATCACTGCGCTTCGCAAAAAGATGCCACAAAAAACAGGCGAATTGACAGGGCCGATTTTGCCGGAACACACTGAAGTAGAACTGGAAAGGCCGTTAACCCGTGATGTAGAAGCAGCCAAAAAGGTACTGGACGCAGAAGGTTGGACGGTGTCTGGCGGTGTGCGCAAAAAGGGTGACCAGTCACTGAAGCTGTCAGTTGTTTCCTTGCAGGGTTCTAAATATGAAAATGCAGCTAATTCGTTGGCTGAGACATGGCGAAATGAGCTCAATGCTGAGGTGGAAGTCAAGATTGTTGATGCAACAGATGCTAATCAGGATGTTCTCAGATCAGTGCTGCAACCGCGTAATTTTGACGTCTTGATATATGAGCTGGTGCTTGGCGGCGACCCAGACGTCTATGCGTATTGGCATTCGTCACAAGACCAACGCGATCAACGAGGTTTGAATTTTGCAAACTATAATGACGCCATTTCAGATGACGCATTAGTCGGTGGTCGTGGTAAGCGTTCTCCAAAACAGCGCGCGGATTATTATCAATCATTTGTACGGCGCTGGCAGGCATCCGCTGCGTCACTGCCGCTGTATCGTCCAACAGTTGAATACATCAAATTGCCATCAGTTCAGGCTGTCACGCAAAATACTCGGCTGGTCTCACCAACCGATCGCTTTGCTGACGTGATTTACTGGACAGTTCGCCAAGATTCAGTTTACAAAACGCCATAGTGTCAGGTATAATGATGACAGTCGTGCGGGCGTGGCGGAATTGGTAGACGCGCTAGCTTGAGGGGCTAGTGAACTTAGGTTCGTGGAAGTTCAAGTCTTCTCGCTCGCACCAAATGGAATAGAGCGGCGCGTTGGCGGAGCGGTTACGCAGAGGTCTGCAAAACCTTTTAGACGAGTTCGACTCTCGTACGTGCCTCCACAATTGTTGATGAATAGCTCCCTTGATGGGGCTATTTTTGCTCTAGTAGTTCTTTTAGCTCAGGGAAGGTTGGCTGTTGGAAGTGGCCTCGGTCAACAAATATATGGCTTTTTGCGCTTGGTAGATCAGACTGAAACTTTGCTAGCTCAGTAAACGGCACCACGGCATCGTCTTTACTGTGAAATAGGTGAATTTCTTTGGCGGATTTTTCGAGCTCAGTTGCACTTGGTAATATAAAATCGCCCAAGTCTTCGTGAGTTGCATCATTATATGGAGCAGCAATTAAGATTAGTCGAGTAACTGGCGTACTGAGAGGATTTTCGTGCAGATACTTCGCTAAGAATATTGCCCCAAGGCTGCTGCCAATAAGCTGTACGTCATCACCAAGCAGCGGCACTATCTTTTCGAAGTAGATTTTCCATTCGGAATACCGCGCGTTTTGCTTATTGGGCATAGTAGGCAGGAGTACGTCAAAATCTGTCATTGTTACAGCGAGCCAGTCGCGCCATTTTGTTTTGTGAAAAAGATTCTCATACTTGAGTGGAGTGTTGCGCAGCGTGGAGAGATAGCGCTCATAGGAATCAAAACTTGACCCGCCATGAATATGTACAATTTGCTTCATAAATATAGTATAATACAAACCAGCGCAAATGGCAGACCGTGTCAAACGTCAGTAAACATGGACATCGGGCGGTCATTAGTGCAGAATATAGGCGCGAGTGGCGGAATTGGTAGACGCGAGGGACTTAAAATCCCTTGACCAAAAGTCGTGCGGGTTCGATTCCCGCCTTGCGCACCAAATTGCAGCTAAAAGAAAAGTCACCTGTTTTGGTGGCTTTTCTAGTTCCGGTAACAGTCCACGGTAAATGGAAGTTGTTAGTGATATGGTGATAAGCTTATGGTCTTGTTATTTTCTATTGATGACAATTTCGCTAATTTCTGCTTGCTTTGGTGTCTCGATGACGTCCACTAGTGTCTTTGCAACTATCTCAACTGGCATCCAGTTTTCAGGGTCTGGTAGCTGCTCGCCAGTAATTTTCTCAAGCATTCTATTGCGCATACCACCTGGACAGAAGCTAATTGCTCGCGACCTTTTGCCCTTGAAAAACATTTGCAGTGATTTGCTATAGCCACGCATTGCCCATTTGCTACTGGTGTACACTGGCTCGTTCGCAGAACCTTTAGTGCCGGCTGTAGAAGCGACATTGATGATGTCCGCTTCATCTTTGACGATCCTGTCCATCAAGAAGTTAGTGAGATAAATTACACCCATGATATTTGTGGAATATACTTTTATAATATCGCTAAATAGTTTTTCATCCGTACGATCAAACCTAGACATAATACCAGCACAGTTAACGAGTGCCATGATTTGATCATCAAGCTCTAAGATTTGCTGAGCGGCATTCTTGATGGACATCTCATCTGTCAAATCAAGCGTAATGTGCCTGATTCTGTTATCTGTTGGTTTTGAGCGAGAAAGAGAATAAACATTGTAGCCCTTTTCAAGCAGTAGTTGTGCGGTGGCAAAACCCAGACCATCGCTTGCGCCGGTAATTAAAACTGTCTTCATGTAGCTAATTATACCATCTTGGGTCTGGAGTGTTGCTCTGGTCAGTATTTTAGCCTCTATAGATATGGCGCATTTCTTGATGTTTAAAGTCATTTTTTATCACCCAAAAACCTAACCACAAGCAAAACGTCTGTGGTATAATGAAGGGGTTAGCATAAATTGATAAGGAGAATATTCAATGAGCTCAATCATCATAGCACTTATAGTCGTTGGCGTTGTCCTGGTTCTCGCTATCGGCTTCATCGTCGCCACCTATAATGGTTTGGTGACTCTACGCAACCGCGTTGAAGAAGCATGGAGCGACATCACAGTCCAATTGAAACGTCGAACTGACTTGATTCCAAATCTTGTGAACTCTGTGAAGGGTTACGCAACACACGAAAAAGAAGTATTTGAAAAGGTGACCGAAGCTCGTTCGGCCATCATGGACGCTAAAGGCGTGAAAGACACTGCTGAGGCAGAGAACATGCTGGAAGGCGCCTTGAAGAGTCTGTTTGCAGTAGCTGAGGCTTACCCAGACTTGAAAGCTAACCAAAACTTCATGCAACTACAACAGGAATTGGTCGACACTGAAGACAAAATTCAAGCTTCCCGCCGCTTCTACAACGGTGGCGTTCGTGACTTGAACACCAAGATTCAGACTTTCCCAGCAAACATCGTTGCAGGCATGTTCAACTTCCAGGCCAAGGAGTTCTTTGAGGTTGAAGACCGTGCGTCTGTTGAGAACCCAGTAGAGGTCAAGTTCTAATTATCTCGCGTAAAGCACGCAGCCGCTCGCCTACCGTTGGCGAGCGGTTTTTGCTATAATAGCTACTATGTACAGTGCGATTTCTCAAAATAAACGCAACACCGTCATCATCATGGCAGTGTTCGTAGCTATCATTGGTATCATCGGTGTCTTCATCGGCATGGTGGTCAAAAATTATTCACTGGCGTGGATTGTGTTTGGTTGTTCGATGTTGTATGCCTGGCTTCAGTACTATCTGGCTGGAAAATTAGCTATGGCCATGACTGGCGCGCAGGAGATTGATAAAAAAGATGCGCCTGAACTGTGGCGAGTAGTTGAGAATTTGGCGATTGCTGCTGGTATGCCGATGCCGAAAGTCTACATCATTGACGACCCGGCGCCGAACGCCTTTGCGACGGGTCGCGACCCCAAGCATGCCATCGTCGGTGCGACGACTGGACTGCTGGAGATCATGGACAAACGTGAGCTCGAGGCAGTGATGGCGCACGAAATGAGCCATGTGCGTAACTACGACATTCGCGTTAGTATGATTGCTTTTGGTTTGGTGAGTGCTATTGGGCTATTGGCTGATCTAGCCCTGCGCATGATGTTCTTTGGTGGTGACGATGATCGTGATGTTCACCCAGCGGTGTACATATTGGGTTTGGTAGTAGTGATTTTGGCGCCGATTTTGGCGACCATCACGCAGCTAGCAGTGAGTCGGCAGCGAGAATATTTGGCCGACGCTTCTGGTGCGTTGCTGACTCGGGATTCAGAAGGGTTGGCGAGTGCACTAGGCAAATTGCAAGAATATGGTCGACCCATGGAGCGCCAAAGCACATCGACAGCCAATCTGTTTATGAATAATCCGCTGCGCCCCGGCTTTTTCTCAAAATTATTTAGTACCCATCCACCGTTGGAGGATCGTATTGCTCGTCTGCGAAACAATGCGACAAAAATGTAAGGATTCCTGACCATGAGTAAGCAACGTACATCTGCCTCCAAAAAGAAAGTAACAACCAGCCGCTCACGAGCAGGTAAAAAATTCGCTTCTAGTTATTATATGCGGTGTAAGCAACACTGCAAAAAGACCTGGCGGCAGCTAAAAACTCGGAGAGCTAACTTTTTGAAACGTCGACCGCACCGTAGTTTTCGCCTGACGCGGCGCAGGGATTATGTCAGATCATTGCACGTTCCGGGCTATTGGTCGTTGACTACCCAAGCGGTCAAAATGATTTGGTCAAACAAGCGATTGTTTTTTGGCCTGGCGCTGGTGTACGCGCTGATAGTGTTTGTGCTGGCGGGACTGATGGACCAGGAGACCTACAAAAAGATTAAAGCCTTGGCCGAGGGCACAGTCGAACAGGGAGCGGTGAGTGATTTGTTTGCGACGTTCTCGATTTTCGGCGGTGTGGTGTACGGTCAATTGACCAATCAGCCAAACAACGCCCTGCAGCAAATATTGGGCGTGTTGGCACTGATCATGGTGTGGCTGACTACCATTTGGTTGTTAAGAGCTGTTAGCTCTGGTAATTCACCAACCATCCGTGATGGTCTGTACCGAGCTGGGGCGCCGCTGGTCGCGTTCATCGTGCTATTGTTCATCGTCCTGTGCCAAATATTGCCAGCTGCTGGCGGCGTGATTCTCTATACGACCCTGCAAACAGCCGATGTCTTAAGCCAGACACCACTGTTAATGATTGCCGCAGCAATCACGGGGCTGCTGGGAGTGATATCGCTGTATTGGCTCACCTCCACTGCTTTTGCCATGATTATTGTTACGCTGCCAGGCACCTACCCAATGCGGGCTGTACGTATGGCTGGCGACATCGTGGTTGGTCGTCGTATCCGCATTTTGTTACGGATGTTGTGGCTGGCTATCATGCTAACGTTGCTTTGGGTGATTATCCTCATCCCGACCATTAAATTTGACGCCTTCATGACGGGTTGGATTGATCAAACTGCTTCATTCCCATTGGTGCCAATCATGGTGCTGTTGGTTGCTTCATTTTCTGTCGTATTTTCAGCTACCTATACCTACTTATTCTACCGAAAGGTCGTCGCCGATGACAGCGCGCCAGCTTGATAGGCAGGCGGCCGAGCAGCGAATCGTTAAACTGCGAGATCTGATCAATGATTATCGCTACCACTATCATGTGCTTGACGAATCGATCATGAGTGAGGCGGCAGCTGACAGCCTGAAGCATGAACTGTCGCAACTAGAAGAGCAATTTCCGGACCTCATCACGCCAGACAGCCCAACGCAGCGGGTGGCAGGAAAAGCACTTAGTAAATTTGCCAAGGTCCAGCACCAGACGCGAATGATTTCGCTCCAAGACGTGTTTGACCGGGCAGAGGTAGCGGCGTGGATACAGCGCATGAAAAAGGTGCGTCAAGACATCACTGAAGAATTTTTGTGTGATATCAAGATGGATGGCCTGGCCTGCGCGCTGATCTATGAAGACGGGGTTTTGACGCGGGCCGTGACGCGGGGCGACGGATTAGTTGGTGAAGATGTGACTATGAATATACGGACGATTCAGAACGTACCGCTGACCCTGCGTGCCAATCAGCGATTTGCTCATTTTTTGCGTGGTCGAACGGAAATTCGCGGTGAAATCGTGATGCACAAAGAGGACTTTGCAGCATTAAATCAGCGTCGGCGAGCGGCTGGTCAGCCAGAATTTGCCAATCCGCGTAACCTAGCCGCAGGGACAATTCGTCAGCTTGATCCAAAATTGGTGGCAGAGCGTCCGCTCCATTTCGTTGGCTATGACATCATTCGCGATGACCTCGAGGATACGCCGACAATTGCCTTTGGCTATCAGATGATGAATGAGCTGGGTATTACCACCAGTCGGCAGACGCAAATCGTCTATAGCTTGGATGAGGTGATGAGCTATGTCGATCATCTTGATGAGGTGCGTCAGTCGCTCCAGTTTAATACCGACGGAGCAGTCATCAAACTCAACGACCGGCGACAGTTTGCCGAGCTGGGCATCGTTGGCAAGACACCGCGAGCGGCAGTGGCGTATAAATTTGCCGCCGAAGAAGCCACAACCATCGTCCGTGATATCGTTATTTCCATCGGTCGAACCGGTGCGGCCACGCCAGTAGCGGTGTTTGACCCCGTGGTGGTGGCCGGTACGACGGTGCAGCACGCTAGCCTACATAACGCCGACGAAATTGCTCGTCTGGATGTGCGCCGCGGCGACACGGTGGTAATTTTCAAGGCCGGCGACATTATCCCGCAGGTACAAACTGTGCTCAAAGAATTGCGACCAGCGGGCACCAAACCGACTGACTATCCAGCAGAACTGGCGCGCCAATATCCAGAGTTAGAATTTGTACGACCAGCAGGCGAGGCCGTCTACCGCGTTAAAGGTTTGAGTGGTCCGCTGATTTTGAAGCGAGCCCTGGCGCACTTTGCCTCCAAAGGTGCCCTAGACATCGACACCTTGGGCGAGAAAAATGTCGAGGCACTGGTTGAGGCGGGGCTGGTTAATGATTTGGCGGATATCTATCGGTTGACGAAAGATGATTTACTACAGCTGGAACGCTTTGCTGAGATTTCCGCACAAAAGCTCATCGATGCCATTGCTGCTAAAAAACAGCCAGCGTTGGAGCGATTTTTGTTTGGCCTTGGCATTCGTCATGTTGGCGCGCAGACAGCGATTGACCTTGCAAATCACTTTGAAAGTATCGAGAAATTAAGCCAGGCGACCATTGACGAGCTGCGCGAGGTAGACGGCGTGGGCGAAATTGTCGCCGAATCGATCATGGCATGGTTTGCTGATGAAGATAATATGACGCTGCTCGAAAAATTTGCCGACCTTGGTGTGACGCCACAATTTACTAAAAAATCCGGCAGTCTAACTGGCCAAAGTTTCGTCATTACTGGCACCCTGCAGTCAATGGGACGCGACGCTGCCGCTGAAAAAATCCGCAATCTCGGCGGCACTTTCCAAACCGCTGTTGCAAAAGATACAACATATCTGGTAGCCGGTGGTAAAGTCGGTGCCAGTAAATTGAGAAAAGCCGAACAATACGACACGAAAGTTATTGACGAGCAAGAATTTTTAGTAATCATAGAAGAAAGGTAGGAGAAATATATGACAGCCCAAGAACCAACAAAAAGAGACGAAGCAATTATCGCGGCAAAAAGCAGCGCCCTGTTTCCTATTCTGATGGCTTTTTTTATGCTGATCTATGCCGTATGGTTCGGGCTGGCGTGGGGCGTGATTGGCTGGGCTGTTTTTGCGCTACTTGTTGTGTATGCGGGCTGCCTGATTTTTCATGGCGTGAGTGCTGTGCGTGCAGTGGCACAATTACCGCAACCAAAGCCAACGCCAGAAGTAAACAAGATTGGCAAGCAAATGCAGATACTCAGCGCGTTGACGTATATTCCGCTGTGGATT
>CAUOVX010000035.1:0-7768 GCA_963508115.1 uncultured Candidatus Saccharibacteria bacterium
GCCCAATGCTCGTGCCGCCATACCAAGGTGTGTTTCAAACAACTGGCCGAGGTTCATACGGCTTGGCACACCCAGTGGGTTCAAAATTACGTCAATTGGCGTACCGTCTTCCATAAATGGCATGTCTTCAACTGGCAGAACTTTTGCCACCACACCCTTGTTACCGTGGCGACCAGCCATCTTGTCACCAACACCGATTTTGCGGAGTTGAGCCACAAAGATTTGAATCTGCATCAATACGCCAGCTTTCAAGTCGTGGCCATTTTCGCGGCTAAATATCTTAACGCCAACAACTTTACCACCACCAGCATTGTTCATGCGCTGTGAGGTGTCGCGGACGTCCTTGGCTTTTTCACCGAAAATGGCGCGAAGTAAGCGTTCCTCAGAACTGAGTTCCTGTTCACCCTTTGGTGTAATTTTACCAACCAAGACGTCACCGGCCTTAACTTCAGAACCGATCTGGACAATACCGTTTTCGTCCAAGTGGCGCAGACTTTCCTCAGAAACGTTTGGAATATCGCGGGTAACAATCTCTGGACCCAATTTGGTTTCACGAACTTCAACATTGTAGTCTTTGATGTTGATGGACGTCAGTGTGTCGTCTTGCACCAATCGGTTAGACAAGATCACCGCGT
This sequence comes from uncultured Candidatus Saccharibacteria bacterium, assembly GCA_963508115.1. Lineage (GTDB taxonomy): Bacteria > Patescibacteriota > Saccharimonadia > Saccharimonadales > Saccharimonadaceae > Nanosynbacter. The sequence continues at coordinate 636 of CAUOVX010000035.1, forward strand.
CTTCCATGTTGTAACCACCCCATGGCATAAAGGCCACCAACAGGTTACGTCCTAGTGCAATTTCGCCTTCAGCAACTGAAGCGCCTTCGATCAGGACATCACCTTGCTTTACCTTGTCGCCGCGCTTGACACGAACTTTCTGGTTATAGCAGCGGTCGTCGTTGTTTTTGACGAAATGACGGAGTTCATATACTTTGACGCCGTCACTGTATTTGACGTGAATTTCATTTGCATCAGCTTTGACTACTTCACCGTCACCTGATGCCAAGGTCAAGTGACCACTGTTTGCAGCAATAGATTTTTCGACGCCTGTGCCAACAGTCGCTGGCTCTGGCGTGAGCAACGGTACTGCCTGACGTTGCATGTTGGAACCAGTCAAGCTACGGTCGATACGGTTCTTTTCAATGAATGGAACTAACGCAGCAGTTGACCCCAAAATCTGTTTGTGCGCTGCGTCCATGTAGGTAACTTGATCAGCATCAACCTGAGATGGCTGCATGTTGTTACGAGCCGACACGCGCTCGTCACGGAAGGTACCGTCTTCGTTCAGCACGGCACCAGCGTCAGCGATCACTTCGGCAGCTTCTTGCGCCGCGTCCAAGTAAACAACATCATCAGTCACGCGGCCGTTGACAACCTTGAGATATGGCGTTTCGATAAAGCCGTATTCATTGACCCGTGCGTAGGTGGCGAGGTTTAGCACCAAACCAACGTTAGCACCTTCTGGTGTCTCCACAGAACAGATACGACCGTAGTGTGTCGGGTGAGCGTCACGAACGTCAAAACCAGCACGTTCACGGCTCAAACCACCAGGACCCATCGAACTCAAACGGCGTTTGTGGCTCAGTTCGGACAATGGGTTAACCTCGTCCATCAACTGGCTCAACTGTGAGCTGGTGAAGAATTCACGAACTGCTGCCACCACTGGGCGAGCGTTGATCAGCTGGCTTGGTGTTACACCTTCCATGTCTGCCACACTCATGCGGTCCATAGCGTTGCGCTGCATCCTGAGCATACCAACACGGAACTGACGAGCAACCAATTCGCCAACCAACTTCACTCGACGGTTACTCAATGAGTCGATGTCGTCAGCTGGCTCCTGGGTGTTGTTGAGGCGAATGATTTCGCGGATGATGGCTACCAAATCGCTCATCTGGAAGATACGATTTTCAGCCGTATTGGCGACATCGAGACCCAAGCGCTGGTTCAGCTTGTAGCGACCAACACGAGAATAATCAAAGCGCTTGAAATCAAAGAACATTCGCTCAATCATCTGACGTGCATTGTCGACTGTCGCCAAATCACCCGGCCGGAGACGGCGATAAACCTCGATCAGCGCTTCATTGGCACCACGAGTTGTGTCTTTGTCTAAAGTTTCTTGGATGTAACTGGTCTCACCAGTGTCAATGTCAGCAAACAATTCGCGAATTTCTGACGTTTTTGGATGACCCAAAGCCCGCAGCAACGTCGTCACTGGCAATTTGCGACGACGGTCAATTTTGACATAAATCGTGCCATTTGGTGCTGTTTCAAACTCCAGCCAGGCACCGCGACCTGGAATCATCTTGGCGCCGTAGTAATTACGACCAGCCACGGTGTCAGCCGTAAAGAACACACCAGCCGAGCGGATCAGCTGGCTGACCACCACGCGCTCCGTGCCATTGATGATAAAGGTACCGCGCTCGGTCATCCATGGATAATCACCGAGGTAGATTTCCTGCTCTTTAACTTCGCCCGTAACTTTGTTGGTTAATTCAACGGTTGCGTGCAGTGGCGCTTCAAACGTCACATTGTTTTCCTTGGCGAACTGGTCGGTGGTCTTTGGTTCGTCAAATCGATACGCACCAAATCGCAATGACAATTTCTGACCAGTATAGTCGTCAATTGGGTTAATTTCTGAAAAGATTTCGCTCAAACCATCCTCGACGAACCAACGCCAAGAATCTTCTTGATGAGCGATCAGGTTTGGCAGCGGCAACGAGCTGTCTTCAGAGGTGAAGAACACGCGTCCGCCATCCGTGGACTGTTGTTTTGCCACAGGTATGAACTCCTCGCTTTAGTTTAATTTAGTGATCACGGCCGGAAGATCCCTAATTCACGACTGCAACAAAAGCGATGTGCCCGTTCGCTTTGTTTCTCCCTGTCGTGAATACACTACTTCTCTAACTACCAGTATGCACGAAACTAGGTCAAAAATCAATATTATTTTTGGAGATTTCTTGAAGAATTTGCTGATGTACGTCAGTCGGCGAACGCTCAGCCAAAATCAGTGGAATATTGTGCGTTTTAGCAACAGTTTGATAGCCATCATTGATCTTCTGCTGGAACACATCGTCACGCGATTCAAAGCTATCAACCGCCTCTGTCATACCACGTTCAGCGATGCGCTGCTGTCTGGTTTGATCATTTGCAAATAACACCACCACAAAGTCAGGGCTCATGTACCGCTCATGAGTGAAACGTTTGGTCATACTGATGATGGTGTCCTCTGCCACGCCCTCGCCATAGCCCTGATACACCAAGGTCGACACGTAACTCCTGGAGCTTAACACCACCACACCGCGCTGCAGGGCTGGCTCAATTTTGTGAAACCACAATTCACGCCGCGCCGCGCTGAACAACAGTAGATTGACCTCTGGGTCCAATTTGAACCGACCGTCTTTCAGGACCCTCCGATATTCATTAGCGACTGGGGTAGTTTTGGCAGCATCATCACTACCTGGTTCCTCAATGACGACGACCTCCCGTCCCCGCTCTCTCAGCCAGGCCGCCAACATATCCACCTGAGTGGATTTACCCGTGCCGTCATTGCCCTCAATGACGATATAGACTCCCGTAGCGCCCGAACGTTCCATCACAGCAGCCCCTGGCTCAAGCCCTCAATTGGCACCGGAGTCTTGCGACTGTCACGGTACGTCTTTGGTAGTAGCATCTCCGGTCGCCAGCTGGCGATAATCTCCTTCAAGTCGCTACCAGTCTGATATTTATCACTCACCTTGCGAGCGCCAGAACCATAGCCACCCTCAACTGGCCCAGTTTTGTGAAAAATCATTTGACCAATGCGTTCGCCAACCGGCAACACCACGCTCTCATGCATATTGAGGTTGTAGATCTCCAATGTGATGCGATTGATATACCCTGGGTCAATCCAGCCAGCGTCAAAGCAAACCGCCACGCCATTGCGCCCCCATGAGCTACGGCTCAACACCTGCGCTGCGCCGCCCTGTGCGCGAATGCCCACAAACTCGTGCGTGTGCGCCAAGATTCGCTCCCCAGGACGCAGCACGATGATCGGATGGTCTGGTGGAATATTCTGAAACGGCGTTGCATCATGCTCCTTGCACCATTCAGCGTGCGGCATGGCTTTGAGTGGGCCTTTAAAATACTTGGCGACATAGGCCGCGTCAAAGGGATTGTAGACGCGATATTCGCCTTCAAACTCCTGCTTATAGTAGTAGTGACCCAGCGTAAAATCCAAACTGGCTTCTGCCACATGGTCAGGATTGAACGGCTGGCAGACGATAATGTCGTCGTTGATGGCTTGGCGGATTTCGATATTGCTATAAACAGTCATAATTTATTTACTCCACAAAATATACGGTTTAACACTAGTGAATAACATATTTTTTGGTTTGCCGTGCGTTTTGATGAGGTGAGTGTGTTGATGGGCGACAGACTTTTGTTTATTTTCCGGAGCTCGAGCATAAACAGAGTATCCCTGCTCTTCGTACTCAGCAATTATATCCACCAACTCAGCCCGTTCTGTCTTGTCCAACTGGTAGATACCCTCGACGTGACGCTTAGGAACAACCATGATGTGATCAGCGACTTCATGACTATCCCAAATCTCATACGGAAACAGGTTATCCGTCACCAAGAAGTGTTCATGCACTACTCGCACTTGCTTGTCTTCTGGACTAAATTGACAAAAATTACACCCAGGTGCTGCCTGCTGTTTCATCATTTTTCGATATTTGACATAGCGCTGCTCTGTCGACCGTCGCCGATAAACCATGTTTCCTCCATTTTCCTCAGTATCTGTTAAAAGTATAGCACGTCTGACATAAGCATCATACACTGGTTTTCGCCCTCAAATACAACTTCTAGCAACATCACATCATTGACATATCAACACTTTTTTGTTATGATATAAAAAGTATTTGATCAAATTGTTAATGTTGAGAGACAAGGAGAAATACATGGATCATAAAAATAGCTTAACATGTTTACCAGTTATTTTTGGACCAAATGAGTTAGGCCTCAGTACAAAAACCACTGGTACTGGCGAAGGCTCAAAATGGGAGACTGCTTTTGTAGTCGCCGACCCTCAAGGGATTATCAGAGAGGTTGAAACACCCAGCACTCCTGACGAAGCTCCCGTGCCTCCACACAGGATAGTCGCTGTTGATATTGATCAATGTTTGCCTCAGGAGAGTAGTCCCGGTCAATCTCATATCGTCGGTAATGCCGTGGAAATACGACCAGACCTAGACCCGGACGCAGAGCCGAGAAAACTGGGGCGAGCCGCCGTCTTTGGTTACAACCCAAAAACTGGTAAAGGCGTCATGGTGTTCAGCCCAGACCAGGCAGCAACCGAAGACTAATAGACCGCTCCTCTCCAGCGTATCGCTCATGCTTGGGCGATGCTTATAAACATCTTATACTAAGAATATGTCAGACAAACTGTACCTCAGAGAAGACATCATGCCGGGATATCAAGGTGATCCGGGCGAGACCATCATGGGCGCGCTACACATGCCATCCTATGAGTTAGAGGACAACTCAATGGTGATTCATGATGCGGTATGGGGAGACTGTTCAATTGGTGACCGACAACCGTACGATTCACTACTCATGGAACTGGCACGTTCACCACTGTTTCGCAGACTGCAAGCAGTCGAGCAACTAACATTGCCGCCATCGTTCTCTACGGTGCCCAATACAACCCTCTTTTCCCGGTGGCAACACATTTGGGGAAGCTTGGCTTTTGTGCGGAAAATGACCGAAGGTGATGATCGATTTGACGACCGCCAGCGAACGGTATTAGAGTTACGAACTCTGTTTTCTGACGTTGGACAGACGGCTTTCTCGCACCTGGGAGACTGGATTTTCCAAGGTATCCAAGGTGGAGAAAATCTACACGACCAAGACCTGCGAACATTACTAGAGACTTTTGGCGTCGATGAGACGTTGGCTGACTATGGGCTAACTCTGGAAGAGACCGTTTTTCCTGAAACTGAAGACTGGGTGGAGTGTCCATCGCCAGATTTGTGCGTCGACAGAGTTGACTACGGCATGCGTGAAGTTTTGCGCTGGTCAGGTTGGCCAATGGGCATCATGCAATACGAAGATCAGCTCAAAGACCCCAAGTCTCTCTTCCATATCAATGATCAAATGATGCTGGAAATAACAGACCAGGATTTTGCTCGTTGCTTTGCTGCCAGTTACAGTATTCTACCAACAGAACATTGGGCGCAGCCAGTACATCGGTTGCAACTTGAACTACTACAAACTGCTACCAAGCAAGCGCTGACCAGTGGTGGACGTTTTAGCGACGGGGTTCCCCTGACGCACCCTGTTCATCCTCGCGACCGCATGTATGGCATAGACTCAGATTTTCGCTTTGCTTTTAACGGTGGTGACGCTGCACTCAGGAGAGTACTAGAGACTATTGGTTATCATCAGCGGCAAATCTACAAGCGAGCACGTCAAGCAGATCTCCGCAGTCTATTTGGCGAGATGAAAGGTGACTTTCCCGAATTCCCTGACCCATTGACCTCGTATTGCCCAAAATCCCGCAATTTCATGCTGGTCGCACCGCAGGTGGAGATAGAAAGAGACAATACAGCACAGCAAGGTATGGCGCTAGACATGGGACGCATCGCCGTTGGACTGCCGGCCTTAAAAGCCCGACTGATTGACCCGCCAGTACAAACCGCCGAGGGCACAGCTCCATTGAGCGAAATTGATCCAAGTTATAACAACTATCTGGACGGTCAGGTCAGAACCATGAAAATGGGATATTATGCGACGCTGATGCTCAACAAGGATTTCAGTAGACGCATTTGTGATATTTACGGTGAGGCATCAAAAGCCTGGCAGCAATGTTCGACGATGCCTCGAAATCCCACTAATCTGCGCAACATTGTCACTCAAGCTGGCATTTACGGCGCTGGCGCGCGCTTTGATGATATTCGCGAGATATAAGCTACGCTTTCTTGACCACCGCGTCGATCAGACCGTACGCTACTGCTTCTTCTGGTTTCATCCAGTAGTCACGCTCCATGTCAGCTTTGATTTTGGCGAGCTTTTGACCAGTGTTCTTGGCCATGATTTTCGCCAGCATTTCCTTAATCTCCAAGGTCTCTTTCAGGTCAATCTCCATGTCGGTCACTTTACCGCGTGTACCGGATGATGGCTGATGGATCATCACTTTGGCGTGCGGCAGGCAAAATCGTTTACCCTTGGCGCCGCTTGAGAGCAAGAATGCGCCCATACTAGCTTGCAAACCGATGCCATAGGTCGCCACGTCTGGTTTGATGAAATTCATAGTATCGTAAATCGCCAAGCCATCGTAGACGCTGCCACCAGGGCTATTGATATACAGCGAGATGTCAGCCTCTGGGTCAACCTGAGCCAAATGTAGCAATTGCGCTACCACGATATTGGCGGTATGTTCGTTCACTTCCTCGCCCAGAAAAATGATTCGCTCGTTCAAGAGGCGTGAATAAATATCAAACGCTCGTTCGCCGTCAGAAGATTTTTCGATAACAGTTGGTACCAAGTAACTATTTACTTTATTCATGAACTATATTATAGCATATAGCCGGCGCCTCATGATACACTGAATATATGGAGAAAGCCATCATCGTTGCCTATGATACCAACCGCGCCATCGGCCGAGGTGGTGATTTACCGTGGGGTCGCAGCTTGCCAGCAGACTTGGCGAATTTCAAGCGGCTGACCACAGGCGGCGATATCATCATGGGTCGGAAAACTTTTGAGTCAATCGGTCGTCGTCCGCTACCGGAGCGCGAAAACATCGTCATTTCCTCACGACCGACAGGCATCAAAGGCGTCCTTACAGCGGTAAACCTGTCGAGTGCTTTGGCGTTGTCACGCTACCCAACCTT
>CAUOVX010000036.1:0-7422 GCA_963508115.1 uncultured Candidatus Saccharibacteria bacterium
GAAACCGCCGTACCGTTCAAAGTGTGAACCGACTCGATACTGCCGTCCGCGCGCCGCACGCGAATGTTCAAGCCGCGCGCTTGATAATCCGTACAATTTGAGCAACTCGTCAACTCGCGGTACGTCTCATCGACTGGTGACCAGTATTCGATGTCGTATTTTTTGGCAGCCGGCGCACCCAAGTCACCCGCCGCGATGTTTACCACATGGTACGAAATGCCGATTTGCTGCCACAACGCTTCCTCGACGCTGAGGATTTTTTCATGAATTTCCTTGGACTGCTCCGGTAGACAGAACGCATACATTTCCAGTTTGTTAAATTGGTGCACTCGGAACAATCCACGGGTGTGCTTGCCGTACGTTCCCGCTTCCTTGCGGTAGCATGGACTATATCCTGCATACAGCAGTGGCAAATCTTTCTCATCCAATATCTCATCAGCGTGGTAGCCAGTCAGCGGCATTTCCGCCGTCCCGATCAGCGTCAAATCCTCGCCCTCGACCACATACTCATTACTACCTTCACCTTTTGGCGCAAAGCCGGCGCCTTCCGCTGTGCGCATATTCACCATATGCGGCACGGTCATGAACGTAAAGCCCTGCTTCGTCACATAATCCAGTGCAAACTGCGTCACAGCATTTTCTAGCAGCGCCAAGTCGCCCTTAAGATAGTAAAACTTTGCGCCAGCTACTTTCGCGCCGCGCTCAAAGTCCACCCAGCCACGGCTAACGGCATAATCCAAATGATCCTTGGCGCCCGTTTTACGCTCGCCGTAGGCCTTTACCTCAACCGAATCTTCCTCGCCGCCAAGCGGCACATCCTCAAAGGTGATGTTTGGCACGTTTTTCAGAATTGCGGCTACTTTTTCCTCGCTTGATTTTAAGTAGTTTTCACGTTCTGCCAACTCAATTTTCAGCTGCTTGCCCTGGTCAATCAGCTCCTGATCTGGGCGACCACCTTTCATTTTGGCTGAAATTGCATTTCGCTGTTCACGCAGTGTTTCAACTTGCTTTTGCAGGTTGCGGCGCTCGTCATCCAATTGCAACAATGTCGCAATATCAACAGCATATCCCTTATCATGTGCTGATTTTTGCACCAAATCAGCATGTTCTCGAATAAATTTGATATCTAGCATGCCCTCATTATATACCAATTTTGGCTTAAACGTGAGAGATTATGCCCGCGCCCAGTAACACTATCAACAGCAATCCTAACACGAATCGGTAGACGATGAATGAGCGAAAATTATTGTTTTGGATAAATTTCAGGAGCCACGCCACTGCCACGTAACCCACGCCAAATGACACCACTGTCGCGATGATGGTTGACGTCCAGCCAACGCCGCCAGAAATGTGCTTATATTTAGTCACGACTTCCAACAGCCCTGCTGCCACCAACGCTGGAATCCCCAGGAAAAAGCTCAATTTGGTCACTGTCACTCGGTCAAAACCGCGCAGCAACCCCACTGATATCGTAGCGCCAGAGCGGCTCACCCCAGGAACGAGCGACAGGCACTGACCCAAACCAATAACCAGCGTATCTCTCCACGTCGTATCCTTCTCAACGCGCTTGGTAGTAGCATACTTATCAGCCAGCCACATCACGCCACTCCAGATGATCAACGCACCCGCCAAAAACCACAGGCTGAGCAGCACTGTTTCTATCTCATCCTTAAACACCAGTCCCACTACCGCAATCGGCACTGAACCGATGATGATCGCCCACCCATACTTGTAGTCAAATTTCCGTCGCGCCCGTTTCCACCATAAGCCACGCCACCAGGCGATCAACACTCGCTGAATATCCTGCCAAAAATAAATAACCGCCGCCGCTATGGCCCCAATTTGAATAATCGCCGTAAAAGCAATCAGCCCCTCATCGTCCAGGGGCATACCCATCAATTTCTCAGCAATGGTCAGGTGGCCTGTGCTAGAAATAGGTAAGAATTCGGTAATTCCCTCAATAATTCCTAGCACAATTGCCTGCCACCAACTCATATTCATAGAGTTTATTATATCAAACCGTTGATTCTCTACAAAAATGCGCCATTGGTCCGCGATGACCCCCGGTACGGGATAACGTCATCAATATCTTGACTATACGGTTTCAGCTGCAAAGGTCCGTACACGGTAACCTTTGTGATACCGCCACAGTGAACACCCCAAAAGAATGACTCATTCAAGCAAGACAGCTGTGAATCATGTTCAACATTGATCTTAAGAGTATCACCCTCTACGACAGCTTGTACTTTTGGCGCCTTACCATCTTTACGTGAGAAATATTTTACCTCAATCTTGGTCTCTTGAGATGGTATAGCCTGCCTACTAACTAAACCATTACTGGTTACATCAGCATATTTAACGCCTTCAAGGTTCTTTGGTAGCTCCACGGTCATTGTTTTTGTCAAACGTTCTTCATCCCGCGCCAGCTCTCTTAGGGTCTGTGTACCAAATATAGCTGAGCTCGAGATACAAAATGCTCCGATGACGGTGCTGATAATCACTGCAATCAGTGCCGTTCGCGTAAACTTCCACTTGATTGCGCTAGCCGTCAACACGCCAAACAGCGTCACCGTAGCAGCACCACCAATAAGTGCAGAAATCAGCAAGCCTAAAGCCCATGGCTGCGCAGCAAAACCGTCCATCCAGCTGATGACACTTGCGCCAGCAAAGAGCCCTACTGGTACAGCGACCAACAGACCAAAGGTGATCATGATCAATACAAACGAAGTAATTACTTGTACAATTTTAATGAACGTATTTTTAACCTGCGTTTTTTTATTGTCAGTGAAAGAAAAATTTTTCAGGCTGTCCAGCGTCACTTCCTCTCCCCGCATCTGTAATTTTTCAGCTGCCGTTTGCGCTTCTGGCATACTGATCCACAATACAATGTAAATCAGTAGCGAGGTACCAAAGGTGATAAATGGCGAGAAAATGAACAACAAGCGTACCCACAAAGGATTAATTCCCCAGTAGGCAGCGATCCCAGCGCACACGCCACCCAAAATTGCGTTATCCGGATCACGCATCAATCGCTTGGTCGGCTTGCTCGCGTTCGTCTCAGCTGTGTCGACCGTCTCTGGCACTTCACCGTCAGCAAAGTCCTGCGGCTCACCCATTTGTTGCTGAACCGCCACAACATCATCATAGCTGATCACACCGTCCTTCGACACGCCACGCTCCGCCAAAAGCTCTACCATTCGCGCCTCGATTTCGCGCATCGCCTCTGGCTCAGCGTGCATATTTTTCTGGATTGAATCAAGATATTGTTCCAAAGATTTTTTAGCATCAACCTCCACACTAAACGGCGTCTTTGCCAAATGGATTCTGGTTATTTCTTTCATCGCTTTGCTCCTTTCTCAAGATTTTTTAGCGAAGTGTTCAACATTTTTATACGATTTTTTAATTCATCTACCAGCTCTGCGCCAGTATCAGTAAGTGAATAATATTTGCGCGGCGGTCCCTGCTCACTTTCCTGCCATTCGTGTTTGAGATAGCCATATTTTTGTAAACGGCTCAGCAGCGGATAAATCGTGCCCTCTACTACCATCAAGTCCGAATCACTCAATTGCTTGACTATATCGCCAGTGTACTGTGGTTGCTTAGCGCACACTAGCAGTACGCAGTATACTAGAAAACCTTTACGGAGCTGAATCGCCAGGCTTTCCGCGTAAGCACTAACGTCCATGTTTTTTCTCCTCTGGCACGGTCGACTTTTCAACCCGACCATCTTTGATGATAATTTGATGATCACATTTTTTCGCCAGATCAGCGTCATGCGTCACCACGATCAATGTTACACCCTTTTGCTTGTTATAATCAAACAGCAATTCTTCCACTTTCGCACCTGTTTCACTGTCCAAGTTACCCGTCGGTTCGTCGGCAAAGATAATTTGTGGATCACCAACAATCGCCCGGGCAATCGCCAAGCGCTGCTTCTGCCCGCCCGACAAGTCCTTAGCGCGGTTTTTTCGCTTATCATACAAATCCACCGCCTTAAGCGCCGCGTTGATTTTGTGCGCTCGCTTTTTCCGTGGCAGCCGCGCAATTTCCAGCGGCAAACTGACATTATCAATCACACTCTCATTGCCCTGGACAAAGAAACTCTGGAAGATAAAGCCGATTTTCTTGGCACGAAACTCATCAACACGCTTTGACTTCAGTTGTAAAATATCTTGCCCGTCGATGATCACCTGGCCGTGTTGTGGCCGGTCCAGCCCGGAAATCGCGTGCATCAGCGTCGATTTTCCTGAACCAGATTTACCTAAGATAGCTACACTAGCTCCCGTTGGGATGGTCAGGCTGACATTTTTCAGCGCCGTAAATTGGTTCTTCTTTTTGCCATAAACTTTTGTCACATTTTTTAGTTCAATCATGACCTTTCTCCTATTCCGTCCTTAATGCCTCAATTGGGTCCAGCTTTGTTGCTTTGCGGCTCGGCAGCCAGCCAGAAATTACTGCCATCACTACTAGTCCAAACACCAACAGCCCGATTTGCAGCGGATTGATGACCAGTAAGTTCGTCCCTGCACTTAAACCCAAGGTGTTAGTAATCACTGGGTTTAGTAACGTCACCAAACTTGCCAACCCAACGCCAATCAAGCCGCCGAGCAAACCAACCCATGCTGCCTCATACCGGAACAACTTACCGATATCACGACCACGCATCCCCAGCGCTTTCATCAAGCCAATTTGACTAGTTCGCTCCAACACCGAAATGTACATGGTATTCACAATTCCAAACACACTAGCCAGCAATGCCAAGCCACCAAATCCTGCCAGCGCCACCTGTGCTACATTAACCATCGTTAATAGCGCCTTCCGAATATCCTGAATTGAGTACGCGTTATAGTCTTTGCCAATCACATCTTTAGCAGCATCAACGTTACTCTCGTCATCCACCATAGCAATCGCCGTTGAGTACTGATGTGGCTGGCTCTTGTCGTGGCTAAATTCATAGATAGCCTTAGCATCAGCTGTTGAAATTCTCAGCATTGGCTCATAAAACAAAACAGTGTCTGACTTTTTGTCCACCGCCGCGATCTTGAACGACACCTCTTTGGCAACGTCTCCACCCTGCGCTGCACTGCGCACACCCAAGGTTATCGTCTGGCCAATCGCCGACTGCGCATCCTTAAATCCCAACTGCTTCACATAATCATCCGGGATAATAATCTCACCTGGTTTTGGCATGAAATCTTCCAGTGACCCCGCCGCCAATTCTGCCCGAGTTCTATCCATTTTAACAGCCACTGTTAACGCAAATTTTTTATTATTCGCCGAGCTTTTAGCATAGGCGACACCATCAGTTGAATACGCCGGTGTTACCGTTTTTACATGCGGCGTTTGGCGAATTTTTTCTAAGTCCTTGTCATTGAGCACATATTTGCTTCGTATGGCTGATTCCTTATTTTTCCCAGCATCTTGCTCTGAACTACTATATTCTGGCAATTGATCCTTCTTTTCAGTTTCAATTTTTTTAGCAACCATGATCACTTTTTTATCGCCAGCCGCGTCAACTATGCTGTTAGTATACAGCCGACCACCCTCACCGGCCATCAGCGCCAGACCAATCGTAAACGCCCCGACCGAAATCGCCAATGACGTCAAAATCGTCCGACCTTTTGACTGGCGAAGATTCCGTCCCGCCCGCTTAATGATATCAATTCTTCTCATACCTTACTCCTTGTAGTTTCTTTGTACATAGTACTATGTTATACAAGGTACTATAAAATGTCAAATACTTTTGAATAAATAACCGCTCAAGTGACAATCTACCTCTTAGGCTTCTTCGATTTTTTATGCGACTTTTTGCTTTTCTCTTCAGCTCCGGTCTTAGCAGTGGTGTGTTTTTTAGCTTCCTTATTTATCAATTTAGCCATGTGTATTGCAGCGTCATAAAATGCCGGGTCACCCCACACCTTCGTCTTCCCGTTGCTGTCGTTGTCAACCACTGCAGAAATAACTACCTGGTGCTGCCGTACTTCAAGTATATCCCATGCCTCTTCTTGATCGATAAAATCAATCTCCTGAGCTCCATCTACGAGGTCAAATTGTCCATCATATTGTCGACAATCCGCCACAACCCCCTGGCGCAGCCCCCCTTCATCAGCCTGAACCCATACACTCATCAATACAACAGTGCCTTTATCTGGCAGTTTATCCATGTCAAGCGGTTTCATTGATTGCCGACCGTCAACAGCCAATCTGCCAACACCACCCGCCTGCGTTTTATCAATATACAGCACTTCTTGCAATTCTGTATATGGATCGAGGTCAGGTATATACGGCGCCTCAACTGGCAATGTCTCGACCGTTATTTGCCGCAGGCGTTCAGGAACGCCATCAGCCTCATACTTCTTATTAGGCATATCATTCTCCCTGCCCACCACTACATTATCAACTACATTTAGTATACCATGCTAGAAAGCTCACCCAGCCTATTCCTCGTCGTATTCGTCTTCAATTTCCTGGTCCAAAATCTCTTCAATCACGTCCTCCAGCGTGATGATACCCAGCTCCTTCTCATCATCCATCACCACAAACAAGTGATTGCGAGTTTGGATAAATCGGCTGAGTACCGTATCCAGCCGCGACCGCGCGTCGATGTCATGAATCTTGTCACGGTACAATTGACTCACCGGCAGTGGCAGCTCGCGCCCCACCACATCTTTGACATATAAAATTCCTACCAGCCGCTCATCATCACGCACCGGGATCCGCGAATGCCCGGCGTGCTTGATCTGCGCCAGCAGCGTCGCATCCAGCTCATCATCCAACTCCACCGTAAACACCTCATTCATCGGTGTCACCAAATCACCAGCAGTCTTTTTACTAAACTGCAGCGCTCCTGCCGCGATTCGACTTTCGTCATAATCAACTGGGCTGTCCGACCGCTCAGCATGCTCGTGAATAATCTGCTCTAGTTCTTGGTGTGAGTACAACTGCGGCGCTTCCTTGCCTACCCAGCGATTGAGCAGCTTGGACATCGGCCGGGCTAGCGGCCAAAATAGCACATAAATCACATCCAGCAACCAGAAGAAATAGCGTGTAATCTGATAACCACGCTGCGTAAAAATCGCCTGCGGCAAAATTTCACCAAACATAGTAATGAGCAGCGTGGCAATCAGCCCACCAACCACGCCGTTCGTCATATTACCCAGCAAAATTGACATCGCCGCATTCACGCCGACATTGCCCAGCAAAATACAAAAGATTAGATAATAACCGTCTTTACGATAGCGATACACCCGTGCAGCGATTGCGTCGCCCTGCCTGGCCTTGCGTCGCAAATCATCGGGCCGCGACATCATCAGTCCAACATTAAGACCCGAGAACGACCCCGAGAGCAGCAGCAAAATGGCCGCCAATACTAACAGCGAAATATCATGCATAACTTACCAGCCGCCGCCTCCGCCGCCGCCT
>CAUOVX010000037.1:0-7145 GCA_963508115.1 uncultured Candidatus Saccharibacteria bacterium
TCAATGTCGGCGCGGCAGCAACTGTGGCGATGTATTGCTGGCTGCAACAGCATGTGTTAAGGCGACAGTCTGCTGTGGATTAGCTATTACCAGTCCAGCTTTTGCTTCACCGCTGCCAGATAATAATGATAATAACTATTTGGATCTGGAACGGAAAACGATTCATCCATCTCATCATTCTCACGAACTTCTATATACTTATCGTCGGTATACGGTTTGACAAGGTTGGTGAATTCAAATTCATATTCTCCGGAAATCTGTTTGAGCTCTACACTCTGATTAGTGGGGTCGGGATAATCAGTCATTACTAGCGCGAAGAAGGATCCATTTTTATCAGCAAACAGATGAAATGCCGTATCAGGGCAGAGTGGTATAAGCGACGCCAGCTGGCGAACATACGACGCATCATTGATAATTGGAAAAGCCTCATTGATTATTTCCGGAAATAGGATATTTGAATAATTATTCATACGGCAACCTTAATTATATCAAGAAAAGTGGACAGTTTTATGACTTGTCCAGGTCTGTTAGCCTAATATAGGCCGGTCAGATAGACGTCTAGTCTCAGATCGTTGCCATTCATGGTCGTGAATCTGTTGTCTATTATGGTATTGCCTCCTTCATCCTCAGGTAGTCGCCAGTAGACGATATTTTCACCAAGCGGACCACCTGTGGCTTTCACATGACCGTGGCCATCGTTAGGAATGTTATCTACCTACCACCGTAGTAGATATTGATCATTCCTCCGGACCGATAGATCTTCGCCTCTCTTCCGTCAAAGCGGCCGCGTTGCTCCATGATAACTCCTCTTGGAGTCGGGCAGGGAAATACTCTCCGCGAAATGGGAACCCCCTCATTCATGCTAGCTGGGGAGGAGCTGAAATAAAGAATAAGCAAGTATTTGAATCTTATTATGATGAGATTATGAGCAGTTGGGTGACAACTTCCGCTGATGAAGGTGGTCTGATTTATGTACCTGAGGAGTGAATTGTATGAAACTCATTCTATAAAGACGCTATCGATCATCGCTCCACCCAATCTGGCCTGTATGTCGCCTCCGTTAAATAGTAGCACCAATTCCCATGAGGATCTCGTATGTCGTAACCTGCCTCCATATCGTCATGTTGGCGAAGTTCTATGAACTTATTATTTCTATATGGAGCGACAATACGCGTAAACTCAAACTCGTATTTACCTGTCATCTCCTTTAATTCGTAGCTTTGGTCAAACGGGTCAGAATAGTCCGTAGCAACAAGGATAAATGAGCGTAGTGAATCGTGGCCTGCGCTTTGGAAGAAATAGAATTGGGTATCTGGGTACAATATAAAAAGTCCTGCGAAAGAGCGTATATATTCTGCGTCTTCAAGAACAGGGAAAGCCTCGGTTATAAACTTTGGCAAAGATAATTTGATGCTATTTTTCATAGTCCTATGATTATAACCTACATTTAAGAAATATGGACAGTTTTATGACTTGTCCGGGTCAATGGTTCCAGAGCCTAAGCTCTGTCATCGCAGATCATTACCTCCAGTAACGTCCCACGAGTTGTCGACGATCGTCTGACCGCCTTCGTCCTCTGGAAGTCTCCAGAACACGATGTTCTCACCAGTGGGGCCGCCTGTTGCTCTGACATGGCCATGGCCATCGTCAGGAGTGTTACCGCTCCTGCCGCCGTAGAGTATGTTGGTTGTGCCAGGAGAACGATATACAGCCGCACTTCTGCCGTCAAACTGACCAGACTCTCTAAGAGGGCTATTAGATCGCCCTTGGCAGGACGGGCACTGAGACTTACGGTGAATCACGACCGTACCATGAGACAGAATCTGATATCTCAAGTCTGAATCGAAATTGCACTCATACACACGGGATCCAGTGGGAGCCTCACTTGGTGTTGTCATATAGTGCTGTCCGTTGGAGAGCCGCCTTAAAATGCAGTCGTCGCCACATCTAATGCCTCTCTTGCTCATGATAACTCCTCTTGGAGTCGGGCGGAGAAAGGCTATTCTCCGCGAAGTGGGACGTCTCCAGCCTGGTGGCTCCAGGCGAGACGCCAGCCTCTGCATGTGCAAAAGCTGATATGTATCAATTATTCGCGTGCTTGTCAACAAACGTGTTTACAAACAGTCTATAATACCCTATAATTAACCTATGATTTCATTCACATTCCATCATCCGCATGTGTTGCCGAGGTAGAGCTCTGATTTTTTGATTGTCCGCGCCGAGTTCTGCCTCGGCGTTTTTGATTGATATATATAAGAAATAATGACATAATGGAACTAACATGAGCAGTTTATCAACACAAAGTTACAAAGGTTCGCGAGACTATTTCCCAGAGGAAAAACGTCTGCAAAATTATATTTTTAACGTGTGGCGCAAAACCGTCGAAAGTTTTGGTTACGAAGAATACGGCGCTCCGTTACTGGAGCCCATGGATATCTATCTGGCAAAGTCAGGCCAAGAATTGGCAGGTGAGCAAACCTATGCTTTTGAAGACCGTGGTGGACGCCAGGTAACTATTCGTCCAGAGATGACGCCGTCAATTTCCCGCATGGTGGCAGCCAGGCGGCACGAATTTGCAGTGCCAGCGCGCCTGTATTCGATCGCAAATTTCATGCGCTACGAACGCCCACAGCGCGGACGAGAGCGTGAATTTTGGCAGCTAAACGCCGACCTGTTTGGTGTGGACGGCCCCATGGCCGATGCTGAAATCATTGAGATGAGTT
The DNA here is from genome assembly GCA_963508115.1 of uncultured Candidatus Saccharibacteria bacterium. Classification (GTDB taxonomy): domain Bacteria; phylum Patescibacteriota; class Saccharimonadia; order Saccharimonadales; family Saccharimonadaceae; genus Nanosynbacter. The sequence continues at coordinate 2,724 of CAUOVX010000037.1, forward strand.
ATCGCTCAGTGCTGAACTTTGGCGCGCGCCCCGACATGTTTACAGTGCGAGTAAATAACCGCCAACTGGTCAATCAACTCCTTGGTCAATTTTTGGGACTGGATGTCATCGGCGCAAATATGATGACAAAGTTGCTCGATAAGAAAAATAAGATTCCGCCGGAGACCTTCAAGCAGCAAGCCATTGAAATTTTTGGTGCTGAGGGCTCGCGTGAGGGATTGCCGAAGCTGGCTCAGATGATCAGCATGAAGAGTGTTGATGACTTGCCGCCAGAGCTGAGTGATAGCCCAAGTGTCCAGCAGATACGCACCGTCATGGATCTGTTGCGACAAAAGGGTGTGACCAATGCGGTGTTTGACGTGACATTGATGAGAGGCCTGGACTACTATACTGGCACAGTTTTTGAGTTCTTTGACAATGCGCCAGAAAACAATCGTGCTATGTTTGGCGGTGGTCGGTACGACGGGCTTGTCGGATTGTTTGGTGTTGAACCGATGGCGACGGTTGGTGTCGGTATGGGTGCAACGACCATGCAGGTATTTTTGGAAGTCCACGGTTTGTTGCCAGAGCTAGCCACGCACACCGATGTGTATATTATCCCAGTCAGTCCAGAAGTCATGAGCGCCGCCGATGCGCTTGCCAGGAAGTTACGCTCTGAAGGGGTGTTTGCTGAGCTTGACATCACGGGTCGTAAGATCGATAAACAACTGAAAGCTGCCCTGAAAAAGCGAGTGCCATTTGCCGTGTTTGTGGGTCCAGAAGAGTTAGAATCAGAAACCTACACTGTGAAAAACTTAGTCGAATCAACTGAACAAAAAGTCAATTTCACCCGCATGATCAGCGTGGTGACTGATCATCGATACGACGGTGACGAGGACGCCTTATTTGAGGCTTAGCCCCTTATCTGTTATAATCAACAGATATGAAGACGACTGTAAAGAAACTATCAGATACTAAAGTAGAATTGACCATTTCACTGGGTAACGAAGAGCTGTCAGCCGCTGAGCAAGTAGCGCTTACTAAAATGGCGGCTGATGTGAAGGTGCCGGGCTTCCGCAAAGGCAAAGTCCCTGTCAGTGTTGCCGCAAAGCACGTTAATCCAGCGGCGCTGCAGGAGCAGACCTTGGACAATGCTCTGAGCAAGGCCGTAGCTGGGGCCTTCATGGCAGAAAAGATCCAAGCTCTGGACCGTCCAGCTGTTGATGTAAAGAAATTTGTGCCAGGTCAGGAACTGGAATTCACTGCAGAAGTAGAGATCATCCCACCGGTCAAATTGGGCAACTACAAAAAGTTGAAGGCTAAACGGCAAGCCGTCAAAGTTGAGGACAAAGAAGTAGAGGAAATCATCACTCGGATGCGTGAAAACTTTACTGAAAAAACGGAAGTTAAGCGCGCCGCCAAAGAAGGCGATGAAGTGGTCATCGACTTTACTGGCAAAAAAGATGATGTACCATTTGATGGCGGTGCAGCGAAAGATTTTGCGCTGAAGCTTGGCTCTGGTCAATTTATCCCTGGCTTTGAAGAGGGTGTTATTGGGCACAAGGCTGGCGAAACCTTTGATTTGAAATTGACGTTCCCGAAGGATTATCACGCCAAGGAACTGGCTGGTGCTGACGTTGTCTTTACAGTGACACTGCACAAAGTTAATGAATTGTCACTTCCTGAAGTGAACGATGAATTTGCTGCCAAATGCGGTCCATTCACCTCAGCAGACGAACTCAAAGCTGACATCAAGCGTGAGATTACCGCCCAGAAAGAGCGTGAAGCTGACGAGAAACTGAAAGATGAATTGGTTGGTGAATTAGCAGACGCTTCCAAGGTGGCGCTGCCTGAACTGCTGATTGACGATCAGATTCGGTCAATTGAGCAAGATTTGATGCAGAACTTGATGTACCGTGGATTGACACTGGACAGCTACCTACAGACACAAAAGTTCAAGGACAAGGATGATTGGCGAGCTAAAGAAGCCCGTCCTGCTGCCGAAAAGCGCGTCAAGGCTGGTTTGGTGCTGGCAGAATTGTCCAAGGAATTGGGCGTAGAAGTTTCTCACGAAGAACTATCCACACAAATTGAGGCTATGAAGCAACAGTATGGCAAAGATCCAAAGATAGCTGAACGCTTCAACGATCCAAATGTCCACCGCGACATCGCAAACCGCATGATCACCGACAAAACGGTCGAAAAACTGATAGAACTGAACAAATAGTCTTTGAAGAGTGGCCTGGGTGGCACCGATACCGCTTTTGCTGGTATTGACAAAAATGCATTTATGGTGTAAAATATCACTTAGTTATGTGTGAACGTCACGAAGGTCATACCTCAGCTGTTTTCCAGTGTGGTTCGGAGTCAGAGCAGCAACTGTTACTAGAGCGAGTTGGGATGCCTCGCCGTCACTTTTTGGGGCTTTCTGCACTAGTTGGTATTGGCGCTGGATTAGTGGGGAGTGCAGGATATCAGCTTGGGGCTCGATATGGAGGGAAACCTTCTCAACCCAAGCCACAGGAGGCTGCTAGTTCATTACCGCCATATGATATCGCTCTTGGTGTAGTGAGTTTAGAACCTGAGGGCTACCGTAATTGCAGAAGCACTAGTGATATTACAGAGGAGGTTCAGCAGCAAACGGGGTGGATAACTGACACGACTGCTGGAGCTTATGCATTCACTAAAATAATTAATTTGACAGATAGAACTCCTCCCGATCTTCCTGGTGGGTGTTTTTCTGACGGATTAATAGAAAGAATTACCAAATCATATCGCGAAAAGTACAAAGGCGTATTGGGCAGTCGTGCTATTATGGCTGTGATGATCAATGGTGGTGATACAGAAGAGAAGACCTATGGTGGCCGGGCCTATCAGAAGCCTGACGACGCAGATGGGTCATATTTCCCGTATTTTATTGCTAATTATAATCGCGCTCCTAGTAGTATTGTTGCGCATGAAGTAGGCCATCTATTGGGTCCAGAGTTGGGTAAAGGACTGGGGCATCAATTGTTGATGCCAAACCAAATCCAAGGTGAGGACGGAGAGCTACGCACGGCGTGTGCGTTTGATACCATACAAAACCTTGTGCAAGCTGGTTTTGATCTGGAAAAAGTACCGGGAGACCCTTCTCAAGTACAGCAGTATGCCTCGCCATTTAGTGTTATGGGGCGACCAGATCTATTTGAAAAGAGTGCTCACATCATTCCCGGCACTTCCGATCTTTCCAAAAATTCCAGACTGCTATTTTCGCCACCAGAGCTAAAACACCTTGATCCACGCCGTAAAGTTAATGACTTTGAAGGTCATTCAGAGACAGTACGGTATTCATTGTCTCAAGAATTTGATGAGCGACTGGGCGTAGTAATTTCATTGCCGCCTGATCATGTTTTGAAAAAGATTTTGCCAGATATAGAAAATATTTTCTTTGGACCAATTTGCGGGCCACTGCTTGACGAACAAGGAGGCGAAATCAACCATCCTATCCAGAAGATTGGTGTATTTGCCACCTGGAAAGACAACCGTGGCACGGCATTGCTTGAAGCGAACTCATTTAACCTAATTGATTATACTTCTCAAACGGAATCAGTGAATTATGCGGATTCGCAATTGGGTGTTTTGGTGACCTCCGGATACAACCTTCGCGACGGTGTCTATATTAATGTTCGAGACCTCAATAGCTCAGAATCGCAGGAGATTCTTCGGGCTGAACGTGAACGGGCAGCCGAGCGCAACCAAATTATTATGAATAATTAGTATTTTATATATTTGCTAATCATTTCCGTAGCTTCCAAGAGCTAATGAGTATTTGGTATACTAGTTGTAGTTAAAGGGAGTAGGGAAATATGAGGCAGTATCTAGACGCGTTACAGCAGGTTCGCGACAGCGGCGTGAAAAAAGGTGACCGCACTGGCACCGGTGCAACGGAAGTATTTGGCGTGCAGACGCGGTATGATTTGGCGGACGGCTTTCCGGCCATGACTACCAAGAAGTTGTATTTTACCAGTGTGGCGCACGAGCTGCTGTGGTTTCTCAAAGGCACGGGTAATATTGAATATCTAGCACAAAACGGCGTGCACATCTGGGACGAGTGGCCGTACAAGAATTATTTGGAGAAAACCGGCCAAAGCATTCCAGAAATCAATGGCGAGGAGTGGCGCGCTGGCATGAAAACATTTATCGGTAAAATCGCGACTGACCATGCATTTGCCGAGGAGTGGGGTGATTTGGGGCCAGTCTACGGCGTGCAGTGGCGCAAATGGCCGGATGGCAAGGGTGGGACGATTGACCAAATCCAAAATGCCATCGACATGATACGGAGTAATCCGACGTCGCGGCGCAACATCGTCAGCGCCTGGAACGTGGCGGAAATTGATGATATCGCCCGAGCCGGTGGACTGCCGCCGTGCCACACCAAGTTCCACTTCAAAGTTCGCCCGGGTG
>CAUOVX010000038.1:0-7042 GCA_963508115.1 uncultured Candidatus Saccharibacteria bacterium
GCTTATCCTCGATCTCTGAAGACACTCCGCCTTTCCGAAAGCAAAACGGATTGCTGAAAATTCCCCGCCCAATCATGATGCCATTTAAGCCTGGGTGGGCTCGAAATAGTTCCTCGCCGTGGGTGCGGTCGCGGATGTCGCCGTTGATGGTCAAGAGCGTCTGCGGGGCGATATCATCACGTAGGGCGATGATATCGTCGATGAGTTCGTAGTGTGCTGGGACTTTGCTCATCTCCTTTTTGGTGCGGAGGTGGATGGTTAGGTTGGCGAGGTTTTGCGCCAGTAGTGTGCTCAGCCATTCTTTCCACTCGTCAACGCGTGAATAGCCCAGCCGTGTTTTCACACTAACTGGCAGCCCAGCGGTTTTAGCAGCGGCAATGGCGGCCATGGCAACGTCGGGTCGGCGAATCAGTGCGGCACCGCCTGATTTGATGGCGGATTTGGCGGGACAGCCCATGTTGATGTCGATGCCGTCAAAGCCGAGCTTGGCGCAGTGAGCGGCAAATTGCTCCATGTCGCCTGGCTCGCCGCCCCAGATTTGGGCGACCAATGGATGCTCGTCGTCGGTCTTGACCAGTCGCCCAGCGATAGCCTTGTCGCCAGCATGTACCCAACCAGTGGCATTGGCAAACTCCGTGAAAAACACGTCGGGCGCGCCCGCCTGTTTCACGACATGACGAAACACCACGTCAGTGACGGCTTCCATGGGTGCCAAGATGAAAAACGGCTGCGGTAGGTTGTCCCAAAATGATGTCATCTCTGTTATTTTACCACAAAAAAGGAGAAAACCCCTCACTCTCGCCATTGAGAATGAGGGGCGCTGGTGGGCTCAAGCGGTTCTGCTCGGAGTTGATCTCGACGGTGAGAAAAACTGCCACGAGTGAATCTCGCGAACCCGGGGAGGGAGAGATGACACGCCATTGTGCCATCTCAGTGGATGTGACGGGAGTCGAACCCGCGAGACGGTGGACTTCGAATGCCCTGTCTCCCAAGCCTGGCACACCTGACCACTCTGTGTTGAAAACATTGGTCTTCTCGATGTAGCGGTATACACCTGCTTTGTTTTGTTGTACGCCATTGGACCACAAAACAAAGCTGAGAAGTCAATGAAACTCGGGCGGAGTGGTGGAAACACCCAAGTTTTTTCGCTTACATACGGCTTCACACGGGTGATGAGGTCGTGTGATTGCGCATGCAACCGCGAAGCGGACACAGCGGGACTCGAACCCGCAGCCTCCCATTGCGTCGACACCGTTGTCGACGCGGGCGCTCTGCCGATTAGAGCTATATGTCCTGTGATTCTTTTCTGGGCTACCAGCTGGGCGAATCACCCCAGGGGCGGACAGACGCCCTTTACTGACCGCGGAGGTCAGTGGTTTCGGGGTCGCACAAACCCCGACTGTCGTATTTGTGTGGTGTTACACCATGAAATGCCCGCAGTATGGGCATTTAAACTGCGTACCGGCATCTCCAGGACGCCTATACGCAACATGGTGGTTTCTACCACTGCATGTCATTGCAGTGGTATAATCTCCGTAGCTATACATTGATGCTACGGGATAAGAGAAAAACACCAAGGGTCTCACCCCCTCTCTGCCGCGAGTTGCGGCGATAGAAAAAGAGCTAACCCCCTTTCAACCCATGCTTTTGTGCGAAGCATGACCAGGGTTTGATATCATTTGCGATATCTCACCAGGGTTAGCTCCACGAACAAAAGCTAATGAATATCATAACACGAACTGTAAAAAATAGCAACAATATATGGAAAATAATTACCTTTCCTCTGTTAATAAGTCCTTTTCGAACTGCACCATACCTTTATAGTCTGCGGAATACCCAGAGATGTCTGGCAGGTCCAGAGTGGTGATTTTTCGCCAGACGACGCCGATGAGCCGCGCAAATTCAGCTAATTCCTCCTCGGAGAACGTATCTTCCAGGCTGAGGATATCGCCAGTTTTCATGTCCGGCTCGACGAACTGTAGGCGGGCGCCGGTGAAGCTGAAATTGCCATAATCGTGTGAGGACTCCACCAGAAGTTGATAGAACATCAGTTGCTGGCGGTATTTGTGGAGCTTGATTTTTTCATAGTCAGATGTTTCCTTCCAGGAGTGCGATGGCTTACCGGTCTTGTAGTCGGTGACGTAGATAGTCTTCGCGGTTTTGTCTATATCGACCAGGTCTAGCTTTCCTGTCAGCTGCGCTTGGTCGACGAAGGAATTTTGATTGGCAAAATTAAGTTCAGCCAGCTGTTGCTGGGTGAAGCTGCTCTGTTTGGCGTCCAGAAAAGTGGTCAAGACTGACTGGCCTTTTTCGGTGAACAGTTTGGTGTCATCTGGTGACAGATGTTGCGCTGCTAAGGTTTGAGTATACAAACGCATAATCTCTGGGCGTGGCGGCAAGTTTCCGTCCGCGACGAACCTATCGTGCAGTTGTTGTAGGCAGGTGTGAACAGCGGTTCCATAGGCAGCGGATGGGCTTTTGGCTTGCGGAAAATGAAGCAAATTATTTAACAAAAATCCTTGAGGTCCGCCATGTGAGACGTCGAGGAAATTGTTTAGATGGGTGGCGGACAGTTTGTAGTGCTGTAAGATTGGTGCCAAGACTTCCTGTAGGGTTGTGCCGTGTGGTTCAGTCAGTCTGGCGCGCCAGTCGGTGAGCAGTGACTCGGTTGCGTCAGCAGTCTCGGAGGTATCAATGGTTGACGTGTCTAACTCCAGAGAGCTTAGGAAACTGGCGATCAAATTGTCTTTGCCACCAGTGTCTGTGAGGCTGTGACTGATGTGCAGGGTTTGCTTGGCGCGAGTCATGGCGACGAAAAATAGGCGCAAACGCTCGTCGTAGTTGTTGCCTGCTGGCTGGAGCTGTAGGTTAGCTGGATAGCGGATGAGCCGGCTGCGTGCACGGACTTTCTCGCCCCACATGTTGTCGGTCGCACCGATGATGAATACGTGTGGAAATTCCAAGCCCTTTGATTTGTGGGCGGTCATGAGATTGATTGAGCCTGATTTGTGTTCGACGGCTGGCCTGATGCTGGTGAGGCGAGTCTTGGTCAAATGGTGGAGATTGATGAACTGGAGAAGCTGTGTCAAGGTTGGCGTTGCTTCGGTGTAGTGGTCGCGTAATTTCTGGCGCAAGGTGCGCAGCGCTTCTAGGGTGGTGAGGTAGGCTTCTGGGTCTGACTGTAATTTGTCTGGTGAAAAGTAGTAGGTATAGAGGGCGCGGTTGGTGGCGGTTTCAGTGAGCCCTAGTAGCTCGTCGATGTGCTCTTCGAGCGTGAGGTTGGGAACATTTTTGGCTTGTTCTAACAACCACTGAGCTAATGGTTCGAATGTTGTTTGGGCAAGCATAGCTTCGAGCCAGAACTGTCGGTTGCGCCAGGCAGCTAGGCTTAATTTCCAGATGTCAGTGGCGGCAAAGTCAAATGCTGGATGCGCCAGTAATTCTGGCAGTAAGCTGTTGGCAGTGATCAGGTCATTGTTGTGAAGTGAGATGACGATGCGGGCTACGAGCTCCAGCGCTTTGATGCTGTCTAGTTCCAGGATATCGTCATGATGCTCATAGTTGACGCTGATGTTATTTTGATACAGATGAGGTAAGAGCTCGATCAGTTCGTGATGTCGTCGAGATATAACAGCGATGTCTTCGGGCGGTGTGCCTGAGTTGATGAGATGTGCAATTTGCTTAGCAACACCTGCCCTTTCATCCAGCGGCGTCATGAAACGACTGAGGTTCACCGTGGCGCCTGATGATGAGGCGTGAGCAGTGAGTTGTTTGGATAGGTCGGGAATGGTGTTTTCCAAGCGGTCGCTACCTTGGGTGATGACGCTGCGGGCGGTGGCGAGGATTTGCTCTGCCGAACGGTAGTTGTCGGTCAGGACGATGACGGCTGGGTCGTGATAATGCTGGCGGAAGCGTTGAACGTTGCCGACATCGGCGCCTTGGAAACTGAAGATGGCCTGGTCGTCGTCGCCGACTGCCATGATATTTGGCTCAGACTCGTCGCCAGTCAGATTAAATAATAGTTGTAGTTGTGCTAGGTTGGTGTCCTGAAATTCGTCAACCATGATGAACTGGTATTGCTCTTGGAGGTTGGCGCGCAGATCTGGCTGGTGTTTGCAGGCATCTAGCACATTTAAAATCATGTCGTCATAGTCAAACAGTCCACGCTGTGCCAGCGCACTGCGGTACTGGTCGTACACGTGAGTGACGGCACGCAGTTTAGTGATTGATTCACTGTCTTTTAAGACAAACTCCCCTGCTGCATTCTTCTTGCACCACGCATTTTTCCAGGCGGTGATGGGTTTGGTGGTGTCATTCTCCAAGGCCTCTTGTGCGGCGTTGGCCATGCTGAGCGCCAGAACGTTGGCGTACGGTGTGATGGCTGCTGGCAGAGGCTGCGGGGTGATGGCTGCTGCTATTTCTGCAACGTTGGCAAACGCCGGGATGGTCGATTTTTTGATGGTGGTTTGGAAGAGCTGCGCGATGGCTTCAGAAATTTCTGTGACTGTTTGCTCCACATCGTCCAGAATGCGTTGTATTTCTTCAGAGGTCAGACCGTTGCTTTTGAACTCGGAAATGGTTTTGAGCGTTTCTTTGAGGTAGATAAATTCATCATTATTTTTGGCGTTGAGTGGATTGTCCCAGTCCATACTTTCGAAAATTTCTTGTAGAATCTGTTGCTGTGTCAGCTCGTCAGTCGGCTGCCGATCTGCACCGCGGAAAAAATATTGCCGGTTGGTGTTGATGATTTCTGAGCCAAAGCTGTGGAAGGTGTGAATGGCGACTTTGTAGGCATCTTCGCCGATGATTTGCTGCAAGCGCTGGCGCATGTTCACCGCACCCGAATCAGTAAACGTTAGACATAAAATATTGCTTGGCAAGGTGTCAGTTTGGCGCAATATGTGGGCAGCTCGCATGCTCAAGAGCTCGGTTTTGCCAGTGCCGGGACCTGCGATAACCAACAACGGTCCGTGAATTTTGTCGACAGCAGAACGTTGATTGGCGTTGAGGTTGGCGTAGCGTGTAGAAAAATCCATACTTACAGTATACGCGTGCGATTGAAAATGGTAAAATAAAGCCATGAAGCCTACAGTGACCGCGTCGGAGTTGGAAGCATTAATCAGCGAAGCCTTTGATATTGATGTCTCAGTAAAGCGATTTATCTTGCCGTTGTCTGATGTTGGCCGTACGGCTCAAGCGACGGTATTTATGGCATCGAACAATCAGTTGCTACTCTATTTGCGCGCGTCGTCTAATATGACGCTGGCGGATGTCAAGAAAATAGCAGTGCGCATGGGGCTCAGGCTGGACGAGTTCTATCCGCCTAAATACCAACCGGATTATTTTAATATCCTTGGTCGCCAAAAATTTCAAGAAGTGTTCCCTGGCATGACAGTACAGTCCGAGGAGGATTTGATTTTTTACCGAACATTGGCGCCATATAACCCTGCCCTGGCAGTGGTTTCAGAGATCAAAAATGGCGAAATCCATCAGTTTGATCCTGATGTTCACGGCGAATGGCGAGTGGGCGCACGGTTTGCCTACAGGAAGGTCCGCGCCAAGTAATGAACGGCTACTGGGAAATTATTCGTCGTAATTTGTTTTCGCCGATTGTTATTGCGATTTTCCTGCTGGCGGGTGCGTTGATTTATGCTCGGGAGTACCGCGATGCGTGGTTTATCTCGGTGGTGATTGTGGTAAATTCGTTGATTGGTATCGTCCAGGAAATTCGTGCCAAACGGGCACTCAAGAAACTAGAGTTGATGAGTCAACCGCAGGCACGGCTGTTGTCGGCTGATGGCTCTGTGACGGAAGTGGCGTATGATGCGTTGCAGGTCGGCGACAAGATTCAACTGATCGCTGGCGATGAAGTGCCAGCAGACGTGGAGATGCTGGAGGTCAAAGGCTTGGAACTGAACGAAAGTATGTTGACTGGCGAATCGGCGGCCGTCGAAAAAAGCGTTGGCGACGCGGCTTGGGCAGCAACGACTGTGTTGGCTGGCTCTGGCGAAGCACGCGTGACGGCAGTTGGCGCGGACACAAAAGCCGGTGCCATCAGCCAAGTGCTGAAGCAGTACAAACCAGAGTTGACTCCCCTGCAGCGGGCGATTCAGCGCGCAATTAGCTTTTTGACGTTTGGTGCGTTTGGGCTGGCAGCGTTGATTTTCATCGCTTACATGACATCTGGTCAGGACTCGGTGCAGATATTAAAAACTATCACCTCGGCGGCCGTGACCGTTGTGCCAGAGGGTTTGCTGCTGGCAAGTTCATTGCTCTTGGCATTTGGTTCGATCAAATTAGCGCAAGCTAGAGTCTTGCCACAAAAATTGTCAGCTATCGAAGCCATGGCGCTGCTCAACTTGTTGTGTGTCGACAAAACCGGCACGCTCACCAGTGACGAAGTGACGTTGGAAAAAATCGTTGCTTTGGGTAGTGGCGATCAATCAGACGAAATGCTTTCGAAAATTGTCGCCTTGATCGCGGAGCAAACCAGTGGTGGCAATATCACTGGTCAAGCTATCTTGGAAGCAGCCACGCCGCTCAAGGACGCCAAGATTATTGACGTTATGGCGTTCTCGTCTGCGCGCAAAATGGCGGGTCTGCGGTTTGAGTCTGAGGGCAAAATCCACACGGTTGTCATGGGTGCACCAGAGTTTGTTACAGAATTGGCGCCGGTTGATGCAATGGGCCAGCGTCAAATTAACGAATGGGCTGACGCGGGCCTGCGTGTATTGCTACTGGCTGAGTTTGATGATTCTCGGAGCGCTCTGAAGGATTTGTCTGCTGGGTCTGGCCGTGCCATCGGTGCGGTGATTTTGCGCAATGCGCTGCGCGATGGTGTTCAGAAAACTGTTCAATTTTTGCAAGACCAAGGCGTCAGTATCCGGGTGATATCTGGCGACAACCCGCGGACGGTGCAGTTCATCGCTTCGGCGGCTGGCATCAATAATTCTGACAAAGCTATCACTGGTGCGGCGCTGGCTGCGTTGAGTGACAAAGATTTTGTCAAGGCGGCTGACGAACACGTTATATTTGCTCGGGT
>CAUOVX010000039.1:0-6975 GCA_963508115.1 uncultured Candidatus Saccharibacteria bacterium
TGGCGGCATCCCCCTCCTCGGATCCCGCCAGGGTGGTGGCCACGACGATGCGCTGCGCCAGGGCCTCGACGATGGCGGTTTTACCAACGCCTGGCTCGCCGATGAGGACCGGATTATTTTTAGTGCGCCGGCTGAGGATTTGCATGGTGCGGCGAATTTCCTCATCGCGCCCGATGACCGGGTCGAGTTTGCCCTCACGTGCTAGTGCTGTGATGTCTGTCCCAAACTGCTCGAGTGGCTTGGTGGTTTCTTCTTGGTTCATGGTTGGTGGCATATGTCCTCCTTTTTCTGTGGGCTGAGCCCCGTATTATTACGTTGCGGCAAGAGGCAGTGTGAGGTGATGTGCTTATGAGCTGCTTAAAATTTTTCGTTCATAATAGCTCGATCGTTTGCTGAGTTCAGCGTTGAGTTGGTCGATACCGCCAAATTGTTCAACCAGTGTCCGGCGATTTGAGAATAAATTGGTGCCCAGCCCCATGCGGTCGCCATCCACTGTCACACCCAGCGCTGCCAAGGTCGATGGGTACATGTCAAAGGTGGCGAATTGGCGGTTGGTGGCGCGAGTTGGCTGAACGGCAGGGTTGATGAAGGCGTTGTAGACGGTTCGTTGGTAGGGAGCGCCGGCGATTTTCTCTTCGTAATACGGCGTTTGCATACCGAGGTGATCACCACTGATGATGATAGTAGTGTTGGCGTAAAACGGTTGCTGTTTAGCCCACTCGACGAAGGCGGTGATTTGTTTGGAAGCGCAGGCATGGACGTTATCATATTTTGCTTCAAATTGTTGTTTACAGGTGTCACTGTCCAGCCAGCCGTCGGTGAAGTGTGTGTCAACGGTCAGCATTTGTAGGTTAAATGGCTTGTCTAATTTACTGAGGCGAGTGGCTTCATCGCGGGCAAACTGGAAAAGTTTTTTGTCTTCGTAGCCCCACCATACTTTGTAGTCCTGAGGAATCAAACCGTGCTGCTGAGCGTAGGTGAAGTCGATGATGTGGTAATTGCCGTGTTGCTCTAGTAACTTATCGCGCCCACCAAAAGTTTTATCTGAGCCCATGATAAATGATTGATTATAATCAGCTTTTTGGAGTACTTGCCCGAGGGTATAAGCACCGGGCAAGAATTTATTGAAATCACCCATGCCGTTGCGGTCGCGGCCGCCAAACACGCCGCCGTCTTTGAGTGGCACGCCAGCGGATTGCGCAGTCATGCCTGCTACCGTCCAGGTGGTGCCGTGGGCAGGTAGGGCGCCACCAAGGCCGGAGGATTGGTGTGAAAATGAAGTGTTGGTCAGCGCCAATTTCTCCAGCTCTGGAATGACTGATTTATCGCTCATGCCGCCGTTGGCTTTGGAGGCGGGCGTATTTTCTAGCGATTCAACATAGATATAAATCAAATTACGTTTGGTGCTTGGAAACGTCAATTTGACGCCGCGCGGATCAACATAGTGCTTGTCGTAGATTTTTGATGATTGAGTAAGAGCGCTGACATAGGCTGGGATGCTGAAGCTTTGTGCCAGGAGTGTCAGGCTAACAACAAAAATACCACTTGCGTAATAGGTTTGGTGGCGCAGTCGAAATGGCATTGTTTTCCAGCGTAGTTTGAGGAGTATGGGGAGTAGTAGGATGACAAATAATCCAATAGCATATGGCACATTGCTCCAAACTGCTGAAACCAGGCTACTGGATTGCCCGCCCGCTAGACCGTTGTTAAAATAGAACAAAATTTCATCAATTTTGGCGTCGCGAAATTGCACGGTTTTGTACTGGCTGGCGACGATGAATATTGCGCTGAGGGCCAGCATCAGGACGATGCTAATGCGGACAAAAGTACGAAAACTACAGACGCGGCTGAGAATCTTTTTCTTCATATTATCTAATTATACCACTATACGCAGTAGGTGTTGATGTGCTTAGGGCTTATCATTTCTCCACAAAGCGCGTATACTGATAAGCATGAACGGAACGAAAACGCGACGTCAAGGCTTTGGAATTAGTTGGTGGATCGGTCTTGGACTGTTTGTGGCGTTGATTGGCTTTATGGCGTTTGACATTTTGCAGCGCGAAGGTGGATTTGGTAAGAGTGATGACGTGTTAGTGATGGGCACTAATGCTGGGTTTAAGCCGTTTGAGTACAAGCAGGGTAATGAAATTGTTGGCTTTGATGTTGATTTGGCAAAAGAAATTGCCCGCAGTATGAATAAAGAATTGAGAATTGAAGATATGTCGTTTGACGGATTGCTGCCAGCGCTAGAGTCGGGGCAAATTGACATGGCGGTGGCTGGCATGTCGGTGACGCCAGAGCGTGCCAAAAACGCGCTATTTTCCGAGCCGTATTATTCTGCCTCGCAGCGGATCATTGTCAAGAAAGGCAGTCCAATTCGGAATCGACATCAACTGACGGGTAAGAAAATTGGTGTACAGTTAGGCACGACAGGCGATACACTGGCTGGAAAAATTACCGGCGCCAAAGTGTCACAATTCCCAACCGCGCCAAGTGTGTTGACGGAGCTCAATGCTGGCGGCGTCGAGGCGGTTATTTTGGATGATGCGCCCGCGGCTCAATACACGGCTGGCTTTCCAGACCTGGAAATTTTACCGGGTGAGTTATCGAGCGAGCATTATGCGATTGCCATCAAAAACAATAACCATGACTTGCTGGAAAAAATTAACCGAGTGTTGGCGGAGATGAAAAAAGATGGTCGATATGACAATCTTATCCGCAAGCATTTTGGCGCCGCAGCGCTTGAATCGATGAAGAAAAAGGAGCTTGAATTGTGAATTTCCTGGAAGTGATTTTCGGCGACGGTCGGTGGTTATATCTGTGGCATGGTCTAGAGGTAACGTTGGTTTTGACCGTCTTGTCACTACTCCTCGGTACAGCTATTGGTATCATTATCGCCCTGTTGCGAACTTCGGACGTACGACCGTTTAAGTCACTTGGTCGCTACTCGTGGGCCAAAGGGCTGAGCCGCTGGAATCCGCTGGCGTGGCTTGGGAAAGTATATGTCGACATCATTCGGGGTACGCCGCTTCTGGTCCAGTTGTTGATTATGTACTACGTCGTCTTTGGTTCGTATCAGTTTATGCCGAAGATCTTTGTGGCAGCGATTGCCTTTGGTATCAATAGCGGTGCGTACATTGGCGAGATTATTCGCGGCGGTATCGAAAGTGTCGACAAGGGGCAAATGGAAGCAGCTCGTTCGCTGGGCTTTAGTCGCTGGCAGGCCATGCGTTTGGTGATTTTGCCACAAGCGCTCAAAAATTCGTTGCCGGCACTGATTAGCGAATTTATCGCCCTGTTGAAAGAGACTTCAGTGGTTGGCTGGATTGGGCTGAATGATATTATGCGCGGCGCTGACAATATTCGTTTTCAGACGGCTACTGCTTTTCAGTCGTTGTTTGCTGCAGCGGTGATGTACTTGGCATTGACCGCGATATTTACCCGTGTGATGACCCGAGTAGAGAGGAGATTGAAAGATGGCAGTGAATAAGGTGAGAGAAGTGGCGCAACCGAGTACTGAGCGCCCAGTAATCATCACGGTGGCTAACCTCAAAAAACAGTTTGGCAGCAATCGTGTGCTCAGGGATATTGATGTTGAAATTCATGAAGGCGAAGTGATTGTGGTTGTTGGTTCAAGTGGTTCTGGTAAATCAACCTTTTTGCGCTGCTTGAATTTGCTAGAGACACCGACGGGCGGGCGCATTGTCATCGATGGTGTGGAAACGACAGCGCCAAAAGTCGACCTGAACGCCCTGCGCCAAAAAGTTGGCATGGTGTTTCAATCGTTCAATCTGTTCCCGAACTTGAGCGTGCTGGATAATATCAAACTAGCGCCGCGGAAATTACGCAAATTGTCTGACCGGGCGGCGACTCGCTTGGCGAAGAAATTGCTCGCAGACGTGGGGCTGGCGGACAAAGCCGGGGCCTTTCCTTCGCAGCTCTCAGGCGGGCAAAAGCAGCGCGTGGCCATCGCTAGAGCCCTGGCTATGGAGCCGGATATCATGTTGTTTGATGAGCCAACCTCAGCGCTTGATCCAGAGATGATCGGCGAAGTGCTAGACGTGATCCGTGAGGTTGCCGCCAAAGGTATGACCATGGTTATCGTCACCCACGAAATGAAATTTGCGCGCGAAGTAGCTACGCGGATGATTTTTCTGGACAAGGGCGAGATTATCGAAAATGGTCCGCCAGAGCAGGTGATGGATCATCCAGTGACCGAGCGGGCGCGGAAGTTTTTTGGCATCAAGGATAACTAACAGGAGGTCCAGATGAAACATGCGAAAACAGCCAGGCGCCATAACCAATGCATGCTTCTTGTCGCGCTAGTTGTCGGTGTCATTGCCATCGTCATATGCGGCTGGTATATCTGGTCACGCTCGCAGACGCCCCCGTCACCGCAGCCCTCAGATGCTGCTCGCTTTAAGGCTGCGTATTCTCGCGTGGCGAATGACAATCGCTTCGTCTTTGCTTCGGCTGACGAGGTTTTGGAGAAATTTGAGTCAGGTAGCGGCTTGATTTTCCTTGGATTTCAGCAGTGCCCGTGGTGTCAGCAGCTGGCGCCACTAGTTGACGATGCCGCCAAAGCCGAAGGGTTGGACAAGATTTACTATCTGGACATTCGCCATGCCCGCGAAACCAATGACGCTACCTACAAAAAATTAGTTGAGAAACTAAAGCCACATCTTCGCACTGATGAGAACGGCCAACCGCGAGTGTATGTTCCTGACGTGACGGCGCTAAAGGATGGTCGTGTGGTCGGTCATTTCCTGCAGGAAACCACGGTCGATGGCGAAAAGGCCACCGCTGATACCTATTGGACAAAAGAACGCCGTGCTCGGGCGGTTGAGCAGCTGAGGAAAATGATTCGGGCCATGCGCTAACATAAGCATTGTGGTATAGTAACAACATGAAACAAACTAACCAACTATCACGAATACGTCAATTTCTGTTATATATATCAATCAGTCTTTTCTCGGTCTGTGCTCTCATGGGAATCATGGCTGCCCTGTCTGGTCCAGTAGACTGGCGTATCTTGACAACTACCTTGTTTACCGCCGTCGCCTCACTGTTTGCCATGGGAGGAGTTGCCCGCCTGGAGGATGACCAGCGATTGATCAAGACACTGTCGGTCGTATCGTTAATTGTCAATGCTTTGTGGCTGTTGGGTGCATTGATATTAGTCTGGGAGTTATTACATTCTTTGGGTATTTGCAACACGAACATTAGCTCCGAGTTTCCTGGAGGCTATGATTATATGTTCTGTGGTCAGCTCGAAGAAATATTGACTAAGCTGACAGTCACCGCATTTATCATCACATCGCTGACGGCGTTGATTGCCAAGTTTCTTTCCTTCAAACGTAACGATTCAATCATTTCAGGACTGGTAACGCTGACCATTAGTAGTGCTAGTTTGTTGAGTTTGGTGGGTTTGAGTATTTTGTGGCAAAAACATAGCGGTGACGGTTTGACAGCCAACTGGCAATTATTGACTATTTTCGGCATCTTAACGGTATTTGGCTTAGTAGTTACACCGGTGTTGATACGGGCGCAAGCTTACAAACAAAAGTCGCAGGCAGCCGTGTCTGATGAAGAGCGTCAACGACTGCGCCAGGAGATCGAGCAGGAAGTGCGCGCGGAACTTGTCGCTGAGCAACAGACAAAGGAGCCTGAGGATAACAAGGACGGAGCGGAGTAGTTATAGCTCGCTGATGATCTGAACGTCAGTTGATTTGTTAATCAGCCAATCCAGATCAACCTCTGTCAGGTAGCTTGGCAAAATCCGCGTGGTTTTTGGATCAACAAAGCCACATCTCGCCACTTCTTTGACGCCGTGCGATGTTTGTTTCAGGTCGATGTGCTGGTAACCTTGCCAGTTGGTGATGAGGAAGAAGAACTCCAATTGTTCATTCGGGCCGTGCGCTGATTGTTCGCCTGATTCGGCGAATTGTTGTATGAATAACAACTTTCCGATCTCTGGTTCAACACCCGTTTCTTCAATCATTTCTCGGCGTAGACCATCCAGCAAGCTTTCGCCCATTTCCAAGCCGCCGCCCGGCGTACACCAAAAATTCCGTCCTTTGCCATTGTTGGCGGTCAATTGTTGGCAAAAAATCTCGCCCTGATCGTTGATAATAATTCCGCGTACATTAACTCGCCGCCGCATATAACCTCCTTTGCTTTCGTAGTCGCCAGAGGTTCTCGTTGGTGAACATGCGCTTCAGATAATTCCTATGGTCGGGGTGACTGGATTTGAACCAGCGACCTCACCGTCCCGAACGGTGCGCGCTACCAAGCTGCGCCACACCCCGACGCTAAAAACAGTATACGTCCAGCGGATACTTTTGTCCAATGAGGCTCTGTGACGATTGGCTTGTATTATGGTAAAATAGAGACTGGATTTGAGGGACTAAAAGAACAATTATGAAGCATATCTTACGAATTTTTAGCGGCTACTGGCTGATGTTTATCATCTTGGTCGGCTTTACGTACGCTATGGTGATGGCGAATTTGTGGCTACCTGACAAGATGTCGGAAATCGTCAATAACGGCATCATCAAACAAGATATGCCAGCGATTTGGCACAACGGACTAGCGATGATTGTGGTGACGGCGGCGGGCGGGTTGTGTTCAATTGTCATCGGGTTTTTAGCATCGCGAATCGCCACCGGTATGGCGCAAAAACTGCGGACAGAACTGTTTGAGCGAGTCGAAAGTTTCGCGCTGGCAGACTTTAATAAATTTTCCACCGCCTCGCTAATTACCCGATCGACCAACGATATTCAGCAAATTCAGATGACGTCAATCCTGCTGCTGCGCCTGGCGTTGATGGCGCCGATTATGGCAATTGGCGGTCTGCAAAAGGCCATTCATAACGCGCCAAATTTGAGCTGGATCATTGCGCTGGCGGTGTCGGTGCTGCTGGTGGTCATTGCTGTGCTGCTTGTCATCGCTGTGACTCGGTTTAAGAACTTGCAA
>CAUOVX010000040.1:0-6498 GCA_963508115.1 uncultured Candidatus Saccharibacteria bacterium
TCTTTAATTTTATTATTTGAAACATTAAGCTTTATTTCTTTATAATCCATAATCTGTCCTCCATAAATTTGTTAGCCCATATTGGATAATATTATACCATTTTTAAGATATTTTTCTATATCTGCTTTCTGTGGCGCTTGAACTCATTTATCACTTTGCGATACATGGGAATATAATGCAGCGCTTGGAGCAAGCGGGTCTGAGTTATATTTATCGATAGATCTTACTCGAGTCTTATTTTACTAAGTAGATTGGCGACTATACTTGTGTTTGCTAATTTCTTCCAGGTTTGTTCACCGATGATTATGCCGAGCTCTGAAATATATATACCAATAATAGAACAAAACGTCAATAGATTTTTGTCAATATTATGTTATAAAAATATCGTGGCCCCTGTTGCGAGACGTTGGTAAAGCATGCTGCTAACTGCTGAAATATTGTAATAAGTGCTAGTTCTGTCGTACCTCTTCCAAAGCACGGCTAGTCGCCTCGACCAGCTCCCGTACGATTTGATCGTACTCTTCGTATACGCGAAACCCAGCCGCATACGGATGGCCCCCGCCGCCGAAGTAGCCAGCCACGGTGTCGGCGATTGGTAGGTTGCCGCGCAGGCGGGCGGTCAGCTTGCCGTCGGGGTAGGTTTTGATGACACAGCTGAGCGCCACGCCCTCGACTAGTCGTAGTTCGTCGCCGATCAGCGCGCCGGGGTTGTAGGCGTCGCTGTAGGCTTGAATTTCCTCAAACGGCACGTGTACCAGCGCCAATTGTCCGTCCAGTAAATATTCGATTCGCTCAATCAGCTTGCCTTTGTATGCCAAGATTTCCGGCGATTTTTTCATAAATTCGCGCCGCCGCTCTTCGATTTCGGCATTGGAGGCGCCAAGCTCGGTCAATTCACCGGCCACGTGAAAGGTCGACGCAGTGGTGTTTGGTGTGGTGAGGCCCAGGCTATCAGACATGATGGCGATGAGGAGGTTCTCGGCGGCTTGCTGGTTGATGGTCCAGCCAGCGTGGGTGAACAATTGGTAGAGCAATTCTCCAGTAGCCACCACGGTGTCAGAGAGCATGGTGTGCTCAAAGCTCAGGGTTGACTCGGCGGTGTGGTGGTCAACGACCAAGACTGGGTGTGTCTCCAAAAAATGCCGTACGCCTGGCGTTTCTAAGACCTTACTGAGCAACACGTCGGCGCTGGTGTCAACGATGATGGTGGCATCAGCGTGGGCTGGAAAATCGCCAACCACCCGGTCCCAACCGCGGATGTAGCGCAGATATTTGGGGATATCGACTGGGCAGTACAACGTCACGGCCTTGCCCAAGTCACTCAGCACTTCCTCCAGCGCCAAACTAGAACCCAGGCTGTCGCCGTCAGGGTTTTCAGCTTGGATGATGACGATGTTGTTGGCGGATTGGATGAGTTGTTGGGCGGTATTAAACATGTTCTTATTATAGCAGACGAGGTTTTTACCGATAGAGCGACAATATGTGATAAATGACCACTATTATTGACAAAAAATAAAGTTTATGATAATATGGAGCTATAAGGTCCGAGGTGAGGACCAAAAGAAGAGGAGTTTTTTTATGAATAAATTTAAGAAAATCGGTGTTGCTATCTCTTTGGGGATTGCTCTCATCGGTGGTGTTTGGATGGCGACTCCATCTAAGGCTGCCAACTGTAGTAACTTTAATGTTGTCCACTGTGGTACCAATTCTCTGTCAGAATTGAAATCAGCATATGCTCGTCCAGAGATCAAATCATTGTACAACCAATGGTACATCAATGATGAGATGGTACAAGGCGGTTCAAACATGCGTGAGGGTGTGGTTGACGCTAACGGAAATATTACTGTCGATGGTCGTGTTGTTGCCACCAATGCGGTCACTGTTCAGGCAAAAGCTGGTACTCGCCAGGTGACGCCTTCTCGTCAGTATAGCGCTGCTGGCCACACGTATTACCAATACACAACTGGTCAGAGCTTTATTGACGGTATTACACGGTACAAAATTTATGCTTGGTTTGACAATGATGGCAAGTTTATCACCGGTGTAATCAAGGATTGTGGTAACCCAGTTTGGGGTCCGCCAACAACTCCTCCAGCAAAACCTGTGTTGACCTGTGATGCCATGCAAAAAACTGCAGTATCTCGCGATACCTTCAAGTTTAGCACCAAAGCGACTGCTAAGGGTGGCGCTAGTGTCACCAGCTACACCTACAACTTTGGTGACGGCACCACTAAAACGACCACCTCATCTGAAATTCAACACACATATGCAAAAGCTGGTAACTACAAAGTTACCGTTACGGTGAATGGTAAAGAAGGCTCCAATGTTCAAAAAACTAGCCAAAACTGTCAGACGACTGTCACGGTTAACCCTGAGCCTACTATGGAAGTTTGCCGGTTGTCAGACAAGAAATACCCAGTAACTATCAAGGCTTCAGAATTTGACGCCAAGAAGCACTCAAAGAACCCGAACGACTGTAAGGAAGCTCCAGCTAAGATCAAGGTTTGTGTCATCGAAACGAAAGAAATTCGTGAGATTAAAAAGGAAGAGTTTACTGAGTCAAAGCACACGACTGACATGAGTAAATGTCAACCAGCACCAACGACTCCTACTCCTCCAACAACTCCTGAATTACCACGAACTGGTACTGAGAACATGGTTGTTTCAGTACTGGGTCTTGGTGGATTGACTACAGCAGCTGTCGCCTACGTCATCAGTCGCCGCCGCCTGTAATATAGTTGATGATGAAAGAAATACCCGCTTGATGTCGAGCGGGTATTTTGATTAGTTAGCTTTTCTTGCGAGTTGTGGGCTTTTTGGTAGAAGCTTTCGACTTGGTTGACGCGCGGCCACGGCGAGATGTTTTTGCGGGAGCGGCTTTGAGAAGTTCCAGAGCTTGCTCATGGGTGATAGCTTTAGGGTCGGTATCTTTAGGGATTTTAGCGTTTTTAGTGCCGTCAGTGATGTACGGGCCAAAGCGTCCGTTAAGGACTTTAACACCATTACCGAAATCAGCGATATTTTTCTCGGCTTCGGCCTGGAGTTTGGCGGTGTAGAGTTCGCGGGCTTTCTCCAGAGTGATGGTATGCGGATCTTCGGGCTTGATGGAGACGAAAAGCTTGCCGACTTGAATGTACGGGCCAAAGCGACCGATATTGGCTTTGATGTCTTGTCCGTCTTCGGTTTGACCAACGACCCGCGGTAATTTGAACATTTCGAGTGCTTGTTCCAGGGTGACTGTTTCGATTTTCGCACCTTTTGGCAGCGGTGCGAAGCGCGGCTTGTCTTCGTCGTCAGTAGCGCCCAGTTGCAACATTGGGCCAAAGCGGCCAAAGCGTGCCAAGATTGGTTTACCAGATTTTGGATCAATGCCGACTTCGCGGTTAGCACCGACTTTGCTGCGGTCGATGCCGCCTGATTGTTCAATCAGTTTGTGAAACGGCGTGTAAAATCCCTGCAGCATGGCGCTTTTAGCCAGGTTAGCGGCGGCGATTTTATCAAATTCAGTTTCGACATTGGCGGTGAAATCATAGTCAACGATTTGCGTGAAATGGTCGGTCAAAAAGTCGGCAATTAGTTCCCCGCTTGGTGTTGGGATGAGCTTGCCGCGAGTGGAACCGGTTTTTTCCTGGACGACGTCGCGGCTGACTTCTTCGCCGTTGTAACTGAGGACGATGACGTCGCGCGGTTGGCCTTCGCTGTCGCCTTTTTCGACGTAGCCGCGGGTTTGCACGGTGTCGATGATGGTGGCATAGGTGCTTGGTCGGCCAATGCCGAGGTCCTCGAGCTTCTTGACCAGTGAACCTTCGGTGTAGCGGGCTGGTGGTCGGGCGAAGGTTTGGCGGGCGGTGATGTCGTGGGTTTTAAGTGTGCCGCCGGTGTGGAGCTTTGGCAAGATTTCGTCTTTGCCGCCACCATAGACACGCAAGAAGCCGTCAAAGGTGATGACTTCGCCTTTGGCTTCAAAATGTAACTTGTCGTTTCCTTGGATATCTATGGAAATTGTCGTCTTCTCTAATTTGGCTGCCGACATTTGGGATGCCAGGGTGCGGCGGCGGATGAGGTCGTAGAGCTTTTGGTCGTACTCGTTTGAGGTGACGGTTTCGCGGGTGATGTCGGTTGGGCGGATGGCCTCGTGGGCTTCCTGGGCGGAGGCGGATTTGGTTTTGAATTTGCGGACAGTGGAATAATCTGGGCCGTACAACCGCTTGATGAAATCAGTCGCGCTGGTGATGGCCTGCCCGCTCAAATTGACCGAGTCGGTACGCATGTAGGTGATTTTACCATCCTGGTAGAGCCGCTGCGCTGAGGCCATGGTGGCTTTGGAGCTGAAGCCAAGTTTGGCGTTGGCTTCCTGTTGCAAAGTCGAGGTCGTAAACGGTGCGGCTGGGTTGCGAGTGCCGGGCGTCTTGGAGATGTCGCTGACGGTGAATGTGGCTGACTTGAGGCTAGTTAAGAATTCGTGGGCGGCTGCTTCAGAGTCAAATTTTTGGTTGAGCTCGGCTTTGAATTCTTGGTTGTCGTGAATGAATACGGCGGTCACCTTGAACTGTGAACTGCCTGCAAATTTCATAATTTCTCGTTCGCGCTCGACTAGCAGTCGCACTGCCGGGCTCTGAACGCGGCCAGCCGACTTACCGCCTGGCACTTTTTGCCAGACCACTGGGCTGAGCTCAAAGCCAACCAATCGGTCGAGGATTTGCCGTGCCTGCTGAGCTTGCACCAGATTCATATCAACAGTACGCGGGTTTTTAATGGCATTGGTGATAGCGTCTTTGGTGATCTCGTGAAAGACGATGCGTTTGGTCGTCTCAATCGGCAAATCTAACACTTTACAGAGATGCCAAGCAATCGCCTCCCCTTCGCGGTCTTCATCGGTGGCCAGCCAGACGTTGTCTTTGCCGACAGCTTTGACATTTTTCTTTAGCTCGGTGATGACTTTCTTTTTCTCTGGATCAACTTCGTAGACAGCAAAAAAATCATTCGCCACATCAATTGGTGGCGTGCCGTCCTTGGTTTTTTTGACAATCGAGCGGATGTGTCCCACGCTTGACAAGACATGAAAATCATTGCCCAAGTATTTCTCAATGGTTTTAGCTTTGGCTGGTGACTCGACGATGACGAGATTTTTCATAACTTTATATTATACCATATTGGACGACCCATCAAATAATGGCCGTTTGAGCGTGGCGGTTTCTGCGCTATTTCTGGTTACTATCCATCAGATCGCGGGCGCGCTTAACGTATTGTCCAGCCGCTACTGCTGCCATAGGAAGATAGCCTGCAAAGCTCAGTTTACCTAGTCCTTTCAGCGTCTTGGCGGCTTTCTGATGGCCCAAAGACTCTGCCGACTTGCCGATGATGAGTAATGTCGTGGTTGCTGCGAGTAGTGCGCTGCTGACCCGTCCTGCTTGAGTTGGGCGAAGTGGCTCGCGCTCATCGGGGAGTTGCTTGTGTTTGTATTCGGCAACAGCGGTAGCAATGGCTTTTGTTGATTCTAGGCCAGCAATTGTCGCCACCATGGCTTTTGATGTGGGGTCCTCTTGTGATAACTTCAGTAGTGCTGCTGCTCCAACGATTTTATCCCTGATGGGGTCTAGCTTGATGCCTAATTTTGACTGTTGGTTAAGGGCCCTCGCCAGTGAACCATCGACTTTGTCTGACAGCTCACCAGCAACTAGTGCTGCCATGCCCTTGAGGGAGTCGGCATGCTTGATACCGTATAGGCTGAGCATCGCACCTGCTACCGTCACACCGTTCGGTAGTGTTACTATGTCGTCTGAGACAGGTTGTTCTTCTGGGGACTTGGTGGGACGAAACTGTGGTTGATGTTCTGCATTCATTGACAATATCATACCACTATGGTGAAGTATATTCAAGCATAGGCGTTATCGTAGCGTCCAGTTGTTTGCCCCGAGTGGCTTGATCACGCCATTGATTTCCAGCATGGTCAGCGCTGTGGCAAAATCAGCCGCTGATAGCCCGGACTGTTTTTGTAGCTCATCGCCGTTGCGCACACCATGTTTTATGAGCTTGGCGATGGCAATTTCGTCTGGTGTAGAACCAATCGGCAATGCGCATTGGGTGGGCTGGGTGGATTTCCAAGTTGGGGCGATGGCGTTCAGTACGTCTTTGGCTGAGAGCGCTGGATTGGCACCTTGAAGTAGCAGGTTGTTGCACCCTGCGGATAATGGGCTGGTGATATTGCCAGGGACAACAAATACGTCACGCCCCTGCTCGAGGGCGTATGCTGCGGTATTGAGCGTGCCGCTACGTTCAGCTGCTTCGGTGATAACGATAGCGTCTGCTAGCCCGCTGACCAGGCGGTTTCTTTGCAAAAAGCTCCATTTGCGTATTTTCATGCCGTCGCCGCGCATCCATTCTGACAGGACTGCGCCGCCCTGGTTGATGATGTTCTCTGCTAATCCTCGGTTGCTACGCGGCGCAATGTCTGGCAGTTCTGACGTGACGACACCGATGACTGTGCCGCCAGCATTG
>CAUOVX010000041.1:0-6459 GCA_963508115.1 uncultured Candidatus Saccharibacteria bacterium
CCGGGCGGCGTGGTGCTGGTGGCGGGGCAGCCGGGAATTGGTAAAAGCACCCTGTTAGCACAAGTCGCGGCCTTTATTGCTCGGCAGCAACCGGTACTATATGTCAGCGGCGAGGAGTCGGTGTCGCAGGTCAAATTGCGGGCTGAGCGGTTGGGTGCGGTTGATTCAGAGAACTTGCAGCTGGCGTCCAGTAACAGCGCCGAAGACATCGCCGCCTCCATTCAGACTGGCCAGTACAACCTGGTGATTGTCGATTCCATCCAGACCTTGTCGCTGGCAGACATTGCCTCAGCGCCAGGTTCGGTCAGTCAAATTACCAACTCATCCAACGTCATCATTCGCGCCGCCAAGCCCGCGAATACCGCAGTGATTTTGGTCGGCCACGTCACCAAAGAAGGCTCAATTGCCGGGCCGAAAGTCCTGGAACATTTGGTCGATGTGGTGTTGAATTTTGAGGGCGATCGCTACGGCGGCTTCCGGGTGGTGCGGGCGCAGAAAAATCGCTATGGTTCGACTAATGAGGCGGCAATTTTTGAAATGCACGAGGACGGCCTACAGATTGTGGCTAATCCGTCGGCGAGCTTACTAGCAGAGCGGCAAAACCTCGACGGCTCAATCGTCCTAGCGACCATGGAGGGGGCGCGGCCGCTACTGGTGGAAATTCAGGCACTGGTCAACCCGACGAACTTCGGCTATCCCAAACGCGCAGCCAGCGGTTTTGACCTTAACCGGTTGAACTTGTTGGTGGCGGTGCTGGAAAAGCGCACCAAACTCAATCTCTCTGACAAAGATATTTACATCAACGTGGTTGGCGGCTTGAAACTGAGCGACCCAGCGGCGGACTTAGCAGTCGCCATGGCCATCGCCTCAGCTTCAGCTGGTCGCAAACTCAGCGACGAAGCGGTAGTGTTTGGCGAAGTTGGTTTGGGCGGCGAAGTGCGCTCAGCTCAAGGCTGGCACGCCCGCGTCAAAGAGGCGAAGAAGCTCGGCTTTACCTACGCCATTGCGCCAAAAACCCACAAGGACGCATTTGTGCGCGGCGTCGGCGACCTACGTCAGGCGCTGATTGATTATTTACAATAACATTATTATATAAAAGGAAATTATTATGGAAAAAGCAATTGAACTTATCATCATTATCATGTTGCTGGCTATCATGGCAGAGATATATCTGCTGGTCAAGCCGCGGCGGCACGCAGGCAGCGGTACGCAGCTGTCGATTCTGGTTGACACGTCGGTACTGATGGACGGCCGGGTGGTCGATTTGGCAAAGACTGGTTTTTTGCTGGGGCAGATTATCGTGCCGCGCAGTGTACTGATCGAACTGCAGCTGTTGGCTGATGGTGCTGATCATGCCAAGCGCGAGCGCGCCCGCTTCGGTATGGACGCCATGAAGGAACTAAAGGATGTGTTGGGCGGCTCGTTCACGTTGCTTGACGATGCGACGCGCATTCCCGAGGGGGTAGATAACCGCTTGTTGCAGCTTGCCAAGGAAATGAACGCTGCCATCCTGACCTTGGATTACAACCTGAACAAGGTGGCGCAAGTCGAAGGAATTCAGATCCTCAATATCAATGAGCTAGCCAAGAGCTTGCGGATGAGCTATCTGCCTGGTGATGAGCTGGTGCTCGAATTAACGCAAAAAGGTCAGGATTCTCACCAGGCGGTCGGCTACTTGCATGACGGCACAATGGTGGTGGTTGAGCAAGCCAAAAAGTTCCTGGGTCAGAAAAAACGCATTGAAATCATCCGTAGCCTGCAAACTGACGCTGGTAAAATGATGTTTGCTAAGGTTGTCGAGCAGACCACTCCGCCAGAGCCAACACGACAAACAGCTGTCATCACAAAACGTCGCTCTGTTGGCCGGAAAGTGCAGACTAGTCCAGAAGGATCAGCTAAGAAGACTACTAAAAAGCCAGCAGTAAAAACTCAGAAGCCCGTGCAGCAAGCTCGTCGTCGTTCTACGACTACAAAAACATCAGCCCAGCGCGAGGCTGAGCTGATTAGGTTGGCGAATAGTCAAGACGATTAATCGTCGCTGACAGTTTTTGAGCTACTTGCGGTGTAGTACCCTTCGTCGCGGACATTCACGGTGATAGTGTGTGATCCTGATGACACATTGACTGAGACGCGGTCTGAGGCGCTGTTACCGCTGATATTGCTTGATTTGACTGAACGTCCATCAACCAAGATATCAAGCGTCGCTAGACCAAATTTTCCTCCATCAACACTGACATCAATAGTGTATTTATTACTCGAGCCAGACGCGGTGATGCTAGCGACACGAGGCTTGGCATCGCTACAGTTGTGCACATCGTCGTCAGCGGTAGCGTTGTAACCTGCTGGCGCACTGAAAGACTCTTTCTTGGTGATTGGGTCGACCGCCTTGATCACGTCAACTTCTTCTCGTGCGCCCTCTGGAGTGCAGGAAGTAGCCTTCTTTTTAGAGATGCGGTCAAATGTCATCTTGGACGAGCTTTGTCCTTGGTTTTGGTTCCACCATGATGGGTACAGTTCTTTACCATTTTGTTTGAT
The DNA here is from genome assembly GCA_963508115.1 of uncultured Candidatus Saccharibacteria bacterium. Classification (GTDB taxonomy): domain Bacteria; phylum Patescibacteriota; class Saccharimonadia; order Saccharimonadales; family Saccharimonadaceae; genus Nanosynbacter. Next base: position 2,536 of record CAUOVX010000041.1, read on the forward strand.
ACCAGATGGGCGGGTGTACCACATGCTTGATTTCCACTTGCCAGCTGGCTGGTAAACCTGGGTATGTGCAAAGCTCATGACTTTCTGAATCACCGGGAGACCAGTTGACGAGTTTATGGAGGTCAATGTACGACTGTCGGAGTTACCAAGCCAGAGCGTCATGGCGAGAGCTGGGGTATAGCTCGCTAGCCAGATATCTTTTGGTTGATTGCCCTTGTCGGAGGTTCCGGTCTTGTAGCTAGCGCGCACACCCGGGATACTTCCTGTCACCAATGTGCTCGATCGGTCAGCTAGGATGTCGTTGGTGATATAGGCGGCCTGCGGATCGACAGCTTGCTTTGATTCATCTTTCCATTTGAGAAGGGTTTCGTTTTGAGAATTAATCACTTCAGACACGGAAGTAGATTTTTTACTGACACCCAAGCGAGCCAAAGTACCATAGGCATTAACCAGTTCAGTTTGTTTGGCACCACATCCACCGATGGCGGCCGATAGACCATAGCCACCTGAGTCTTCCTCCTGCTTACAGTATTCTGAGTTACCAAGACCTCGGATGAACTCCACAGTTGGCTTTGGACTGCCGTTACCAGCGATGTACATCGCTTTCACTGCTGGGGTGTTACGAGACAAACCGAGCCCTCGGCGAATGGTGATGTCGCCCATGAATTTGTTGTCCCAGTTGTTCAGCTTAGCGCCATAAATTGAGTCGATATTTTCATCTTTTAGTATGGTGCCACTCCCATATGCCTGACTACCACGCTTGCTAAACAGGTGAGTGAACACAAATGGTTTGATGGATGAACCTGGCTGGACAAAGGCTGTGGCCGCATTGTCCTGACCAAAGCCCGGATAGTTAAAGTCACGGCTACCCATCAGGGCAACGATTTGACCCGTTTGCACGTCTTCTATGACTGATGCACCGTTGTGAGCATTGATGGCAGCTGGGCGGCCGGTCGCAAAGAAGGCTTTCATCTCATTTTCTAATTTCTCTTGGATGCGCCAGTCCAGCGTTGTTTTGACGGTCAGTCCGCCTCGTCCAACAACCGCTTGACCGAGCTCTTTCTCGAGTTGTGATCGGACCATCATCACAAAGTGTGGCGCCTTCATACCTTCAGTTTGTTCGACTTGCGGGTATAGATTGTCAAGAATTGGGTACTTTTTGGCTTCATCTGCTTCTTTTTGAGTGATGTAGCCTTGTTCTGTCATGTAGTCTAAGATGGTGTGTTGGCGCTCGATCAACGCCTTGTTACCGGCAGTATTGTATGGGTTAAAGTAGGACGGATTCTGAGGAATTCCTGCCAGCAGGGCTGCTTCAGCTATGGTTAGGTCTTTTGCACTCTTGTGGAAGTACGTTTGTGCAGCTGACTCAGCGCCATTACGGCGACCTCCATATGGCGATTCATTGAGGTATAGTGACAAGATTTGGTCTTTGTTGTACATGCGCTCAACCTCAATCGCCAAAATCATCTCTTTGATCTTACGCGGGATACCCTTGAGACCACGTTCACCAGCTTCATCCGCAAAGAACACCTGTTTGACGAGCTGCTGGGTCAATGTCGATCCTCCCTGGATCTGTCCTCCAGATGCCGTTGAAAATACCGCACGCGTCAAGCCGCTAACACTAACTCCGTGGTGCTTGTAAAAATCCTTGTCCTCAATGGCAACAGTAGCATGTTTCAGGTGATTGCTAATTTGGTCACCTTCGACCACCAGTTTGTAGTTACCAGTTCCTTTATCTTCCCAGAGTAGCACGCCGTTACGGTCATAATATTTCGTGACTGTTGTTTGGACACGTTTGGCAATTTCGCCTGGTCGAATCTTATCCAAATCTTTGCGGAAATATGCGAACAGCCCACCGATAAACAAGATCATCAATAGCAGAGTAACACCAGCAATTTTCAGCGCCATCTTTGCGCCGCGTTTGGAGAACCAATAGTTAGCTAACCGCTTTGGATGTAAGCGATAGAAAAATCGCTTCACTGGATGCTTCGGCAAGCTTGCCAAATATTCAGCACGCTCGCGCGAATCTTTATCTTTTTTAACTTTACGCTTATGTGCCAAATTGGCGTATAAGCTTAATCGCTTTGTCGCAGATTTCCTGGGACTAGAAGGCGATTTGTTGCTGCTACTTGTACTACTCTTATTCACGTAATCTATTATATCACGCACATGGTTCGCATCAACTGCCAAAAATTGATATACTGATACTAAGATTAGCTGACCAAGGAGAAAATATGCAGTTATCAGAGGAATTACAGTGGCGCGGGTTTTGGAACCAAACCACATTCACCAATGACAAGCTTATCGATTCGGAGAATTTTACGCTCTATTTGGGGACAGATCCGTCAGCTGACAGTTTGCATGTCGGGCATTTGGCGGTCTATATGATGGTGCGGCATTTTTTGGAGCGCGGACACAAGGTGTTTCTACTGGTTGGTGGCGGCACGGGTATGATCGGCGATATGCGCGACACCGAAGAGCGGAGTCTGCTTTCATATGCGGAAATTGAGCACAACAAACGATCCTTGAAAGCACAGGTGTCACAAATTTTCGCCGGACGCGATTTTACCCTGGTGGACAATGCGGATTGGTTGGGCAATTTGGAATTATTGCCGTTCCTCCGCGACATTGGCAAGAATTTCAACATGGCGGATTTGATTGGTCGTGAATTTTTTAAGGCACGCATCGACAACGGCAAGGGGTTGAGTTTTGCGGAATTTACCTACACGTTGCTGCAGGGGTATGATTTCTGGCATTTGTTCAAACACCACGGTGTCAATTTGCAAATCGGCGGCTCTGATCAATGGGGTAATTTGGTTTCAGGTGTGGAATTGATCCGTAAAAAAGAAAACGCTGAAGTTTACGCCATGACCGCACCGCTACTCATCAACAAATCAACCGGACGTAAATTTGGCAAATCCGAAGGTGGCGCCGTGTGGCTAGATGAAAACAAAACCAGCGTGTACAAATTCTATCAATTCTGGCTGAACGTTGATGACGAAAGCGCCATCGAGTACATGAAGATTTTCACCATGCTTGATCGCGACACCATTGAGGCCATCGCTGAAAACCATGCCGTCAATCCTGGCGCGCGCTCAGCTCAAAAAGTCTTGGCACGCGAGGTTACCGACATTGTTCACGGCGTCAATCGGCGCGAATCAGTGGAGCGGGTGACTGAAGTGTTGTTTGGCGGCGGCGATTTCCGCCAATTATCAGACGATGATTTGGACGCTCTCGCCAAGGAAATTCCGCGCGTTGATGTCGGTGTCGGCGTGATTGAAGCGTTGGTGGTTTCTGGTGCGGTCAGCTCCAATGGCGAAGCAAAACGCCTGCTAAAATCTGGCGCCATCAGCCTCAACGGCAAAAAAATAGCCGAAGACCAAGCCGTCAACACTACGTCGCTGCTCAAAAAGGGTAAAAACTCGTTTGTATTAATTATGGAGGGAGAATAGTCATGGACTCAGTCATAGCTTTTGACTCAGACGACACTATTGTCTTGTCGAAAATGCCAGCTACGCCGCGCATGGCTGGTCTGTTGGCGGAGTTGCTGAAACATTACGACGTGTGCATCATTTCTGGTACTGATTTTGAAGGAGTGATCTATCCAAACACTGTCAGGCAAATTGAACAAGTTCCGGGCGTTGATCTTAGCCGGCTGCACATCATGCCGACGTGTGGCACTCGTTACTATCGTTTCCAGGATGGCGAATGGCGACTACAATACCAAGAAGATTTGACTGAGGAGCAAAAGGCTCGAATTTTTGAGGCAATTGAGACCTCAGCTAAGGAGCTTGATATGTGGGTAGATAATCCAGCTGGCGAAATCATCGAAGATCGCCTCAGTCAGGTGACATACTCTGCGCTGGGTCAAAAGGCTACTCCTGAAGACAAATACGCCTGGGCTGAAGCCAACAAGGAAAAACG
>CAUOVX010000042.1:0-6158 GCA_963508115.1 uncultured Candidatus Saccharibacteria bacterium
GAGCAGAAAGAGCGGTTGATTGCGCATTATAAAGATCAGGCCCTGTTCACCGGCATGGTTGGTGACGGCGTCAATGACGCGCTGGCGCTCAAAAAGGCTGATCTTGGCGTGGCCATGCACGCGGGCGCACCAGCATCGCGTCGCGTGTCAGATATTATCCTATTGAACAATTCATTTACGTCTCTGCCGCTCGGTATGCGGCTAGGTAACCGAATCATGCAAGCGATTGAGGTGATCGCTACCCTGTTCTTCCACAAAATTATTTATGGCGTGGTGCTGTTGATGTGTACGTTGTCGTTGGGCATGCTTTATCCATATCAGCCGCGTCACATCACCTTTATGAATATTTTCCTGGTGACACTGCCGACTTTGATGTGGACACTTTTTCCGCCTGTGCCAAACCATCGCATCAATCCTCGCCTGTTTTGGCGCCATACATTGGTTAGTGTGATGCCTATCGCGCTGATCACAGGGCTGACAGTGGCATTTACCTATTGGATCGGCTCTGTTATCTTCCCTGATCGTCCGGAGGAAGTTGCCACCATGACGGTACTGACGGCGACGTTCTATGGCGTCTATCTGGTATTTTTGGTCGGGCCAATGCTGGGCGTTACCTTAACGCGCAACGCTAGAAAAGCACGCCTGTTGTATATGCTGGCGGTGAGTATTGTAGCAGCTGGTAGCTTTGGTATCGGTCCACTCCGCCGGTTCTTTGACTTTACCAAACCAGACATCATCGTCCTGTTGCCAGCGCTTGGTGTTATCGTCCTGGCGGCAATCTTACAGTGGTGGCTCGCACTGCGCGCTGGCATAAAAGTCAGATCTTCGCAGTCTTAATGCGGCATTTTATCCAAAACCACCAGATTCTCAATGTGTGGTGTGCGCGGGAAGAAATTGTAACCCTGATGATGCACGATGTGATAGTTCTCACTGAGCAAAGCAACGTCTCGAGCCTGGGTAACGGGGTTACAACTTAGGTAAACGATTCGCGGCGGCAATTGTTCCAATAAGCGGTCGATGACGTCTGTATGCAAGCCAGCACGTGGCGGATCGACGATGATGAGACTGTCAGGATTGATATAATCAAGGGCCTGCTCACTGGCTGCCAAGATGGCTTTGGCATTGTGTTCACGCCCCAAAGTGTGAATATTGTGCTGCATTTCCTGGACAGCGTGTTCGTTAATTTCTACCAAAGTGACATGTTTTCCGCCGATAGTGAGGCCGATAGTGCCAACACCCGAATACATATCAACAGTTGATAGAGCGTTATTTGACTCTACTGACGCGGTACGAATCCACGCTGCCATGTCCGTGAGGGCTTGCTCATAGACCGGTAGATTGACCTGGAAAAATCCTTCAGCGACATAGCGAAACGGAACGTCCAGCACTTTGTCAGTGAGGACGGTGTCGCCAAACGCCACTAGTCGTTCGGTGATGACACTGGCGGGGCTTTTGGGGTTAGAATAGATGATTTCGCCGCCTTGGGCTGACAGTGCGGCTGCTTCTTCGGCGGTGATGATATTTTCCAGGCGGTCTTTGAGGTACAATTGCCAAATGCACTTTCCTGACTGGTTGCATCTGATGAGCACTGTTTTCAGGTTGCGTGCGGTGACCGGTTTAGTGCGAAGTAAATCGCGAATTTCTACGGCTAACGTGTTGATCTCGGGACGAGCGAGTGAGGTGCCGTCGACGGTGATTTTACCCTTCGAGCCGCGCCGGAAAAACGCCAGATCAAGCGTGTCAATTCCTGAGTCTGGGTCTGTGTCACTGTACCAGCTGTATTCAACTTTGTTACGATACGCCAATTGCTGCTCGTCCGTATAGACTGTCGGCGCAGTTGGCAAGGTAACGTGATGTAGCCTAAACGCTTCGGCGATTAGCTGGGCTTTGTACTGCTGCTCTGCTGAAAAGTTCATGACCTGCCAGGGACTGGTGCTGAGGTAACTGTCTGGATCGACCGGAGTGATGCGCTCAGGACTGGCGTGATGGACCTCAGTTACGACGCCTTCGACGAGCTTTGATTTTTTCTTGGTCACCCTGATAGTCACTTGTTCGCCTGGCAATCCACCCCATACAAATGCTTTACGGCCATCTGCCAGCGTGCCGATGGTCTGGCCGCCGCCCACGATGTTTTCCAGGGTTAAGGTTGCAGTTTGCGCTTTCTTCATTGCCCTATTGTACCCCAAACCAGGCGCATTTGGAAAATGACCAAACGCTAGGGCAAGGTATGATTAGAAATCACAATTTTCAGCCGCTGGCGCTGGCGTGTTCCACCACATCGCCAGGATACCTTTTCCGACGCGACATTTAGTGCCGTTAGCTCGGTACATCAGTAGCCCATAGCGATTGTCGGGGCTTTTGTTGACGGTGTATTCGTAGTGTTTGCCGCGCCAGTCGGTCGGTAATTCTTTGAGATATTTTGGCACTAGTAATGGGTTGAGTTCGCCAGCGTCGCACGTCCGGTTGGTCGCCGAGCTGTATTTACTGCAGGACGCAGGCCACGGATATTCTCCATTTTGGCTGTAATATTCTTCGACGGCGTTTTGGATGGTTAATAATTCGGTCTTGCTTTCATTGTTAATGGCGTCTTCGCGGGCAGCGCGCCATGCTAGGCCACCGAGGGTCATCAAGATGCCGAGGACCAAGACGACCACCAATACTTCGACGATTGTAAAACCATAGTGCTTATGCATAGTTTGATTATACGGCGGCGTTGGTAGATTGGCAAGCTTGGTATCTCTGCCCTGATGTGGTACAATGTTACACGTAGTTGCGCTCACGCGTTGCTCATATTGGGCCGTCGCCAAGTGGTAAGGCACCAGGTTTTGGTCCTGGCATTCGGGGGTTCGAGTCCCTCCGGCCCAGCCAAAATATGGATTTTTTCAGAATTGTCGCCTAAAATGGCGACTTTTCTATTTGTATTTTTTAATTCTTGCCAAAGACAAAAACTGCTGTTTGGGTGGCGAGTTAGAGAGATACACCTTTAACTGCTTTTACTCAAACGAATCTTCGTTGCTCCTCGGGCTTCAGTTTCCCAGGAATAGCTTCACCAGTTAAAGCAGCCTTAACCCGTTCTATCTCATTGTCGTTCATTTCTATAAGATTTACTATATAATCACGCCGTCCTTCGTACAAGATTGAATTGTGTAAATATATTAGACCAGTAAACGCAACTTCAATTCGCTCTTGACTTGGCAGTATCTTCAATAATGCAAGTGGTTTCTTCATATAAACTAGTTCATATTTTGACTGTAAGTCGGTCGCAGCTTTTCTGAGATCCTGGGTGATTGATTTAATTATATCTATCTCGTGTTTAGTTGGCTCTGCAGAAAAGAAGTTAGTAAGCCTATTAGAATAGAAAACAACTTGACTCAGCACGACCTGTATTTGTTCTCGTGTCTTTTGTGTTGGTACTATAACCAAAACCTTGAACAGCTCCGACACGATCAAAAGGAGTACGCCTCCAATAAGCGTTGCACATGCGGTTAAGATTATATTCCATATATCGCTCACAGTACTTTTATTCTACCCCATAATAACTAAAAATGGTATAATCTGACACAACATGATATTTTTTTCAAAGATGAATATTTAGTTTCGGCTAAAAAATGCCCCTACATTAGCAAGGAACAAATCAAACAGCATAATAGTGTTGTAAATGAAGTCGAACAGCTAGTAAAGGAAGAAAGAAAGCTCCGTTCGGAGGCAGAAAAGACGAGCAATATGGCCTCTATTGTTGTGGGGCTAAGTTTGGTTGGAATGTTCTATTACGACTCTTTGACTCATTATTGGCAAGATAAAATTTTCTCTGGCTTGATTGGGCTTTCAATTCCGGCATGTATGATTTTTATATATGCCTATTGCATAGTTAACGCAATATTTGACTCCAGTATTAATAACAGACATGACCTCAGAGAGCTAGAGCAGGCTATCAAAGAAAAACAAGCTTACCTTGATGGTGAATTACGCAAATTCAAAGAACTGGAGAAAAAATACGCCGAATATTGGCTTAATCTGAGCGGTCATCAGTTTGAAAAGGAAGTAGCAAAGCTGTATGAAGCTCACGGATATGACGTACAAGTTACAAAAGGCAGTGGCGACGGTGGAATCGATATATTTCTAGAAAAAGCAGGTCGTCGATATGGCGTTCAATGTAAGAACCATCATAAGGCAATCGGACCTGCTGCTATTCGCGATTTGTACGGGACTATGTCGCATGAGGGGCTTGATGCTGGTATTTTTATAGCATCATCAGGTTATACGAAAGGCGCAAAGGAATTTGCCTACAACAAAGCAATTACACTTCTCGACATAAATGATGTGCTGCGTATGCATGCAGCTACCCTTACGGAATAGATAATAAACAAGCATATTTTTTCTCTAACTCGCCATCCAAACAGCGGTTTTTGCACATAGCAGTTTGGCGGGTCGCCCGCGCCCCGACCTGCCAAACAAGGCTTTGCCCTGGTTTCTTTTTCAACGTCATGCCATAGTCTGGAAATAGGTTCGAGCAAACTCGTAAAAGCGAGCCATAGAATTACACATCAACCGTCTAGTCCGGAGTGGCTGGGCGGTTTATTTTCTTTTGCACTTACGCTATTGTTCCATGATATGATTACAGGGTCTATAATAAAGTCATTGTACGTCTGGTGAAGTTATTAACAGAAAGGAAAAAGATGGAAATTAACAAAGTTGCATTAAAGGCGTTTTATGAGCTTCATAAAGAGGACTATTTTCGGCGACGGCATTCTGGCGATGCTAAGCTGTGGGATGAATTGTATAAATGGGATATTCTGCCTCGTCTTAACAAGGATTTGGCGCAGTATCAATCAGTTACTAAAGAGTCAATTGCAGAGATTGCGCGCATCGTGACACATCACACAAATGCTAGTAATTTTGCTAGTTGGCGGGATATTGATGATTTGAAAGATTTTTTGCAGCGCCCGAAGGCTTACACTGTTATTGATGAGTTATGGCGTGCAACACCTGAGTCTGTCGATCAGTATATTGATAGCGCTGGGGAGATGACACAACTCTTGATGTCAGACAAAAAATTTGCTCCATCCACTTGGGCTTACCTACTCGCAGCGCGTGATTGTCATTCATTTGCGCTCTATCGTGATACAGTCATGAGACAGGTCGCCGAAATATGTGGCATAGACAAGCCTGCTGCTGTATCTCAGGGTAAAAAATACGCTCTAGTGAATGATGCAGCACTATATTTAGGTGAGCTAATGCAGCGTGATGTTGTTGAGGCGCCGTATTTACAGGCACTGAATGGTCAGGATTTTTTGTGGGTTGTGTTGATGTACGGTAGCGTACAAGATAGTTAATATTGCCTTGCCCCTTTACTCTTCCTTGTCAAATACTTATGCCATTCAGAGACGATGATTGGGATGATGAATGATGCCAGGCTGATGATGATCATGTCATTGAGGGCGACGTGTGCGATGTGCAGGATTTCGCCAAGCGGGCCAAAGAAGACTAGAATTTGCAGGATGATGGACAGGCTTATGCCAGCGTAGAAACTCTTGTTCATGACTTTTAGGCGCTTCAGGAGCGACTCGTCGTCGGAGCGAGCGTTGAAGGCATTTGCCCACTGGCTGACTACCAGGGCGATGAAGGCCATGGTTTGAGCGTATGCGTGTCCCTGCCGCTGCTCAAAGAAGATGTAAACCGCCAGGGCGATGGCCGACATGGTGCCAGCGACGATAACCATTCGCCAGACCATCATGTGGTTCAAAATTGGAGTATCTGGCTTTTCGGGTGGACGATTCATCACCCCCTTCTCTGTTGGTTCCAAGCCAAGCGGGATGACCATCGAAGTGTCAGTGACCAGGTTGACCCACAGAATTTGCACCGGTTCCAGGGGGGTTTTGATGCCAATCAGGAGCGCGCCAATCATGGTGATCAGCACACCAGTGTTGGTCGACAGCAGATAAAACAACATACGGCGGACATTGGCGATGATGGTTCGCCCTTCGCGCATGGCGTCGATGATGGTTTTGAAGTTGTCATCCAGCAAAATGATAGCTCCAGCGTCACGCGCAATGTGCGACCCCGAACCCATGGCCACGCCAATGTGAGCATTGCTAAGCGCTGGCACATCATTGACGCCGTCGCCTGTCATGGCGGTGATGTGATACTTTTTGAGAAGG
>CAUOVX010000043.1:0-5749 GCA_963508115.1 uncultured Candidatus Saccharibacteria bacterium
TGTCCTGAGACCCAAATTCCAATTTTGCCTGGCGTGTTCAATCACCTTTTCGACATCTTTTTTGCCACTAGTCACCGCTGATAATTCAACAAATTCAGCATTAACTTCACGAGCGATAATCCGCGCCAAGGTCGTCTTGCCCGTCCCTGGTGGACCCCACAAAATCAAGCTGACCGGCTCAGCGCGCTTCACGATTTGACGGAGCAGCTCACCCTCGCCCAACAAATGACTTTGCCCGATCACCTCATCCAATTTCTGCGGCCGCATCTGTTCGGCCAGGGGTTGTCGATTCATACATTCATTATACCGCATTCGCATTCTCCCGTCCTGTATAGTAAAATGGTAGTGATATCAGTTAAACGAGGAGGGTAAGTGAAACATATCACGATCAAACATCGTCTGAGTGCTTTTACCGCAAGTCTAGTATTTGCACTCGTTGCGGTCGCGGCAATCGCCTGGCCAATTGCAACGTCATCAAGCGCCAAAGCCGCCAGCCCGGCGCTCAACGCAACTGCGTATGAAGTGTCTAGGCCTGGCAAGCCACACAGCTTTGTCACAACATCTCAAACAGAAATCCAACAAGCAGCCAAAAATGGCTTCACGACAGTGCGCCCTATTTTTATGGTGTCAACAACTGCAGGTAGCGGTTTGGTGCCGGTGTATCGCGCTGACGCAACCCTACAAGACGGAAACTACACGAGTCTTTTGACGGTCAATAAAAATGAGGCTGACAATGCTTGTAAAAAGTACGGCTTCACCTGCAAAGGAGTTGCTTTCTATGCGCAAGCTGAGCTAAAAAACGGTGCTGAGATGGTTTACCGCATGCGGTACAAGCATTTCAATTTCCGTCAAGTCACCGCTAAAGATCGTCAAGATCTCCAGAAAGCTGGCTACATCCAAGAAAGCCGAGAGTGGTTCTACGTCAAACCAGTCCAGAACAACAACGGCAATGGTAACGGCAACGTTGACCCAGTCAAAGATGGTAAATTCTCCATCGCGGTCTATCCTGACACGCAGCAGGAAGTTTTTCAATGGTCAGGCAATCAATTTGCTGCCCGCACCAACTGGACCGTGAAAAATAAGGAAAAATACGATATCCGCTTCTTGGCTCACACTGGTGACATGGTCACTTCTGGTGGACATGAAGGCATTGATAAACCAGATCAATACATCGTCGCGTCCAACGCATTCAAGACTATTGATCAGGCAAACATTCCTTACTTGACAACCATTGGTAACCACGACACAAAGGCTGTTTGTGGTGGCGGTGGCGCTTGTGACTGGCGACACACTAACGAATGGGCACGAGACACGACGGTATTCAATCGGTACTTCTCTGCTACACGTCAGAAATTGTCAGCCAACCAAATGTTTGAAAATGGCAAAGTTGACAACGCTTACAAAACTTTCACCGCTGAAGGTAAACAGTGGCTTGTCCTGACACTTGAGCTTTGGCCGCGCGCTGAGGCTGTCAACTGGGCGAAGAACGTCGTAGCCTCACATCCAAAGCACAACGTCATCGTCCTCAGCCACTCACTGCTGAACGCCGATGGCTCAATCGGTACCGGCGCTGGATACGGCACTGGCAAACAAACCCCGCGCTATGTCTACGACAATTTGATCTTGGCATATCCAAACATCCGCATGGCCTTCTCAGGACATGTCGGACAGGCAGCCAGCCGCGTTGACACAGGTAAGCATGGCAACAAGGTTGCATCATTCTTGGGCGCATTCCACTCAAATGATTACAACCCAACCAGGATTTTGACAGTCGACACCATCAACAACACGGTGACATCTGACATTCAGGCCGCTTCAATTCGCGACGCCTACAAAGCAAAATACCCAAACGCAACATTGCCAAACTACGACCAATACGACGTGTCGTACTCAGGCATGAACTTTGTTAATCCATAACAAACACGGCAAACAAATTAGTAGCCCCGTCATCAGGCGGGGCTACTTTATGTCAAGCAATACACCGCCATAGCCAGGCAATTGCAATACGTCGCCGTCTACACGGATATCTGGGTTGGTACCAATGATCACACGGCCGGAGTTTGGCAACCACACCGTTTGTGCCGAGTCCGCAAAGTTAATGTATATTTGGACCTGCTGACCGTCAAGCTGACGCCGAAATCCTAAGACAAAGCCGTTACCAGTGTCTAGCTTTTCCATGGTACCGTGGCGTAAAATCGGCAGCTCATGACGCAGCTCCAATAATTTCCGACACAACCATAGCAGCGAACTTGGGTCTTTCGTCTCTTTGGCGACATTGACCTGTTTATGATTAGGATGCACTGGCAGCCATGGTAGCACATTGGCGAACCCAGCATAGCGCGAGCTGTTCCACTGCATGGGCGTACGGGCGCGATTGCGGTCGTCTTGAAGCGAGCGATGAAAGCCATCTTGCGCATCATGTTGCGTCAAATCAACATCCTCCATACCAATCTCATCGCCATAGTACATCACGCTGACACCTGGGCACAATAGATTGAGAAACTGCAGCGCACGGGATCGCGGCAGTCCTAAGCGAGACGTCACACGTGGTTGGTCGTGATTGCCAAGACAAAAGAATGGTATATTTTCCCCTGCCGCTTCCAAATAATTCACGATATTCCAGCCAGTATGCTCACCATGCCAATCGTTTTGCCGATGTTCCATGAAAAAGGCCGTGGCTTTCGGATGAACATGGATGACGTCATAGTATTGTTGCCAAATGTCGCCAAGACGCTCATCTGGATAGAACTCAAACACCATTTGCTTATCGTCATATTCATCGCAAATGCTTGATAGCTCGTGCAAATACTCCTGAAAATGTGGCCCGTGTTTGCAATGGTCGTGAATATAGGCGCCGTAGCTGTTAGAATCGCCATGAAAATCATAGTTCACGGTATCATCACGCAGTTCTGGATCTTTGGAAATTCCCCAGATGGCATCAACGCGCATGCCGTCCACGCCCATATCAAACCAAAATCGCACCACATCTTTGATGGCCGCACGCACCTCAGGATTGTCCCAGTTAAGGTCTGGTTGGGTTGGCAAAAATGAGTGCAAATAGTACTGGCCAGAATCAGCGTCAAACGTCCATGACTTGCCGCCCGCCAAACTGACCCAATTGTTCGGCTCATGCCCGTTGTTGCCGTCTCGCCACACATACCAATCCCGCTTGGGGCTATCCCGTCCAGACCGCGACTCAACGAACCACGGATGCTGGTCAGACGTGTGACACGGCACTAGGTCAATCATCACTTTGATGTCGCGCGCGTGCGCTTCATCCAACAACATACGAAAATCATCCAGACCGCCAAACACCGGATCAACATTTTGATAGTCCGCCACGTCATAGCCAAAATCAGTCATGGGCGACGTGAAAAACGGTGAAATCCAGATAGCGTCAACGCCCAGGTCGCTGAGATAGTCCATCTTGAGCGTGATGCCATTCAAATCCCCGACCCCATCACCGTTCAAGTCTCGGAAACTTCGCGGATAAATCTGATACAACGATCCAACATCACGCCACGCTTTAGTCATGTTTTAAGTATAAGCGAGATGGATGATAATTGCTAGTATATATCTTGGGTGTACAATTTATCAATTATAGCTAGCTAAAATATTTAATGATTACTGAATATACTATCACTTATTTCTGACCTTATCTATATAAGAAACTATATTCTCAATCTCAGGCTCAAGATTAGACCAATTCCTATGGCAATTAATTTGTCGGCGAGCTTTCCTTGGACCGTTATCCTTAAAAGGAACTCTGTTGCCGGTGTGCAGAACAAATAGTTTTTCATAATCATCAGGTATATTTAGATTACATGATTGATAGGCAAGATGTACAATGTAGTTTTTTGAACTAAAAGCTATTTTTACGCTTAAGCTTTTAGCGTCTATCGATATGATAGGATCGGAAGAGTAGTAATATCCTCGTGTTCGAAATTTTTCTCGTATTGTTCTCGCAACGCCTTCCATTAATTTACTATCAGCCTCAGCAAGTCGAGCCTTAATTACTTTCCAAACTGAGCGTATAGTGCGGTGATATTTTTTTCCATCAAGTGTTTGGATTCTCTCGTTATAAATGATCGCTTCGTCAACAGGTATATAAAGAAGGTCTTTAAATATAGAATGACCGATAAGTATTTTATATAAAACATCTATCGCGTTGAGTCTGTCTACTATCTTTTTTTCTCCGCTAGTTGGAATAAGATACTCATCTATATTATCCTTAATATTAGCTATAGTGAACGCATCACCCATAAAGGCCTTAAAGTTCAGCATATTTGGATATTCCAAATCAAATTCCATATCCAAGTATCCGGCTCTATCAAGCACCGCCACTAACTCTTCGACAGCATTTAGTATATGTTTCTGTTCGTGATCATTAAGGGTTTGAAGCTGAATACAAATATCTGGCCAGCCTTCTATTTGACCTTCATACTCCCCTTTATCTTTCACTATGAGTTCATCATGCGAATCTATAAATATATTTGAAGTATAGAATATTGAATCAATAGCCTCCCAATTAATGTAGCGTATTTCACGATTAAATAGGTTGTTGCTTGCTTCGGTCAAGGCCTTGTATAGTATGCGATTATGGTATTGATCGTAGTCTTTGGAATGTTTTTCATATAGATGGTTTATAAACAGATGCATCGTTGACTCATAGAGGTACCGATAATCCCCGAGCTCGTTTTGTAATTTAGAAAGAATATTCTCGCTATCAATGCCAAGCTTTTGCCGTAAGAGGGAAATATTATAAGGCATTAGCTGCGATATTAGGCTCATAGAAGCAATCGCTTGTCTCTTGTCTTCTACCTTAGACAAATTCTGGATTTCCTCACTGATAATATTGACCATTTCAGATGGATGTAGGTGATTTAGGAGAATTATATCTCTAAACAATGTATGTTCCGCACAAAACGGCTCTTGTTTTATTCTTTGCTGAACGCGATTTATTGTTGGCTCATTTGAGATAAATATGACATGCACGCCAGTATCATTGAATAGATTCTTGAGTAATAGTGCAATGCTTTCGGCCTTAAACCCCATATCCTCAAGCTTATCTAGCTCATCAATAACAATAATAATCGAGTTACTCTTTGAATATGTTGTAAATATATCTCTTAGTTTCATTTCAATGACAGCATCAGATATATCAATGCTTTGCTGCCAATTGTATGATATGCCTCCGAGACTCTTCAGACTGCCTTTTCTGGATAATTCACGTACTAAATTGGTACTATTAACTAAGGGCTTTAACTTGCACACTGATTGTATGTAGCCAATTGAGCGGAACCATCTCATAGGTAAATCAAGCTTACTATATCTTCTAGTAAGTAATTCACTTTCCATACTTCTAGCTATAGTTCTTAGTAAAAGCCTCCTGTATGAGAGTTCTTCTTGGGTATTATCGTTACTGGCTTTAGATGATTGAATAATTAATGGTATATATAAAACTACCTGGTTATCAAAAAATAATCGGCGTAAAAATTTAGGTTTTTGATTTTCACGAAATTTCGTGATTGCAAGATTAACAAGAGTTGTTTTTCCCGAACCCCTATCTCCAGCAAGTAGGATGGAGCCCCCCTTGGAATTTGACAGGAAATCATTTAGCCTTTTTAACTCAGACTCTCTTTTGATAAGTTTTTCACTACTCTTGTGTTAACTTAGTTTAAGTTTTTATGCAATTGTTACTTTGAAAATTTTCACATTTAAATATGAATTAATTTATGAAAGGAAGTCT
>CAUOVX010000044.1:0-5659 GCA_963508115.1 uncultured Candidatus Saccharibacteria bacterium
ACTTTGAGGCAATTTGGCGAGTCGTTAGTTTGCTAATTGGTTTGTATGTGCTCAGTGCCATTTTCCGCTATATTCAAACCTGGTTGATGACCCAAGTGACGCAAACGGTCACCTTCAGAATGCGCCGGCAATTGTCCGAGAAAATCAACCGCCTGCCGCTGAGTTATTTTGACAAGCAGACCTACGGCGAAGTCCTGAGCCGCGTTACCAACGACGTTGATACTATTAGCCAAACGCTCAATCAGAGCCTGTCGCAAATCGTCTCCTCGACGGTGATGGTACTGGGAATTTTGGCGATGATGTTTTCCATCAGCTGGCAAATGTCGTTGGTGGCGCTCTTGGTGCTGCCGCTGGCTGGCGGTGCGGTGACGCTGATTGCTAAAAGTTCGCAAAAACAGTTCCTCCGCCAGCAAACGCAGCTGGGAGAATTGAACGGCCACATCGAAGAAATGTATGGTGGCCATCAGGTGATGCGCGTGTTTAACGGCCAGAAAAAGTCGCTGGCTAAGTTTTCACGGATTAACAACCAGCTGCAGGAAAGCGCCTGGAAAGCCCATTTTTTGTCGGGTCTGATTTATCCAATCATGAATTTCATCGGCAATATCGGTTACGTCGTGATGGCGATTTTGGGCGGTTGGCTGGCGATTGAAGGCCGGCTGAAAATTGGCGACATTCAAGCTTTCATCCAGTACATCGACCAGTTCAATCAGCCGCTGGTGCAGGTCGCCAACATCGCCAACATCTTGCAATCAACAGCGGCGGCGGCCGAGCGGGTGTTTGAATTTTTGGACGAGCCTGAGGAAAAGGCGGAGGGCAAGGATTTGGTGAAATTGACTCACGTCAAGGGTGAGGTCGAATTTGACAATGTCGTCTTTGGCTATAAGCCTGACCAAACCATCATCAAAGGTTTGTCGGCGCACATCAAGCCAGGTCAGCGCGTGGCGATTGTCGGTCCGACTGGTGCGGGTAAAACGACGCTGGTTAATTTGCTGATGCGATTTTATGAAATTAACAGCGGCGCGATTAAAATTGACGGCGTGGATATTCGCCAAATGAAGCGCAGCGATGTGCGGCAAATGTTTGGCATGGTGTTGCAGGATACCTGGTTGTTTAACGGCACGATTCGCCAAAATTTGCTCTACGGCAATCCAACAGCCAGCGAAGAAGAAATGGTCGCCACTGCCAAGGAGGCGCACGTCGACCATTTTGTACGGTCGCTGCCGGGCGGCTACGATATGGTGCTGGGCGAGGAGGCGACGAACATTTCACAGGGCGAAAAGCAGCTGCTAACGATTGCCCGGGCAATGCTGGCGCGCACGCCAATGCTGATCTTGGACGAAGCTACCAGTTCGGTCGACACCCGCACCGAAGTGCTCATCCAAAAAGCTATGGACAAATTGATGCAGGGTAAAACTAGCTTCGTTATCGCCCATCGCCTGAGCACTATTCGCGACGCTGATCTAATCTTGGTCGTCCGCGACGGCAACATCATCGAACAAGGCAAGCATGACGAACTGCTGAAGCAGGGCGGATTTTACGCCGAGCTGTATAATAGTCAGTTTGCTGAGTGAGCAGTCGGACACTAAATTAATCAATGTCCATAGTTCAAGGACTTGCTTCTAAAAATAACTAAACTGCTGATTTAGTTGCAGTTGAGCCAATTTATTAGGTAATTTTTCATGATGAGCCAGTAAACCGTTAATTGTCTCTATTTCTTTCAGTTGTTTACGGATGATACAGTTTTCCACAATAGCTTTTTTCTTGAGATTTGCTTGATTTGTTACAATTACTCGGGGGTTTATGTCGTGTGGAGGACTTACCAGACTTCTTCCATTTAGAATAATGCTAACTGCTGTATTTTTGAGAAGTGCTTCAACTGTTAGTTCGACCTCATACATTGAGATACGGTCGCGTTGCATTTGAGTATTTATAAGCACTGTTTGGATATTGGGGTGTCTTTTAAGCCAGTTGACCCACATCTCACGATGAGTATCAGTAATTGCATAGATATGTGGTATTACTGGAACACCTAGTTTACTTAATTCTTCACAGAAAATAAGTGACTTGTTTAAATTTATAAGATGACCGAGAGGACATTCATATAGAAAAAGCGAAAAATTCATTCCTGTAACAGCATAGAACCCTCCTGAAGCAATTGCTTCAAATAAATTTATTGCAAATCGTTTATACCACAGTTTTTCAATGACAACATCGATACCAGTAGCAAAAAGCACTACCTTTTTTCCTTGGAAGACAGGGGACTTTAGTGCAGATAGGTCAATACGGATGTTGTCACTAATGGATAAGATGCCGGCGGAATTCTTTCTTGGTCGTGGTGTGATAATATCTCCAATACGTAAGCCTATGATTTCATGTCTAATTGTAGATGGATCACGATTAAACCACTCTTTTGGGATTACCGGGCCCATACTTTCTATCAATGGCGATGGTCCTTGTATCGTCTTGTTTTCAAAGTTAAGTCCGTGCACCTCGTCAATGAAGAGATGTATGTCTTTACAGTGACAGTCGACCATGTTGATATAATTACCGGGGCAGCGGTTTATAATAAGCCCCTTGTCGGATGGTTTGATTAGGGGGGTAAAGTTATCGGCATCACAAAGACTAGTACCGAACAGCGACAACTGTGCGTGCCTACTGTGAGAATTCCGCATAACAGATTCCTTGATTGACGACAACAGTAATAGCAGGATAGGCAACGCCTAATTTAGTGCACGACTCAAGGCGCCTAATTGTTTGGGTAGTGACTTTTCCGACATTCTCGCCACTTGGTGTAGTTAATACGCGGGTGGTTTCGTCAAGAACTAATTTTGTGCCTGCTGTTAAATTGTCTCGTGTTAGTTTAACTCGAAACCTAACCGGGCATAGGTTATTAATATCCGGTGGTGTATTCGGTCCACCGCCGACACCACCAGCTAGACCAGTATTTGTCTTAGGGTTTGCTGGCTTGTTGATACGAGATATATCGTTTGGTTTACGGGTACTACTTGATCCCATATTACTCCCTCTATTCTGGTCATATATACTTGACCGCTTATGTTATGTTTTGTAGAATAGAGGTATACGAGGGCTGTTAATCTTGTATGCCTAAGGCGCCAGTAGCCACTGGCGTTTTTTGCTATTCTAAAACCTCCGTGTCAGCTCGCGCTTTTTATGATGAGCCTTATCGGTAGCTCTTATTATAGCAGGTTACGTAATGATTGCAAGTATATCATGTAAATTATTTTACATGATTATTGTAAAATGCCTTAGGACATGCTACAATGTGTATACGTTAAAAAGGAGTGTTATGGGTTTTGGAAAGAATCTTATCAACCTGCGCAATAATGCTAATCCAAAGTTGAGCCAGGATGAGGTTGCTCGTGTTCTTGGAATGACACGACCAACCTATAAACAATTAGAGACGGAAGAAAGGATACCATCAAATGCCGAGCTACAGGCTATAAGTGAACTTTTTGGTATTAGGACTGAAACCCTTCTCGACCCAAATGCTAATATTGTGGTAAGCGCGGCACCAGTTGGGGGCGCTGAATTTATTGAGATTGACGAGGCTAAATATAGAAATCTTATTCTTTACTTAGCTGAGCGTGTTGGTGCATGGCCAAACGTTGGTGAGACAGTGTTTTATAAGCTGATCTATTTCACAGAGACGCTTGCGCTTAGTAAATTAGGACGTGCGATAGCTGGTGAGCAATTTTACAAGCGCCAATATGGACCGGTGCCCGTTTCTTTTCTTGCTACAACGAGAAGCATGATTGCAAGCAATGAGCTTGATTTGGTTATGGGTCGCTACTACACGTATATGCAAAGAAAGTATCTTCCTCGAGTTAACTCAAGCGGCCTCACAGAAGAAGAAAAGATAATTATTGACCATGTTATTAGACTTCTCGGCAATAAAACTGCAACTGAGCTATCTGACCTCTCTCATCAAGACATGCCTTGGATAAAAGGGACAGAGGGTAAGATTATTGATCTGAGTCTTATTAAGAATACTCCCGCTGATTGGTCTATGTTAATGGGTCGCAGTTCTATTGCTTAAGCTCCAGGTTTGTTTTAGAGTTACTGTAGCAGAATGGCTTTTACGCCGAGCTGTATAATAGTCAGTTTGCTGAGTGATTGGGCGAGTGTTGATTATAAAAATATAAATTCTATACTATGATCATGAAAAGAATGACCACTGTTGCTGCGGTGCAAATGGAGATTGCGCCGCTGGATACTGGACGCAATTTGGCAAAAATAGAAAAGCTTGTTGGCGAGCTATGCAACCAACAGCCAGTCGACCTTGTGGTTTTGCCAGAAGACGTGCTGACTGGGCCGATTCCGTATAATTTAGAATACGCCTTGAGCGAATCGTCTGGCGAAGTTATGCGTCTATGCCAAATAGCGCGTGAAAAGCAACTTTATCTGGTCGCTGGTTCGTTTATTTGTAAAGATCGTGACAATTACTACAATACAGCGCTATTGATTGATCTGTCGGGAGAGATACAACTTCGGTACCGGAAAAATCATTTATGGATTCCCGAACGTCGATATTTGGTGTCAGGAAATGAAGCCATGGTTGTTGATACGCCGATTGGTAAAATTGGTCTGGCAATCTGTTGGGATTTAGCTTTTCCAGAGTTATTCCGTTCAATGATTAAGCAGGGTGCGGAAATTATTTGCATTCCATCGTATTGGTCAACTGGGGGCAATAAGCCAGCGGACGCTGAAATCAAGGCTTCAAAAATGATGATTGACACGCTTTGTCTGGCGCGAGCATTGGAAAATGAATGTTTGATAATCTATGCCAATGGCGCGGGAAAAGCTAAATATTACGTGCATGGTAAGATATATTCAGAAAACCAGGTCGGACATTCGCAGATTTGCGCGCCGTTTTATGGCACGGTTGCAAAAATCAGCAGCAATAAGGAAGGTTATATAGTTTACGCTTACGACCGCAATATCGCTGAACGTGCCGAAGTGGTCAACCAGCTTCGTGCTGATATTTCGCGGATGTAAGTGAGAGAGTTGTCTTTAGCCTCGTCGCAAAATATCCAACACGCCAAACTTTCCAGTCAGCACGGCTTGGCTAATGATGTACGGCGTGAGGGCGGCGATGAGTTCTTTTGGTTTGGTGTCGCTTGGTAAATCCAGTGTCGTGTCCAGCGCGTACACATAAAATTGATAGCGGTGCGTGCCAAATGGCGGTTGCGGCCCGCCCCAGCCTGGGCGGCCCCAACTGGTAATCCCTTCGACGGTGCCCGCGGGCAGTGATTCGCTAGAAATTTCAGCGGTTTTGCCCGGCACATTCCAAACCGTCCAATGGTAAAATCCATCGCGCCCAGGCGCGTCTGGATCATGGCAAATGATTGCCAGGCTTTTGGCGTCTGCTGGGATATCGTCAATCTCGAGTGGCGGGCGTTGGTTGCCGCCGAGCTTAGCGTATATTTTTGGTATGATGGCGTTTTCGGCGAACGCAGGGCTAGATATCTTCATAATTTAATTTTATCATGCCAGTGCCGTCAGGTGTGAGACGCGGTAAAATACGAAACCTTAAATACAGTAGTTTGCTGAAGTGAAACAGTTCTCGATCAGATTTTATCAATAGTTAGTTTACCAAATAATCCCTGGAGGGCTACTGGTCTATTATGCTAAAATGAAC
>CAUOVX010000045.1:0-5330 GCA_963508115.1 uncultured Candidatus Saccharibacteria bacterium
CCTGGAGGCGTCGATGATATCGTCGATCAGTCCATCAGTGGCTGACCCTCGGGCGAAGCAGAGGCTGATGATGTAGATGCGACGCTTGGCGTGCCTGACCGCCCGGCGAGCTTGCTCGACATACTGCCGAGGTAATAGTAGCTGGATAGGTGACTTTTGCTCACTCATACCGTAATAGTATAGCACCAGAACCTCCTTTGACCCTTGTTTGCACATCGCCCGACGGTCCAGCAGGTGCGTTAGTTAGACCAGCTGATTGCAGTGAAGCATGATTCGCATCCTTTTCCGCTTAGGTGGCGTAGTGCTATGCATCCTGCTGGAGCCCCTCGGGTGTTCTGACTCACAAACATATTGGAATTGAGCGTACTGTTTAGTCGGTACTTTTAACATCAAAGCTTTATGTCCTTTAGCCTTAAGACCGGTTAGTTCGGTCAACTTGAGACTAGGGGCGAACTGACCGGGATTAAGGCTAAAGGAGCGGTGTCATGCTTGTGGTGAATGGTGGTGCTCACCTTGAGTATTGAGTGTGAGCTAGTGTAGATGATTGACTGACGAGTGTATGGCATCAAAGCGTATGGTGTAATAAGGATTAGATTACAAACAAAAAGTAGTAGATTTCCGCTACAATCTTAAACGTCAAATAAAACGTAGAAAGGAGATTGCTTGTTGAGAAAATGCCGCGAGATGTTTTGACGATAATAGAGGATGTTGGCTGGACGATCGGGTTCGGAGATTATTTTCCCCAGCGAGCTACGCGGCGGAACGCAGACCATCAATCGTGCGAGAGGTTGGCATCGCAAAATTGGTGATCGGTTTGACCTGACTTTAGAATGTATTGCCCGCTGGTATCAAGGTGAAGATAGTCCGCTCACTGATGTTTTTGATCGTTACGGTGACTTTTTTGAGTGGTTTGGTGATTTTTCAGGGTTATGTCGATTTTTTCTTGTTGCAAGATTTTGTTGATGACGAATACCAAGTTAACATACTGACAGATTTTGATGATTTCCAATCGTCACCGTTACCTCAGACTGTTGAGCAGTATACGGCATATTTGCAAGGCTTGACTGACACGCTAACGCTACGGGCTAAGCGTATTGAGCGGTATGCTAATCAGTAGAATCGTTTCACAAAACGCTATCTTAACTTAACACTCTAACCACAACAATTTGCCTTAAAGACTTCAAGCGGGGTTAAGCCGCCTAGACGTTTTCTGGGCCTGTTGTTTAATAGATTTTCTAGGTCTAATATACATTGAGCCGTAAGCTTTTTGAAGTCAGTGCCTTTAGAATAAAAATCTCTAATTAGCCCATTAAAGTTTTCGTTCCTGCCACGCTGACCGGATTTATACGGGTCAGCAAAGTAAATATCTACAGCCAGTGTTTTCTCAGTGGCACGTCAGCTGCTAAACTCAGCCCCATTGTCGTAAGTAATGGTGGCGACATTACTTTTGCCAAAGACTCTTTCAATATCCACCTTGGTTTGTTTGTATACTGGTGGCATTGTAGCTATACAGTTTGCTATGTAGCCTCTGACGCCTTTTAACACCATTTATATCAAAGATCGATAAAACTCAACCAACCGCTCAGCACCAGCACTACTGTCAAACTTCTTCGCAATCCGTTTAGCTCCGCGTTGCGCCTCACTATACGCCTGTTTATCTCGGTGCAGCATATCAATCAAATTTAAGAACTCATCGTCCGTTTTTGCCATAATAGCGTCGCCCTTAAATGTGTCATCATATTGAGGAATGTCGCGTAAAACAATTGGTAATTCAGCACCGGCAGCTTCTAAGACGCACATAGGATGGTTCTCTTGCACTGACGGCAATACAAATATATCCGCCGCAACATAATAATCGCGAACATCGTCCAAAGGAATTACGCCAGTTATTGTGAGGTTATCTGGAGTGTTTCTCATCATTCTTTGCATAGCGCCATAATCAGCTCCTAAATTTTTAAACGGAATTCCCCCCACCCAAAAGAATTTTACGTCCGGCATTTGCTTGGCGGCTTTTATTAACACGTCAAGCCGTTTACGCGGCTGCACTTGACCATTGCCCATTACTACAAAATCGCCATCTTTCAAGCCCAGCTTTTTTCGTGCTGTTTTCTTTTCCGTTGCAGTATGTTTATACCTCGACATATTGATTGTATTGTAAAATACCTTAGTCTTAGGGACGTTCATGTCATTTATAAGCTCCTCGGCAACCATGCCAGAACAGGCCAAAACCAAATCTGCCTTCCTGTAAAAGAACTTCAACCACATTTTACCTAAAGGCTTCCAATATTTTGCGCCCTTAATTGAGCCAATAAAACTATCTGGCACAATATGAGCTGAAACTACTTTCTTGCCGCTTTTCTTCATCAGGCGTCGAAAAGAATATAGCCCCATGGTTTGGATATGAATAATATCGGCAGGACGATCGGTATTTACCTCAATATCAACGTCTTTTCTTTTCCGTAGTGCGTCCGTGATCTCCTTATATGCTGTATGCACGCCATGATCCTGAACAGTAAACTCGCTTTCGGAAATCATATTAACAGTTAATTTCTCGTCATTCCTCTTGCTCATAATCAAAGTATAGCAAATTATTCTCCTGGCAAAATGAGTCTTGAGATTAATTCTGGACTATCCAACACCGACAAATGTCCTGTGTCAAGTTCTGCAAATCTATCAATTTTCACTCCAGACGGATAAATAGGACAAGTAATTTTATCAAATAACCTCACGAGAGATAGTACTGGTTGAACGTCCAAGCGACTTGGCAATAGCAGCGTATGATTCACCATTCTTTAACCTATTCTCGATAACTATACGTTCATCGTAGCAAAGTTATATATACCTTGTTGTTAGATGCGTTTCTAACGTCCTTTCCGGTTATATTAGACTTTCCAAAAATCCATTAAACCACGGGGCTAAAATTGAAACGTGTCTTTATTGAGCTCATCCTTTGCGGTTGAGGTGTTAATGGAGGTGATGGGTTGACACTACGCTGTTATTATGCTAATGTATAGACTAGTTATTAAGTCAAGCATTGTGCTAGAAATGATTATCGGGCAAGGTTTATTAATACTATGAAATCACCAGATTATGGATTTGCAGAGGGTTTAACGATTGAGAGAAAAGCTCATTTAGCGCCAGATTGGCATAGTCAAGAGAATATTGGCAATGCAGAAGCGTTGGGTTTGCCGAGAGATACTAGCCAGCCTGATAACCAGCTTCAAATTGCTACGCCTGAAGAAATACAGAGGCTGTCCAAAGATCCATATTCTGGAGAGCATTCTGGTAGAGTTGTAGAACAATTGAAAAATCCACGATATATTCGTAGCTTGGGCGGTGTTGCTTTTGAGGCAGCGGTGGTTGGCAATCCAGACGCAGAGGAGGCTAAGTTTGTATTTTCCGGGTGGGGTGGTAATTTCCGCCATCCAAATGCACAACGTGAAGCGATCACAATGACTTATGCCGATCCAGACATTGCTTATGTGGTTATGAACGGTCCAGGGGTTGGCAACTCTGGTATGTTGCCAGAATCAGCTCAGAAAGAAATAAGAAAGACAGGCAGTTATTTGCCATTGGGAAAGTATTTAGCACCGGTAGTTGATCATATTGCTCAGGACTATGAAGAAGTAAGTCTTGGTGGACATTCGTTAGGTGCACGTACAGCTACAGCAGTTGTTGCTAATAGAGAAGGTTTTACAGAAGAGCTTCGTTTGTATGATCCAACTGGTACGCGCAAAATGAGTCTTGGCGGCATCGCGACGGCTTTCCTCCTGGGCGAGGGTAGAGAGCTTATGAAGTATGATAAGGCATCGTCTGTGCCAAAGCCTGGGGATGTCGGCTTGCAATTTCTGTCGCAAAATGACCCAGATAACATTGAAGTAATTGCTGGTTTATCGGGTGGCGCGGCAGGTGAATTTAAGCGGCCAGAAAATGGTTGGATTCAGCAATTCTTAGTTGATCCGGCTGGGTTGAGGCGCGATGGTTTTGAGGGTGATTTGCGAGTGGCGGCACCGAACGTAGAACGTAGGGTTGATATTCTTGTGCCAGATGGGAGTCATTTGAATGATTGGCGCGATGTTGCCATGATTGTTGGACGCTTACGGTCTGTGCCTGGCTTGACTGCTGACGTAAGCCAGTGGAATGTGCTGAATCATACACACAACAGTATGAATCAGCCGCCAGCTTTAGCGTCGGTCTATGCGGCTAAGCTATCTTAGTTATTTTAGCAGCTTGGTTATTAATTTAACGCTAAATTGCGGATTAATAGTTGCAAAATAGCCTACTCATCTGTTATAAGGGCGAAAGTATGGTTCAAGTTACACGTAGAGCTCAGAAAGAGGCAAACGAGAACTTGCTTCGCCGGTTTAACCGTCGAGTGCTTCAGTCGGGTGTAATCGCCAAGGCGAAGGCGTCACAGCGATTCAGCAAACCTCAGACCAGGCGAGACCGACGCCGAGTGGCTATTCTGCGAGACCAGCGCCGGGCTGAAAAGGCTCTACAAATGCGCCTTGGTACGTTCAAGGCTTCTCGCTAGGTAGCGGGCGAGAGCAGTCGAGCGATGCTATTATTGCTAGCCCTCCAGCTCATTCAAAAAGCTATGGACAAATTGATGCAGGGAAAAACCAGCTTCGTCATCACCCACCGCCTGAGTACCATCCGCGATGCCGACCTAATTTTGGTCGTCAAGGGCGGTAACATCGTTGAGCAAGACAAGCATGACGAACTGCTGAAGCAGAATGGTTTTTACACTGAGCTGTATAATAGCCAGTTTGCTGAGTAGCGAGGAGGCAATAATAATGAGCAGTTACGCGAGTTTTTATATCAATGGCCAAGAGCTTTTACATTGGAGAAATAGGCTTAGTCCATTGGTGACCAGTCTGTTTACGAAAAATGATATTATTCGTGGTCAAGGAAAAGACGGAGCAAGATTAATTAAGCAGTATAGCCTTTCTATGTATGATAATGACTATACTGAAGATGATGTAGACTGGGAGATTGCACTGGCTGTAATTGACGTAGCTACTCTGAAGCAAAGGCTTTCTATATATGGATATAATGCTCAGTTATTCAATGACTCATTAGATGCCCATATTGGATGGCTAGCGGAATTGTCTAGCGGTTCTAGTGACGAGATGAAATCGTACTATGAAAATGATATAAAGCAGATTAATGACTTGAGGGGCGGTAAGATTCCACTTAGAGATCTATCATACAGGCTTTTTGAAAAAATTGGTTTCTATAATGAGGCTGTTGCTATTGGCTTTGTTGCATAATCCCAAACAAAATGAGTAGTGTTATGCTTAAAGTATGAAAAAACATAACCAAAACAC
>CAUOVX010000046.1:0-5130 GCA_963508115.1 uncultured Candidatus Saccharibacteria bacterium
GCATTAACGCTGGGGTAAACAGTTTTTTTATAAAAAACGACTATTGCAAGCAGCCGGTGCCATTGCTAGACGATGTAAAGGTTATTAATAGTGTTGTGAATTTGGTGGTGAAATAGTTGACCGACTTGATATTAGGCTTGGAAGGGTAGAATGGTATAAAAGCTTCTGAAGCCAATATTTATGTAGTATTTTTCTGATTTATAGCGATAATATCATAAAATGTAACGCAACTATTGACAAATCCAGATAGAGAGAGTAATATCCGACCTGTGACACAAGTTGTCACGAAGCCATAGGGGCTTGAGCACATTAACAATCAGGAGTGATGTGCTGCCAACGACTACAAGGAAGGAGGGAGTCTCGTGACTAACACGAAAGTAATGTCTGGTTTTATGGAATTAACGCCAGACATGCAGGTTGAATTCGATAGGATCAAGCGAATTATTGAGGAGTCGTACTGCTCATTTGGATTCACTCCAATCGACACGCCTGTGCTGGAGCGTTCCGAGATTCTACTAGCAAAAGCTGGCGGCGAGACGGAGAAACAGATCTATCGATTCACCAAGGGTGATTCGGATATTTCGATGCGTTTTGACTTGACCGTGCCACTGGCTCGCTATGTTGCAGATCACTACAATGAGCTAACGTTTCCATTCCGTCGATCTCATATCGCTAAGGTTTACCGTGGAGAGCGTCCTCAAAAGGGTCGCTACCGCGAGTTTTACCAGTGTGATATTGATGTAATTGGTGAAGGAGAGTTGTCGGTTGCGTATGACGCAGAAATACCACGAGTAATCTACTCAATTTTTTCGCAACTTGATTTCGGCAAGTTCACTATTCGAGTGAGCAACCGAAAGATTCTCTCTGGATTGATTAAGCATCTTGAATTGAGTAGCTCCTCGGTCGAAGTAATGCGCGTCATTGACAAGGTAGATAAAATCAGTCGAACAGAGTTTATCGCTGAACTGAAAAAGCTTGGTATGAACACCGATCAGATTGATTTGCTGAATCAGTACGTTTTTGCCGAGGGTGACTCGGACAGTATTTTGGCTACACTTCGTGCCGCCAAAATTGATAGCCTAGAGCTACAACAGGGTATTGAGGAGCTTGAGTCGGTTGTATCGCTCATGCGTAATATGGGAATTCCTGATAATTACTTCAGGATTGACCTAACGATTGCGCGAGGTCTCGATTACTACACCGGAACTATCTATGAGACGACGTTGGATGATTATCCGCGCCTTGGATCGGTATGCTCTGGTGGTCGCTACGATGATTTGGCGTCTCACTATATCAACAAAAAACTTCCTGGGTTTGGCGTGTCTATCGTTTTGACCCGGCTGTTTAGTCAGCTAGTCGAGCAGGATATCGTTAAGCCTCAGAAGAAGTCGATTGCTGAAGTGCTGATTGTCCCACTGACAGATGACCAGTTTAAGTCTGCACTTAATCTGGCAAGTTGTTTGCGAAATAGTGGTATTCTGGTTGATACATTTCTTACATCAACCACAATCAAGAAAAAGTTCAAATACGCCAATAAGATTGGTATTCAGCAAGTGATTGTAATCGGTGCCGACGAAGCGTCTCGAGGAACATTTACACTGCAGAATATGATCTCTGGTGAGAAACGAGAACTGACTCTTGATGAATTTCTTCAACTGACCGACTAGTAGAGAGGACTTGGTCATGAAGCACAATATCCCGCTCGGTACGAGCGAGATTTTCGGTGTCGATATGAGACGGCGACAGGCTGTCATCGACACAATCCGCAGCGTCTACGAAACCTTCGGGTTTGAGCCGCTGCATACTCCCGTTCTCGAGAACGCCGAGGTGTTTAACGGACATCACGGCGAAGGTGAGAAGTTGCTGTTTGCCTTTGAAGACTCGCAGGGCGAACGGCTCGTCAACCGGTATGATCTGACGGTGCCTTTGGCGCGGTTTGCTGGGTCCCACCCGGAGATCCCGCGTCCGCTCAAGCGCTACCAGATCGAGACTGTGTTCCGTGATGACAAGCCTGACCTGGGTCACTTCCGTGAATTTACCCAGTGTGATGGCGATGTCATTGGTAACGCTTGCCTTTCGGCCGACGCAGAAGTCATCAATGTGGCTCACTTCGGTCTGTCCAAGTTGGGCTTCAACGACTTCACGATTCGTGTCAATCACCGCGGCATCATCAAGGCTATCGCCGAGAAGGCAGGAGTCTTTGATGATGCCGGCGTACTGATGGTGCAGCGCGCACTTGACTTCTCCGACAAGGTTACCAAGTCGGGAGTTGAGGGAATCAGGCGCGACCTGGTTGACTACGGTGCGCCAGACAATGTCATCGATACCATCATTGAGATGATTCTTCTTGATGGTAGCGACGCCTTGGAAAAGTTGTCTGCTATTGAGCAGGCTCTTAACTTTTCCGAAACTGGTCTTGCTGCTGTGGATGAGCTTCGCACTATCCTTGAGATGGTGCCTGACCCTATCCTTGACAAGACGTCTGTCGACCTGACGCTGGCGAGGGGTGCTGACTACTATACGGGGTTTATCCTCGAAGGTGTCATCACTTCTGTTCCGGTTGGAGCAGTGTTGGGGGGTGGTCGTTATGACAACCTCGTTGGCAAGTTCGGTGACAAGCCAGAGCCTGCTGTTGGCATGGCGTTTGGTCTGGAGCGAATCTTGACCGCAATGACTATGCTGCACATGATTGAAGACATCAAAATCCCCGAGAAGGTTTTGGTTGTCTCTCGAGAACGGTATGGCATGAAGGCCTCCATTGATGCTGTCATGCGTCTGCGACAGGCTGGAATCTCCGCTGACTACGTCTCTCTTGGAGGGGTAGTTGTCGGCGACATCACTTCCTACTTCAAGCATCGTGCTTTCGACGCGATGATTGAGGTTATTGATGGCAGGGTTGTGTCCACTCGTGGTTCCGAGCAGTTGCTCGGCCGAGTGTTGACTATCCTTGACTGACTCGTCCCTATCAGCTGCGGTAACCTCGCTTTTGATTACATAATCAAGCGAGGTTACCGCCTACTCCCTTATTGAATCAATCTTTGGTATAATATCTTACATGACGAAATTATTTTCACAACGTCACCATCATCTCCACGTGTAAGCAGGAGGTGTTTTATTGCTGTTTTATGCCTCCTGCGGGAGGTTTTTTTGATTGATTAATTTAGGAAAGGAAATGTATGATACCAGATAAATTAAAGTCAGGCGATGAAGTGAGGGTAGTTGCGCTGGCGCGCTCAGCGAGTGATATTGACGAAAGAGTTTTAGAGCGGGCGAAAGTGGCGCTAGAATCACTTGGACTAAAAGTTACGTTTAGTAAAAATGCTTTTTCTCGGAATCAGCGAGGCTGTCCAACGGACGACGAGAAGGTTGAAGATTTGCAGGAAGCGTTTATGGACGAAAACGTGAGGTGTATTCTGGCGGCTATCGGCGGGTTTAATTCAAATCAGATGCTGTGTAAAATTAACTGGCAAATTATAAAAGACAATCCGAAGATCTTTGGTGGCTTTTCTGATATTACCGTCCTCAATCATGCGATTTTGGCAAAAACTGGGCTGGTGACTTATGCGATGCCAAATTTCTATTGTTTTGGTTTGCCGCCAGAAGCTAATTATTCGTTGGAGTATTTTCGGCGGTGTTTGTTTGCAGATCAGCCGGCAGAATTGGTCGTTCAGCAATCGGAAACATTTTATGATTTTCCGTGGAACTATGACGAAGTTTCGCCGCGTCAAGCTTTGGAAAATAGTGGGCCGCGAGTCGTGCAGAGTGGGTCGGCTGAAGGAGTAATGATTGGCGGTAATCTTTGTAGCCTGAACTTGTTGAACGGTACGGAATATTTTCCGAGAATTGAAGGCGATATTATTTTGTGTATTGAAGACGATAGCTATGATTCAATTCCCGAAACAGTTGAACGAAATATTCAATCCTTAATGCAGCAGCCTTTCTTTCGTCAAGTAAAAGCAATTTTGGTTGGGCGTTTTCAGGGCGAATCTAGGGCGACTAACGATATGATTAGCGACATCATTCTTTCAAAGAGTATCGATTCAAAAATTCCAATGATAGTCAATCTCGATTTTGGCCACACTGACCCGAAGTTCACGTATCCGGTTGGCGGTAAATGTGAGGTTGTAGCGGGAAGCAACATTAAAATTACCTCTCAATAGATATGAGTTCAATGTTATAATTCCCATATGGAGACTCCGCCCAATCACAACAAGTTACTAACCGACAGAGCGCTGCAATGTGCGGCAGCGGAGCTTGGTGCTGATCTGTCGGATTTACAAGTTACGCCAGTCAGTGGTGGATTCTCGCGTAATCGCCGTGCCTTGGTGTCGGCGGGCGATAAGATAATTTTTGTCAAAGAAGTTGATGTCGATTTGCTGCCGGACGATGGTGAACGGGAATTAGCCTGGCTGAAAAAAGACTATGAAGTGATGCGGTTATTGCAAAAAATTCACCCGCAATATGTTGCTGATTGGATAAAACTGGATGGCGACGGGCACGTGCTGATGACAACCAGTTATACGTCAGCCGACGGCTGGTTGTGGCGGCCGCCAGCGGAAAAATCTGTGGCAGAACGATACATTTCAGCAGTGGTGGCGGCGGTTCGCGAGCTGGAAAAAACAGATCTGCCACATGAGGTAATTGAGGGGCTACAGCTACAGCCATTTGCAGCGACAAAACTCGGCTTGGATGACGGCATTGATCAGGTCATTGCTGATGCTGATATTCGCCGTCAGTTGATTGATAATTACCAAACATTATTGTCGGAGCAATCAGAATTCAACCAGCGGCGCTGCCAGAAGATGATGGAGTTACTGAATAATAGTGATGAACTAGCTGATATTTCGGCACGTGCCAAGCAATTTGCCAAACAGCCGGAAGATTGCTTTAATCACAGTGATGTCCGCAGTGATAATTTGGCGTTTCATCCGCAAACTGGTGAGTTGAAATTGGTTGATTGGAATTGGGCTTCCTATGCGCCTCAGGGGTCTGGGGCGACGGAGTTTCTAATCGATATGGCACGGCACGGTCATGACGTAACGCCGTGGCTAGGCGAACTCAACACTGGAATGCTGGCGGCATTTGTTGGCTTTTATCTTATCCGCAGCATCAAACCGCCGCTTCAGCCGG
>CAUOVX010000047.1:0-5112 GCA_963508115.1 uncultured Candidatus Saccharibacteria bacterium
ATTTGGAGGCGGATTTGCGCTGGATTGAATTAACTATTTCGCGGTTAACGCGGCTCAAGGAGGAAATTTTGCATGAGCAAACTAATAATTAGCGCTAAAAATATCACAAAGTCGTTTGGGCAAACGCAGGCGCTGCGCGGTGTTAGTTTGCGCGTCGAGGCGGGCGAGGTGCTGGCGATCATGGGTCCGTCGGGATCTGGCAAGTCAACGCTACTACACAGCTTGGCGGCGATTACTAAAGTTGATAGTGGTGAAATTGAGTTTGACGGCCAGCGGATTGACAAACTGAATGATGATAAGCGCAGTATGCTACGGCGCACCAGTTTTGGCTTTGTTTTTCAGTTTGGGCAGTTGGTGCCGGAGCTGACAGCGCTAGATAATGTGGCGCTGCCGCTGCTACTGAACGGCGTCAAGCGTAAAGAGGCCTATCAACGGGCAAAAACATGGCTGAATAAGGTTGAATTGGCGGGTAAAGCCGACAGTATGCTTGGTGAATTGTCGGGCGGACAAATGCAGCGCGTGGCGATCGCCCGAGCCATGGTGATTGAGCCAAAAGTGCTGTTTGCTGATGAGCCAACTGGTTCGCTAGATAGCCTGAACTCAGAAAAGGTCATGGAATTGTTCATCAAAACCGCCAAAGAGCACGGCACGACAGTCATCATGGTGACGCATGAGCCGACGATTGCCGCCTACGCTGATCGGGAAATCATCGTCCGTGATGGGCAGATTTCTGGTGCTGAGGTGGCGGTAAACCCGGCACAGACGAGGGCTGATAAAGCTAAGGCGAGGATTGTCTGATGAGCGTTAGTTGGATGTTACTACAAAAGTCTGGCCGCCAGTCGTTTGCGCGTCTGGGCCTAACCACGGCGGCGGTGGCGTTGGGGATCGTACTAGTGTGCTGCTTTACGGCTGGTATCAATGGGCTTATGAGACGCGCTGGAGGATCAGCCATCAGCCTGGCGGCACACCAAGCTAGTCGCAAAGAGGCTTCACAGCAACCAATTGCTGGTATTGAGCCATTAAGAATTAGTAATGTTGTGCGACTTGGTAATGCGTCAAAGTGGCGCGGTCAATATATCCAGGCCTACTCGATGTACGGTACGGCTAAATCGCCGCAGTTTGCTAAATTGAAAACGCCGCAGGCTGGTGAGTATTACTTATCGAAAGCGTTGGCTGATGCGGTGGCCCAACATCCTGAGGATGATATCTTGGCGCGCTTTGGTAGTAACACTAAGTATCTCGGCGTACTCCCTAGTGAATATGTTAGCGGCCCAGATGCTCTCATGATGGTACGTGGTGCCAGCGCTGATGAAGTGGCGGCAAGTGATGCTGTCGCGAAAGCTCGAGGGCAAGCTTCCTACTTTGCTAATGTTTACCGGACGGATGCGAATGGGCTAACATCAAATGTCGGACTAGACCCCATATCCATCACTGTACTTGGCGTTGGTGGAACCATCTTACTGTTTCCGATTGTCATTTTCGTGTCAGTGGCGACACAGCTGGGTGCGGCACAACGTGAAAAACGCTATGCTGCCTTGCGACTGATCGGTGCGACCAAGCGGCAGGTGGCGCGGGTATTAATACTGGAGTCGCTATTGGCGTCAGTGGTTGGCGTGATTATCGGGCTGGGTGCGTTTTGGCTATTACAAGCACCGCTGCAGAATTTCAAGATGGACGGCATGCGGTTTAATCCTGGCGATTTGGTGCTGACTGGTACGCAATTTGCATTGATTATTGGCTTGACGTTGGGACTAACGGTGTTTGTTAACTGGCGACGGATGCGCCGGGCGCAAATTTCGCCACTGGGCGTGTCGCGTTCAATCGAAAAAGTGAAGAAGTTGCGCGCTTGGCGGCCACTGGTGCCGGTAACTGGTATCGCGATTTTTGCTTGGTTATCGTCAAAGCCGGGGTTGGATTGGCTGACAGCAAATAGAGAATCAGCTATGCCAATGCTACTGCTGATAGCGGCCTTGCTGTTGGTGATGTTTGGGCTTGTTCTGGCCGGTGGTTGGTTGACGAATAAGTTATCATTACTAGCGGCACGCTGGGCGAATAGTGCCTCAATGTTGATTGCTGGTAAGCGTACGGCAGTGCACTCGCGAACGGTGTTCCGTGGTGTGAGTGGTGTCGTGTTGGCGTTGTTTGCAGGTAGTTTTTACTTGACAGCAACCAGTGGTATTGAGAACTTAAATGTTCAGGCTATCAAAGACAACGGTTACTCACAGTTGAAGCATGGTACCGCAGCTGTCATTGGCCGTTCACTGCCGAGCGATATGGCGAAGCAGCTGAACCAGCAGTCGTATGTCACGTCAGTAGCAACGATCTATCCACGCGAGGATGGCAGTGCAATTCGCTGCCAGGATCTGGCAATATACACTGACCACACCTGTCCAAGTAATGCTCGGCCCGACCAATTTGCGCTGTTGAATTTTGACGCGCCAGTGGTCAAAAATGTGTCGTTGATGACCGACAAGATTGACACTAGCGGCGCCAAAGAATATTTGGTGACGGTCAAATCAGACAATGATCTTGAGAAGTTACGTAGCATGGTTGTGATGCGCGCTAACCAGTACGATCTGACATACGTAGTGGGCGGCACTGATTCCAAAAAACCGCATATCAATCCAACGATTCGCGAATTTGCCAGCTTAGCCTATATTGGTATTGGTGTGACGTTATTTGTGGCAGTGGCGAGCCTGATCGTTTCGACGATTGGCGGGCTGATGGAACGTCGCCGTTCGCTGTACACCTTGCGGCTGGGCGGCATGCGTCTGGCTCAGCTGAAGCGTTTGGTGATGGTTGAATCGGTGGCGCCGCTGCTGATCACCTCGGTTCTGTCGTGTGGTATCGGTGTTTGGACGGGGGCAGTATTCACGAAGATGTTCTCGACGACACTGAAGCCGGTGTTAACACCAACCTACTTTGCCATTGTTGGTGCTGGTCTGGCGGCAGCTATCATCGGTATTTACTTGATCCTGCCGATGGTCGACAAGCTGACGCGGGCGGAGGCTAATCAAACCGAGTAATTTTGTCTGCGGGGCGATCCAATGAGAAGCGTTCCAGGTGCTGGCTGGAGCGCTTTTTCTTGCTATGAGCGCAACTTTGAATGACTCAAGCCACACGGAGCTAGGTATCTGTGATTGATAGGAGTGAAGGGACTATTAGTGAAACGTCACCCGGTCATCAGCGACGCTGACGGTCACCGTCATGCCATCATGAATCCGCCCGTCAATTAACTCTAGCGCCAATGGGTCAAGCACCCGTTTTTGCACTAAGCGCTTGAGCGGTCGGGCGCCAAAGGCTGGGTCATAGCCATCGCGGGCCAGCATGTCGCGGACGCTGTCGTCAAACTCCAATGTGATGTCGCGGCTGTCTTTGACTTGGCGGGTGACGCGTTTCAGCTGAACGTCGACAATCGCTCGCATGGCTTCTGGTCGAATGCGGTCAAAAATCACGATATCGTCGATGCGGTTGAGGAATTCTGGGCGGAAGTGTTGTCTGAGGACATCAAGCATTTGATTATCCAGCGCCGACAAATCGTCGCCAGAAAAATCCATAATCGCCTGCGAGCCGACATTGCTGGTCATGATGATTACCGTGTTAGAAAAATCGACTGTTCGCCCCTGGCCATCGGTCAGGCGACCATCGTCGAGCACCTGGAGAAGTACGTTAAAGACATCGGCATGGGCTTTTTCGATTTCATCAAACAATACCACGCTGTAGGGGCGGCGGCGCACCGCTTCGGTGAGTTGGCCGCCTTGGTCGTAACCGACGTAGCCTGGCGGCGAACCAATCAGGCGTGCTACGGCGTGCCGCTCCATATATTCGCTCATATCGATGCGGATCATGGCATGTTCGTCGTCGAATAATTCGCGGCACAGACTGCGGGCTACCTCTGTTTTGCCGACGCCAGTCGGGCCGAGAAAGAGGAAGGAGCCGATTGGCCGGTTGGTATCACTGAGGCCAGCGCGCGAGCGGCGAATAGCACTGGCCACGGCGGCGATGGCTTTGTCTTGACCAATCACTTGGGTGCTGATATGCTCCTCTAATTTAGTTAATTTGCTGGATTCGGTCTCAATCAGCCGCTCCACCGGGATGCCCGTCCAGCGCGCCACCACGCTAGCGATGTCATCAGGGGTGACTTCTTCGCGCAGCAAGCGGTCGGCCGGCGGAATGGCGGCCAGTTCCTGGCGAGCGGCGGCCAGCTTTTTCTCCAGCTCTGGCAGGTCGCCGTATTTGATGCGGCTGGCGGTGGCCAGATCGGCGTCGCGTTCGGCGATTTCTAGTTGCGAGCGCAGACTATCCATTTTTTCGGTAGCGGTATTGACGGTCTGGAGAATGTCTTTTTCGTGTTGCCATTTGTTGTCAATCACCTCGGCCTGAGCTCGAAGGTCGGTGATTTGCTGTTTGATTTCCTCTGTGCGGGCTTTGGCGTGGTCAGATTTGTCTTTTTTCAGCGCGGCTTCTTCAATCTCCAGCTGTAAGCGGCGGTTATTCAGCCGATCCAGGGCAATCGGCATACTCTCCAGCTGCATCTTCAGAGCGCTGGTCGCTTCATCCAGCAAATCTACTGCCTTGTCAGGCAAAAAGCGGTCGGGCAGATATCGGGTGGACAGCCGCGCCGCCGCCACGATGGCATCGTCAGAGATTTTGACGCCGTGATGCACTTCGTATTTTTCTTTCAAGCCGCGCAAAATCGCCACGGTGTCGTCAAAACTTGGCTCGCCGACGTACACTGGCTGAAAGCGCCGCTCTAGGGCTGCGTCTTTTTCGACATGTTGGCGATATTCTGCTAAGGTTGTCGCGCCAATCATATGTAGTTTACCGCGTGCCAGAGCAGGTTTGAGCATATTGCCGGCATCCATACTGCCTTCGGTTTTGCCGGCGCCGACCATGGTGTGAATTTCATCAACGAACAAAATAATTTCGCCGGCGGCTTCTTCAACTTCTTTCAAAATTGCTTTGAGGCGCTCTTCAAATTGGCCGCGAAAACTAGCGCCGGCTAACAAGCTAGAAATTTCCAAGGAAATTGGTGGGCGTGCATTCAGAGGAGTAGATAGCACTGTGAATTTTTCTCCTTCCCTTCCATAGAGGGGCGCCCCCGCAGGTCAC
>CAUOVX010000048.1:0-5052 GCA_963508115.1 uncultured Candidatus Saccharibacteria bacterium
AACGCTGATCGCCGTGGCACGGGCGGCACAAAAACTCCAGGCGCCAGTGTTGGTCGAAGTGTCAGACGCTGAAGTGAAAGCCATGGGGCTAGAAAATGTGCGTGATTTGGTAGATAACTATAAGGCTGAATACGGCATCGAGATGTATTTAAATCTGGATCACGGGCCGACGGTCGAGGGCTGCAAACGAGCCATTGACGCTGGCTATGAGTTTGTGCATATCGACATTTCTCAGGCAAATCACGACGCTTCCGACGAGGAAATCATCGCTAAAACTCGCGAGGTCGTGGAGTACGCTAAATTTACCGGCGCACTGGTGGAGCCCGAGCCACACTATTTTGGCGGCAGCTCTAACGTTCACACTGAAGCCATTGATTATGAAGAGATCAAGAAAACTTTTTCTACACCAGACGGCGCGCGGGCATTTGTCGAGGTAACGGGGATTGACACCTTTGCAGCAGCAGTCGGTAATCTGCACGGTAAATATCCGGTGCCGAAAGTATTGGATTTGGAATTATTGGCACGTATCCGCGAGGCGCTGCACTGCCAGATTTCGCTCCATGGTGGGCCGGGTACGCCACTGCATTATTTTGAGGAGGCGGCGAAAATTGGCGTCTCTAAAATCAACATCAACTCCGATATGCGCTATGCTTTCCGCACCACACTGGAAAAAACCTTGCGCGAAAATCCAAATGAATATGCCATCGTTAAGCTGATGCCCGAGGTATATTTAGCAGTCCAGAAAGTCGTTGAAGAAAAAATCATGGCCTTTGGCTCAAGCGGAAGGGCAGTGATCTGATGGCTAAAATTATTACCATTGGTGCTGCTGTTCAAGACGTATTTTTGAGCCACTCACCAGCACTGGCGCCTGTTTGTGAAAGCCCAGAACATTGCTTCCAGCGCTTGGAACTGGGTTCAAAAATTGATGTCAATCAGATTCATTTTTCTACCGGCGGCGGCGCTACTAACGCAGCAGTGACGTTTGCTCGTCAGGGTCACCAAACCCAGTTCATGGGAGTGGTTGGACGCGATCCGGCAGGTCAAGCAGTGTTAGATGCACTAGACAGCGAGAGTGTCGGCACGCAGTTAGTGAAATTTTCTGACACATACAACACTGGATATTCGGTCATGCTCTTAGCCCCAAATGGTGAGCGAACTATTTTGACCTATCGCGGTGCTTCGACGCATTACCATCCAGGCGATTTTTCTCTGGAAAATGTCCAGGCGGATTGGCTGTATGTTTCCAACCTGGCGGGACAAATGCAAACGCTCAGTAAACTGTTTACTCAAGCGCGCGAACGTGGCATTAAGATTTGTTTTAATCCTGGCAAAAAAGAGTTGGCGCAGCGCGAATTGTTGCTTGGTTTGCTGCAAGATGTAGATATTTTGACTGTCAATAAAGAGGAAATGCAGCAGCTTGTTGAAGGAAGTGATTTGGAGAGTTTGATTCGCCACGGGCTATATTTGGTGCCGACGTTGCTGGTGACTGATGGTGCTAATGGCTCCATGGCGAGTGACGGCAAGACAATTGTCCGCGCTGGTATGTATGAAGACGTCCCAGCTATCGATAGGACAGGAGCCGGCGATGCATTTGCCTCAGGATTTTTGAGCAGATGGGCAGAGGGCGGTAGTTTGCGAGATTCGGTTATTTT
The DNA here is from genome assembly GCA_963508115.1 of uncultured Candidatus Saccharibacteria bacterium. GTDB lineage: Bacteria > Patescibacteriota > Saccharimonadia > Saccharimonadales > Saccharimonadaceae > Nanosynbacter. The sequence goes on from CAUOVX010000048.1 coordinate 1,653, forward strand.
TGGCAGCGCAAATTCCAGCGCCGTCGTTGCAAAAATTAGTGCTAAGGCGGGAATTTTATATAAAGGCGCTCCCCTCCACGAGATGCCGCTACAGGAAAGGAGTATATAATCATGGCGCAACACTTGGCTCGACTATTAGGAGAAGGAGCAAATGTACAGATCGCTCTACAGGAGCTAAATCGAATGACGCGTGACGATAGTGATATCCGGTTGATGTCGGATGTGTTGGCGCGAACACACAGTGTATTGCGTGCCTTGGGTCTGGATCCACGCGATACGACGGCAAACGAAGTCTACCAGGCGCTGATGGCTATCGCGCCAGAGATCGACAAGCGAGCTTGCTTCAAAGCTAGTGACTGGGTGCTAGCGGACATAGATGGGTATATTATTTCGTTTCACCCTATAGATATCGTTGAGAATTATCACCATCAGTTATCACTTGGCAGACATACGACGAAACATGGTAAAGTTGCCCTGGGCCAGGAAATCTACCGCCGTTTCCGGGATCATCCGCAGACACACAACCCAGCCGTTAGTCGCATCATTTGCGATGGCGGCATTTGCCGGCGGGTTGATGACATTTTGGATTAGTGATCGCAATAGGTTTTATTGGATGTAACGATATCGATGATTTCGTCGACACTGTCAGTGATAGTGTAAATATCAAGGTCTTCTTTGACGATTGCTGATTCGGCTAACATATGGTTGCGGAAGAAGGCGTCCAAATCGCTCCAAAACGCCGTGTCAAACAAGATGACTGGCACTCGATTGGTCTTTTGTGTCTGGATCAAAGTCAATATTTCCGCCAATTCATCCAAGGTACCAAAACCACCTGGGAAATAAATGTAGGCGTCAGCGTACATGGTCATGACGATTTTGCGGGGAGCGAAATGTTGAAATTCAAACGCCTCAGTTGCATATTCATTGAGATCTTGTTCGTGGGGCAATTTGATGTTAAAGGCGATTGATTCACCACCAGCAGCGCGCGCACCTTTTTGGACCGCTTTGTTGGCTCCTTCATTGGCAGCACCCATGATGCCGTGACCACCACCAGAGACAACCGCATAACCCAAGCTTGCCAAACGCTCCGAGGCCTCTTTGGCAGCTTGGTAGTATGGGCTATCCGGGCAGGTACGCGCCGAACCGAAAAAGGTTACAGTCTTATGATATTTTTTGAGGATTTCATAGCCTTTTTGAATTTCCTCGTTAATATTACCCAAACGGAACATTGCAGCTTGGAGTTCAATTTCGCGTGGTATACACACCAGATCTTTTTTGTCTGTCATTTTTCTGCCTTTTTATGTTTTAATTCACGTATTTTTTGATTATAGCACAAAAAGCTTGTGTTTGTCAAATAGTTGGCGGTTACCAGTGAAAATCAGGGATTATTCACCCAGAAATGATTGCTTGACCTGCTGGTAAGCGTCGCGGAACGGCACGCCTTTTTCCACCAATTCGTTGATTTTGGCAACGGTGTAGAGCTCATCGGTCATCGCCTCGGCTAACCGTTCGGTGTTAGCCTCCAGCTCACTGACACAGAGTGCCAGAACTTCCAGTGTGTCGAGTGCTGACGTAAAGGCGTCCATGGTGATTTTTTTGGTCAGCTGTAAGTCGCGGTGATAGCCGCTGCCAGCACCTGTCGAAATAGCTTGGAGCTGCAAAGCGTAATTTGGATAGGCGTGGGCGGTGGCGCGCATGATCTCAAAGACGTCGTAGTTACGCTTGTGCGGCATGATGGACGAGCCGGTGGTCATGGTGACGGGCAGTTTGAAATAATTAAACTCCTGAGAGGTAAACAGCAACATGTCTTCAGCGAATTTGCCAGCAAAGACCATGATTGGATTGAGCGCTTGCACGGCAATGAGCTCAAACACGCCGCGCGACAGACCGCAGTACATGGGGTTTTCTTGCACTTTAGCAAAGCCTAGCTCACTGGTCGTCATCTGGCGGTCAAGCGGCAGGGTAACGCCAAAACCAGCAGCGCTACCGAGCGGGTTTTGATCAATGGCGGTGATACTGTGCGCCACCAGTTGTCGGAGGTCATTGAACGCATCGTGGTAGGAACCAAGCCACATGCTGACTGTGGTTGGCATGGCTTTTTGGGTGTGGGTGTAGCCAGGCATTTCGGTCTGGCCGATGGCAGTGATTTTGCCAGCATAGGCCTGGGCGACTGCTTCCAATTTTTCGGCTACTGCTTCAAGTTCTGCTTTGATGAACAAGCGCATCATCACCAAGGCTTGGTCATTGCGGCTTCGGCCAGTGTGAACCTTTTTGCCGATAGGGCCGAGCTTTTCTGTCAGGTACAGCTCAATGGCAGTGTGTCCATCTTCGTGTTCGCTGGTGAGGGTGAAGGCGCCGGTTTTCCACTCGTTCAGTAGTTCGTCCAAGGTGGCTGCCAATTGCTGATATTCGTCGCTGGTCAGTACGCCAATTTTTTCTAGCATGTGGGCGTGTGCTTTAGTGGCGGTGATGTCATGCCCCAGCAAATGTTGGTCCAGCACTTGGTCGTCGCCAACGGTGTATGACTCGACTAGTGGGTGGAGTGAGCCGGTTGCGGTTGATTGCCATAGTTTATTTGCCATATGAGTATGCTCCTTCAGCTGTTCGCTGACTTAATGAATATAATTCAATGAATCCGGCGGACGAATTCTGATTGAATGCGGTGTTGGAATCAAACGTTGCAAGATTGATATCAAACAACGAATGCGGTGAGTCTACGCTGACGACGGTGATGGTGCCTTTATACAGGCGGACTGTCACCGTGCCAGTGACTTTTTGGTTCTGGTCGTCGATATAGGCGTTGATATGATGGACGGCTGGCTCGTACCACTGTGCTGCATAGGTCAGATACGCCCATTTTTTGTCCATTTCGGCTTTGAGCTCATTTTCAACACGGGTCGAGACCAATTGCTCAAGCTTTTGATGAGCAGCAATCAAGATGGCAGCGCCAGGGTTTTCATAGACACCGCGTACTTTCAGACCAACCAATCGATCTTCGATGAGGGTCGATACACCCACACCGTGCTTGCGGCCGAGTTGGTTGCAGTGTTGGATGAGCGCCTGGAGTGAAAAGTGACGGTTGTCGACGGCGACGAGCACGCCTTTGATGAATTCGATGGTAATGTCCTCGGCTTCGTCTGGCGTGTATTTGATGGTCGAGCACCAATTGAGGATGGCGTGGTAGTTTGGCTTGAGCGAGGGCGATTCGATTTCGCCACCTTCGCTGGTAATGCCCCACATGTTTTCGTCTGTCGAATAGGGTGAATCTTGGGTGTGTGGCACGGGGATATGGTGTTTCTTGGCGTACGCCAGCTCTTCCTCTCGGCCCATACTCCATTCACGCACTGGTGCCAAGATTTTAAGCTTGGGGTTGAGCGTAGTGATGTAGGTCTCGAAGCGA
>CAUOVX010000049.1:0-5034 GCA_963508115.1 uncultured Candidatus Saccharibacteria bacterium
CTCGCTGATGTTCGGCGGCATCGTCATAATGCTCCCTCATGTCAAATTCAGCTTGTTTACCCTTGTTCCACTGAGAAACTGGACGCAAGAAGCCAACCACACGTGAGTAAACTTCAGTCGCTTCACTACAGCTTGGGCAGGTTGGATGTTCGCCAACCAAGTAGCCGTGATTTTTACAAATACTAAAGCTTGGGCTAAAGGTAAAGTACGGCAATTTGTAATTTTCACAAATCGTCTTCACTAGTTTTTTCAGCGTCTGTGGATCATCCATGCGCTCGCCCAGGAAGAAGTGAATCACCGTACCCCCCGTGTATTTGGTCTGCAAGTTATCCTGCAAATCCATCAGCTCGAATAAATCATCGGTGTAGTTAACTGGCAAGTGGCTGGAGTTGGTATAGAACGGATGCTTGACCGCCGCGCCGAGGCCATTGGCAAAGTGTGCTCGGTCAGGGAAGCTGGCTTTGTCAATTTGCGCCAAACGGTAGGTCGTACCTTCGGCTGGTGTCGCTTCCAAATTGTAATTATTACCAGTCTCTTTCTGATACTCAACCAGTCTGTCGCGCATGAAGTCAAGCGTTTTCTCGGCAAACGCCTTACCCTTCTCAGTGCCAATGTCAACGCCCAACAAATTCAACGCTGCTTCATTGGTGCCAATCAAACCGATGGTTGAGAAGTGATTCTTCCAGTATTGATTAAATCGCTGCTTGATATTACGCAAGTAAAACTTGGTGTATGGATAGAGGTTGGCATCAGTCAATCGCTCCAATACCTTACGCTTGGTTTCCAAGCTATCTTTCGCCATATCCATCAATTCGCTCAGACCCTTGAAGAACTCTTTCTCGTTCTTTGATTTCAGCGCCAAGCGTGGCAAATTGATAGTGACCACACCAACTGAACCAGTCATTGGGTTTGAGCCAAACAGTCCGCCGCCGCGGTATTCCAGCTGACGATTATCAATGCGCAGGCGACAGCACATCGAGCGCGCGTCTTCTGGATCCATGTCAGAATTGATAAAGTTTGAGAAGTATGGAATGCCGTATTTAGCACTGGCTTCCCACAGGCTTTCAATCACTGGATTATCCCAGTTGAAATCTTTGGTGATATTAACCGTTGGAATTGGGAAGGTAAAGACGCGACCGTTAGCATCACCCTCAGACAAGACCTCGAGTAGCGCCTTGTTGAGCATATTCATCTCTTCTTGATAATCGCCATAAGTGGAGTCCTGCATTTCACCGCCGATGATCACTGGGTTATCCGCCATATGCTTTGGGCACTCCAGGTCAAGCGTAATGTTCGTAAACGGTGTCTGGAACCCAACCCGAGTTGGCACATTAACGTTAAAGACAAATTCTTGCAACGCTTGCTTAACCTCACCGTAGTTCAATTTATCAGCGCGAATAAACGGTGCCAGCAGTGTATCAAAATCAGAGAAGGCCTGAGCACCAGCCGCCTCACCCTGCAAGGTGTAGAAAAAGTTCACTACTTGACCCAATGCCGAACGGAAATGCTTGGCTGGCTTGGACGCCACCTTGCCGGCAACACCAGTGAAACCTTCTTGCAACAAGTCAGTCAAATCCCAACCGACACAGTACACGCTGAGAAGGTTCAGGTCGTGAATATGCAAATCACCTTCTTTGTGCGCCTGACCAATCTTTTGTGTGTAGATTTTGTCTAGCCAGTAAGTTTTGGTAACTTCCGCCGAGACATAATTGTTCAAACCCTGTAGACTGTAGCCCATGTTGGAGTTCTCGTTCACCTTCCAGTCCAGATTACCGATATATTGATCGATCAAATCAACATGCGCGTTGGATGTAATTTCGCGCAATTTCTTGTGCTGGTCACGGTAAATAATATAGGCCTTGGCAGTTTTCTTAAACTTAGAATCAATCAAAATGTCCTCAACGATATCCTGGATATCTTCAACATCTGGCAACTGTTTTTGATTGCGAGCTTCCAGTACCGCCAGCACTTTCTCGGTTAGTTCCTTGGCGGTTTTTGCATCAAATTCGCCAGTCTCTAGGCCCGCTTTTTCAATGGCTTTTTCAATTTTTTTGCGATCAAATTTGACGGTTCGACCATCGCGTTTTTTGATTGATTTGTACATACCCCTCCTTATTATGATAACAACAAACAGACCCCAACCTCCCCGAGGGGTGCGTGTTGCAAAAAACGTTATTTATTTTCTAAAACACCATATGTAGTGCTTAATATAGAATATACACGCGATATATAGCGTCTGTCAACGAAAATGCATTGTATTATTTACATGTGAGATGCGGAAGTATTTGCTCCCTCTAATAACGCCAAGATGTCGCGGCGAATCGTATCAACAATTTCTGCCTGAGCCAGCTGTTCGCCAATTCGCTGCTCACCTGGTACACCCAAAGCATCTTGATCTTTCCACCACTGGCGCATTTCCGATACACCAAATTCATGAGCGTTTGGTTTAGTGGCGTGGCGACGCACCGTTTCTTCAAACGATACGTCAAAATAATAAATCAATTTTTTGCCCTGAAAATCATTCAGCAACCGATGTAGCATTTCACCGTACTTTTTATTACTCAAAATACCTTCCAAAATCACCGTATAACCAACGTTATTGCCATACATACACAGATCATAAATCAGCTGAATCGCCGGGTTGTTTTCACTGTCTTTCACGCGAAGCATTTCCCGCCGCACCACATCCTGCGACACCAACATCGTGCCGTAGCCTAGCCGACGCTGGAGCAAGCGCGCCGTGCTGGTTTTACCGCAGCCAGAATTACCGCGGAGAATGATTAGCGGATGAGAGGTCGTCATGTACGCTCCAACAAATCATAAGAAACTGCTGCCGACAGTGCCTGCATTTGGCGAAGATTATCGCCCGGCTTAAGCGGCGGTTTGAGACTGCGGATAAGATAAAACCCAACAAATGACGCCAGCATTTCTGTGTTTAGTTCGTCTAGCCATGGCGTTACATCCTGACCATGGCGTGCTATGTCAACCAGAAACTCCGTTGCCCCAGACCTTCGCGGCGCATAAGAAGCCCAATTCCAATCAACCAATTTCAACTCACCAGTTTGCGGATGAAACGCCAAGTTATCACTGCGAACATCACTGTGATCAAAACAGTCTTCTGGTTGTTTGGCGAACTGTTTAGCACGTACCGAAATATCGGCTAATTCATCGCTCCTACTCAGTAATTCCATCATCTTCTGGCAGCGCCGCTGGTTGACTTCTGACTGATCCGGCAATAATGTTTGGTAGTTATCAATCAACTGACGGCGAATATCCGGATCAGCAATAATTCTATCAATGCTGTCATCCAAGCCAAGTTCCGCCGCTGCAAATGGTTGCAGTTGCAGCTCCTCGATCACCTCGTGTGGTAACTCTGTTTGTTCTAGCTCGCGAGTTGCCGCTACCACCGCTGAAATGTATCGTTCTGCCAGGAATTTTTCCGCTGGCGGCCGCCACAACCAACCGTCGGCTGATGCATAACTCGTTGTCATCAGCACGTGCCCGTCGCCATCTAGTTTTATCCAGTCAGCAACAAATTTTGGATGAATTTTCTGCAACAACCGCATCACTTCATAATCTTTTTTCCGCCAAGCTAACTCGGTCTCACCATCATCAGGCAACACATCAACATCAACCTCTTTGACAAAAATCGTCCGATCGCCCGCCGACACCAAAGCGCGGCGATTACGTGAAAAGCCGCCACTGACTGGCGTAACTCGCAGATCGGAAGAGTCGACACCGAGTTCCACTGCCGCACATTACAGGGCGTTGTCGGTTAATAGTTTGTTATGGCTGGGTAGTGTTTCCATATGGGGAATTATAACATTTAAAATATACCTACTCTATTGCGCGATATCATCAAACAGATTTATGCCAGGTCATACAACGACAGTTGCCCTATCACACCCCCGTATCTCGCCGATAAAATCCGACCACTGCCACGCCGAGTGCCACCAAACTCACACAAACTAAAACGACCAATTTTCCTAAGTCCAACCCGTCCATCAAAGTACCTGGGATGTTGTAGTAATGAATCAGCGACCAAACGTCGTAATCTTTCCAGCTTTCGATCAGCTTGGCGGTGATCGACAGGGCGTACATTGCTAGAAAAATTAGACTACCAACGCCGACAGCCAGCCCGCGCCTACCTGTCACTGCCTGAGTAACAAAGGTGAGACTGCCAAAACTAAGCCCCAAAAACCACAAACTCACACAAGCCCCGGCAACGTGCGTGAGGTTTGGATGAAAATCAAACAGCGGACCGATGAGCGCAATCGTCATACACAATAGCACTGGAGGAATCACTAACAATCCTGCCATCGCCGCATATTTTTGCAGTACAATCGTCACGCGAGTCCGTCGACTAGCGAGGAGTAGCTCCAGCGTGCCCGAATCTTCTTCCCGGCCAACCACCCCAGCGCCCAAAATAATCGCTGTAATCACCGCCCCGACCATCGCCACCAGCGGAAACAGCTCAATGCTCAGCCAACCTTCTGGTGTGGTGCCAATCGCCAAATCGCCAACCACCGCCTTCATACCAGCCGGCATCATGCTGACAAACGGACTTAATTGATCGCTAAATTTATTGAACAGCGCTGAAAACAACACCGCCACAACACTAATACCAATACCCAAAAACAGTGGCAACTTGTAATTTTGCCGCACCGTTTGCCACATCATCGCTTTGCCTCCTTGCCTTCATAATACCGCATGAATAATTCTTCTAGTTCTAACTCTGATTCACGCAATAGTTTTGGTTTGTATTCGGCGATGAACGAGACAAACTCCGTCGCGTCGCCCTTGACGGTGAACTCATATTCGTCGCCACGGTGTTGAACGTCGGTGATGGACGGTAGTTTTCTGGCTGCCGCTAGGGACGGTTTTTTGGCAAAGGTCACAATGTCGCGGTGCGTTGACAGGTGTTTCATGGTCGCAATATTTTCAATGGCAATCAATTTTCCATCGCGGATAGAGCCAGCACGGTGGCAAATTTTTTGCACTTCAGCCAGGTCGTGGCTGCTAACAAACACCGTG
>CAUOVX010000050.1:0-5027 GCA_963508115.1 uncultured Candidatus Saccharibacteria bacterium
TGGGGTATCACCCAACCTGACGTTTTGTTCTCTTTTTGTTCTAAAATGAGAATAGCAAAAAATATATATTACAATATGCAAAAACCAAAAAGTCAAATATAAGGGGTCCGCAAAAAACAGAGCGGGGGAATAAAAAAGAAAAAAGTCAAATACAGGTCGATCATCCAAGATGTTGCGATGTGGAAAACTTATCACGGCATAATGTAGTAAATACTACGTTGGGCGCTTGTAGTTTTGCTGCATGGGTCTTTCAGGAGCTATACAAGCGTGTGGGTATATACTTATATTTCAAGGCACAGAGTGTAATGAATAATGATAAGAATAAAAGTTACAATGTTCGGACAATAGAAGCTAATAGACTCCAAAACCCCTACTTAGTTAGCCCCGGATATATCCTTATATGGCTATATGTGTTGCACTCATTATCATACATGGTTATCTCCTATACAGTTCGTAAAACATACATTGTGCGACATTAAGAATATTTCTCTTTTATGAATACACACTCATTGATTTTGATATGTTACAATTGGATTTTAGTTGCCTGTGCTGTTTGGTTGGTTTGAAAATAACTTAACTTGCCCTTTGCTGTATGTCTGTCGATCATTTTGTCTATATCGTGAATTTCTAGCTTCTGGATCTTGAGCCTTGAGGCTCCTTGTTTACCGAACCATAGCAATATGTCAGGATGTTATGGCTATGTGCTAGCGTATGGTATATACTAATATTTTAAGTTCCCTTTTTGTTCTATAATCCTTCAGTGACCAACGCATGTGAGGTTTGACGGAAGGCGAGGTTGGTGCCGTGTCAGCTGGGCAGGGATCACTTCTCTGCCGCCTTAGATACGGTTGCTGTTTTTGCTGGATGATATTATCATAGGGATATGAGAGTTATTTCACCTGACAATAGGGGTTTGCACGAGATAGTACCGTCAGTAGATTTGTTTTTGGCGGGAGGTATTACTAACTGCCCAGACTGGCAAGCGGACGCACTAGCCCTATTGAGTAATCAAGATATAGCAGTGGCCAATCCACGTCGTAAGAGAGCACTAGCCCTTCAAGGCAAAGGGGCGACGCATCAGATAGAGTGGGAGTATGAATACCTCAGGCGGGCGCGAGTGGTGTTGTTTTGGTTTCCGAAGGAATCCCTCTGCCCTATCGCGCTGTTTGAGCTAGGTAAGGAGCTTGAGAGCGGATCGCGTGTGGTGATTGGCGTACATCCAGAGTATTCGAGACGATTTGATATCATTACACAGGTGCGCTGTTATGACCCTGATTTTCCAATATATAGTGAGCTTGCTGATGTGGTGGTGGCGGCTCAGCTGGCGCTTAATTATTAGGGTGATCCCTCGGTAAATAGAGGGTGTCGCTTTAGGGGTCAGGCTATGTTGTTATCTGAAGTGTGTTGTGGTATGTTTATAAGCAGATTGGATAGTTAGCTTAGCTAAAAATATCTAGGAAAATATCAATGGTTATAAAAAAGCTTGGACAAATACAACAGAAAGAGAGTAAGAATAAGGCCTCTACTAAGAAGCACAAGCGGGGATGGCTTATTTTTGGCGGAGTTGTCGTTACCTTTGTTGTTATAGGACATGTCAGTAACGTTATGGAGCAATCTCGTCTTGAGAAGGACAATATTCCTATCATTATTTCCAGTGTGGATGAAAACATTAAGCTTGATTACCACACCAACAAACGCGAAATTTCTGCTAAAATATCAGGAATCAGCTTACTTGCCGAGGTAAAGGTAGCTAACGGCAAAACTAGCATACACGGGCATAAAAATTCAGCTGGTGACATTAAGTATGAAATTAAAGACATAAAAGAGGGCGACAGCGATATTTCTATATCCGTCATCGATGGCAAACGCCACGGCGATAAAACTATCAGGTTTCACCGCCAAACGAAAGCCGATTATGACAAACAAGAGCTAGAAAAAGCCTTCAAACGTGCTGAGGAATCGGTTAAAAAAGCCGAGCAGCAATCGAACGACGAGAATATCTCCCGCGCTAAGTCGGATGTCAATAAATTACCAGAAGATAAACGCGGTCAGCTCTCTGAGCGGATTATCAAATTAGAAAAATCCAAGCAGGAAGAAAAAGAGCGTGCCGAGAAAGCCAAGAGAGACGCTGAAGAAAAGAAAAAGCAAGAAGAGGCAGCGGCTGCCGCAGCTAAAGCTCGGCAGCAGCAAGCGCGACCGCAGCCTGCACCTCGCCAAGTTGCCCCTGCTCCCGCTGCTCCGCAACCAGCTCCAACAGCTCCTCCGCGTCCACGCCCAGCAGCACCTGCACCCGCTCCCCTAGCAGAATTACATTTTGGCAGCTGCAAAGAGGCGCGTGCTGCCGGCTATAGCCATATGCGCCGCGGCGAACCGGGGTATTCGCCTCATCTTGATAGGGATGGTGACGGTATAGCTTGCGACAAACATAGATAGAAGTATCTATTTACGCAGCACTCTTCTTCCGCCTTCGCCGCCGCTTTTTAGGTGCGGTGGTAGCAGTTGAGTCAGCTGTGGTGTTTGCACTATTGCCGCGGATCTGCAAAACGACTTCATTACTGTTTGGGGCTGGTTGCGGCTGGGCTGGACGGGCGTTTGCAGTAGCAATAGGTTGCTGAGCTGGCTGTCTGGTGATTGGCTGAGCAGCGGGTCGGGGTGACTGCTTCTGTGGCTGGGGCTGCGGCATGATGGCAGCGTTAATTTCTTTTTCAACATCCTCCCTGCTTCGTGAGTACATGCGTCGTGAATGTTCAATGATGTGCAGGGTATTATCGGCCTGGCTCGGTGGTAGCTCGAGAGTGCGTGCGGAAAAGGCTGGTGTCTTCTCTCCCCCGATGACCATGTTGATGACGAAGTTGCGATTGTGCATCTGCAAGAGGTCGACTGATTCAAAGTTTGGCTCAAATTGTTTGGCGAGAATTGGTGCGTCATCAGCAGACACACGGAACGATATCATGGTGCCGACGTTGCCGAAGACTGCGTCGCGTACGGTTTCATTCATCTGTGAGATGTACTGGTTGGCGACGGTCAGGTTAAGGCCGTATTTGCGGGCTTCGGACAGGATGGTGGCAAATGAGTCGGTGGCGAAGTTCTGGAACTCGTCAACGTAAAGATAGAATGGGCGGCGGTCGCGGATATCTGGGATGTCAGAGCGCGACATGGCGGCCAGCTGAATCTTGGTGACCAAGAATGAACCGAGGATGGCGGCGTTGTCCTCGCCGATGAGGCCCTTGGATAGATTCACGATGAGGATCTTGCCCTCGTCCATGATTTGGCGGATGTTGAAAGTGGATTTGGGCTGGCCGATGATGTTGCGGATGATGGGGTTGGCGGTAAAGGCGCCGACTTTGTTGAGGACTGGCGCGACCGCCTCGGCGACGAACTTGTCGTTCCAGCTGGCGAATTCGACGTTCCAGAACTGCAAGACCACGGTGTCACGGCAATAGCCCAGCGTTTCTTTGCGGAAATTTTTGTCAGTCAGCATGCGGGTGATGTCAAGCATGGTCGTCTCTGGCCGGTCGAGCAGCGCCAGGATGGTGTAGCGCAAGATGTATTCCAGCCGCGGGCCCCAACTTTCGCCAAACATGCGCTTCAGAACGCCGATGACCTCTGATGAAATGTTGGTTTTTTGGTTCGGGTTGGTGACTTCCAGCGGGTTGAAGCCGAGTGGATAGGCGGTGTCGGCCGGGTTGAAATAGACGACGTCGTTCAGCCGTGAGCCGGGGATGAATTTCATGTTGTTGATGGCGAAGTCGCCGTGCGGGTCGATGATAGCGTAACCTTGGTTGTGAAAAATATCGCTGAGCGCGAATAATTCGAGCAACCCAGACTTACCTGCTCCAGTCTGACCGATGATGTAAACGTGGCGCGAGCGGTCGTAGCGCAGCATGCCGAATTGGTGGTTGATGCCGCGGAAATTGGTCACACCAAAGGCGGAAATTTGGTCGTCATTAGTGTCGCTGCCGGTCAGAACAGGCAGCTTGGATGGCGGTTCGGCGGTTTTAGCACTGGCCCAGACGATGTTTGGCGTCTCGACGTTAGTGTGTGGCAAGTGGAAGACAGAGGCCAGCTCTTCGATATTGAGGATGAAGCCTTCGCCAAAAAATGCACGACGACGATATTTTTCTAAAAATTCTTTGCCGTAGGCGGCTTTGATGGGCTTAAAGCCGTTTAGGTTTGTAGAATTAAACTGTTTGAAGGTTCCCACTAGGGCTTGCATGCGCAGTTTGGCGTTGGTTTGGTTCTCTCCCAGGTATGCTAAGCGGATTTTTACTTCGTAGCCCAGTTTAGTGGCTTTTTTTTCAGCTTCAGCGATACGAGTTTTATTGCGCTCAGATATTTCTGGACCTTTACCGCCAGCCAATCCTTCCTCTGGTGGTCGCCACAAAGCGGCAAACAAACCACCGAGCCACCGCATGCTACCACCAACACTTGGTAGGATGCTGGCAGAGCCTTCACGCAGGCGTGATATCCAGTGGTCAGCTTCAATTTGCCATGAGTCCTCAACTGGTTTAGCCAGCACCTGAATCCACAATTCTTCACCTGTTGATTCTAGCTTTGCTAATGTTCCTGTGATGCCAGCCAGTGGGTCGACTTCAAAGGTCTGGAAGGTTTTGATCGGTAAAAATTCAGACGCCGTTAAAGTCATCTCAGTAGTGTACGTTACTGAATGATCACGTTCGTGCTCAGTATAATCTTCACTAGCCTGGTGAATTTGGACGGTTGGATATTGGGCGTAGATTTGCCCCTCGACGAAGCTCTGTAGAGACCGTGGCGTCCAGACATAGAACCGAATTTGCCCATTGACCGAAGCCACCTCAAAACTCAAATGTTCCTGCGCTCCCCTGCTCAGTTTAAGCTCGCGTTTATCACGCAGGATGCCGTGCAAGCTGGCAAACAATTGCTCAGCAGCAAGCTCTTTCTTATCATTGGTTTTTGGAATCTCCAAAATGAGCAAAACGTTGTCGCTCGAGATAAATTCATTGAGCTGTTGATAATTGCGCCATGTCAAAAAAGATAACAAAATAACC
>CAUOVX010000051.1:0-4715 GCA_963508115.1 uncultured Candidatus Saccharibacteria bacterium
GATGGCGCCGGCGGTGGCGGCCCTCGTTGGCATTAGTCTGCCATTCCTGTGGGGCGCCTATACCAGACGTAAACCATATGCGTGGCTCCTGCCGATGCTGGTCGGCGTGACGGCAGCGACTACAGTGACTATCCTCGGTTATGCTGGCACGATGACGTGGCTGATGTGGATAGTGGGTCTGTTGGGGCTGGCGGGGATGATTGGATTATTAATCAACCTGTACGCACCGCGGCGGTGGCTGCAAAACGCGGCAATCATCGCTACCCTAGCCGCCTGTATATTCGCTTCGACAGTGTATACCCTAGCGACAGTCAACGTTGCACACACTGGTAGCATTCCGACGGCCGGGCCGAGTTCGACGGCGATGTGGGGTAGTAATAATGAAACATCACAGGCGGACAGCCAGTTGGTGCAGTATCTTTTGCAGCAGCAACATGGCGCGACCTGGTTGGTGGCGGTAGCCAGCGCCAACGAGTCGGCGGCGATTCAGCTGACGAGCGGCCAGCCGGTCATGGCAGTCGGTGGATTTAACGGTAGCGATACACCACTGACACTGGAACAATTTAAGCAATTAGTAAAGGACGGCAAGGTTAGATATTACGCCATCAGCTCACATGGTCGTGGTGGCGGCGGCCCAGGCGGCGGGAATAATGACATCACGGCGTGGGTCAAACAGACTGGCACCGTCGTTAATTATGGAGGTAGCGATGTAACACTATACAAACTGTCCGCAACGTAAACTAACGAAAGGAGAAATCATGGCAATTTCACAAACCAAACAAGCACAGCTCACCACACCAGAAGCGGTCTATGATCAGCCGCCTGCGCCGCGCCCGAATGGCACGAATTCTGGCAAGAATGGGTTAAGTGCCGGGGCAATTACCGGCATGGCGGTCAGTGGCGTCGTGGCCTGTGCGCTCAGCTTTGTCGTCGGCATGCAAGTCGGTGGCTCGCAAAATGGCGGCATGAACAATCAGGCTGGCGGTCCGCCGAGTATGAGTCGAAGTCAGAATGGGCAGCCAGGCGGGCCGGGTGGACAAACGGGCAGTACACCGGGTGGTGGTCAGAACCAGACTCAAAATTCACAAACACCAGCGGTGCAGAATAATAACAGCGCTGCGCCAAATAACCGAACTGTGCCGTCGGGTCAAGCTGGCTCAGCACAGCCGTCAACCACCAACACTGCGCCGCAGACCAATTAACCAGCGGCGAATCAACAAAAAGCAGCGTCTACCTCCTCGGGCGCTGCTTTCTTGATTGTTAAAAATAGCAAATCAGACGTATAATAGATGAGTGAAAAAACGTCAAAGTACAAATAAACGTTGGCTATTGGCTGCAGTGGTAGTTGCAGTGCTTCTTGCGGTGAAGGTTGCTGGACGAAACCTGTCCATAGAGCTGCCCAAGCATTTCCAAGACTTTATCACCCTGAGCTTGAGTGTCATCATCGAAGCATTGCCATTTGTGATGCTGGGCATGTTCTTTTCTATGGCGGTTCGTGTGTGGTTGCCTCACGACTGGCTGCTCCAGCATTTGCCAAAACAGCCGTTCTTACGCCGTGCCCTCATCTCGCTACTTGGGGTGTTTATGCCGGTCTGTGAATGTGGCAATGTGCCGTTGGCGCGTGGGTTACTTGCCAAGGGGTTAACACCAGCAGAATCTCTCACCTTCCTTTTGGCGGCACCAATACTCAATCCTGTGACCATCATCACCACTCAGCAGGCATTTTCTGATGATAATACGGTAGTGATTGCCAGGATTTTGGGTGGTTTTTTGATCGCCAATCTCATCGGCTGGATATACAACTCGACGCGGCAAGACGTCATGTTGCGCCCAGAATTTATCGCTAGCTGCAAAGAGAGAGATGACAATTCAAACAGGCTCATTGACGCGCTACATTTTTTCAAGCATGAAACGCGCACCATGATGCCAGCGCTGATCATTGGTGCGATGGTCGCTGGCTTTATCCAAGTTGTTGTGCCGCGTGAAACGATTTTACTACTAGGAAACAGCCCAGCCTGGTCAGTATTGGTCATGGTGCTACTGGCGTTTGTGGTGTCGATTTGTTCCAGTGTTGATGCGTTCTTTGCGCTGGCATTTCGTGGCACGTTTACGTCTGGTTCACTGGTCAGCTTTCTGACATTTGGTCCGATGATTGACATCAAAATGCTGAGTTTGATGCGCACGACGTATCGCCGAACGGTACTAGTACAAGTGTCATTATTGGTGGTATTACTGACGGCACTGCTGGGATTGGTGGTGAATTATGTATTCTAAAATATTGCACTGGATTAATAAGTTAGACGAATGGAGTGGCGTTGTACTGATATTGGTTGCCAGTATCGCTACGATATGGCTATCGTTCGAGGAAAAACTCAAATGGTATATTCATCCGCGCTATGAATTATTTTCCTTGGCGCTAGCAACAACTGGTGTTTTACTCGCTCTCGCCACGATCATCACCCTGCCAAAGCACAATCACAAAACCTCACCTAAACGATATCGGTCATATGCCACTATGGTGATGGTCATTATCTCGGTCGTCATATTACTAGTGATACAACCAGCGGCGCTAACCAGCTTGACGGTGAGCCAGCGGGTAATGAACAGCGGGGCAACGGCAACTGGCGATGCTCGTGAGTCAGCCATTCTCAAAGAACGGGGCAGTTATACTAACTTTACCATCAAAGATTGGTCCTTGTTATTGTCTCAGTCCAGCGACCCAAAACACTACCAAAACAAGCCAGCCAAAGTGAGCGGATTTATCACGGCTAGCAATGATGAGAATGTTTTCTTTGTTTCGCGTTTTGTAGTGACGTGTTGTGCTTTGGATGCTCGCCCAATTGGTGTACCAGTGTATAGCCCGGGCTGGCGCAAAACCTTTGCTCCAGATCAGTGGGTAGAAACCAGCGGGGTGTTTATCACCAATCCGAATACTAACGCTACCGAGCGTACGGTCCTGTCGCCTGATTATGTCAGACCGATTGATAAGGAGAAAAACCAGTATGTTTATTAGTGTTGTGAAAAGAATGCAGCGATGGCAATGGGTGATGGCGGTCGCGATTATTGCTGTTGCTACTATGTTTGTTCTGGTCGACAGGCAGGGTCCGCGGCTGCGGCGTGCCGAATATATTCCGGCACCAAAATCTGGTAGTGTTGCGCAGTGGCGATTCTATTTTAATCAGTCAGTCAAAGACCCTTCGCCAGACAATGTTCGTCTGTCAGCTGGGCGGTTATATGGCGTGACGACGACAAATGACGTTGTCACCGTGCAAGTGCTCAAAACCGGTGCTGAGCCAACAGAGCAGCATATTACTATCATTGATCTACAGAGTAAATACGGCAATCGTAGTAGCAACATAACACATGTAGTTCGCAGACCAGACACCTTGTTCTATACTCCTGCTAAATAATCATTGCTTACAGCTTTTTTAAAGATTGGCAGCGTATCATCAAGATATCACTAACAGAAAGGATGATTATGAACAAAGCACATGTAAACGAAATCAATCTAACAACCAACGAAGCGCTGGTGTTGCAGCAAGTCTACGAAGACGGCGGCGATGATGCAGCCATGCTGGCAGCACAAATGGGCATGCCGCGTCGAACGGCGATGAATGTACTGGCGGATTTGCGGCGTAAAGGCTTGATGGCAATCGACCAGGCTTATGGCGACGCCTGGGTGCGACTAACCACGCGTGGCAAACGACTAGTGCAGCGAATTTGGCCGGAGGCGCAGGCGATAGTATACTAAAGAGTATGAGATACATCCTGTTACTTCGGGGAATCAATGTTGGTGGTAAAAATAAAGTCTCGATGAAAGACCTCAAAACAAGCCTCGAAGATTTGGGGTATCAGCATGTCGTTACTTATATCAATAGCGGTAACGTTATATTTAACACTGATGATGAACTAGTAACAATCAAAGATAATATTGCTATCGTATTAGGGCGTTTTCCGTTTACCATCAAACACGTTATCTTGACGAAAGATGAGTATTTAGACGAAGTGTCTAACCTGCCAGAGTGGTGGCATCAAACCCTGGCACGAAAAGACGTATTGTTCTATACCGATGGCGTCGATTCTGAATATATTAAGGAACGGATCGGTCAAATGCCACTTCATGATGAGATTGTTCATTTTGGTAAAAAGGCTGTCTTTTGGGGTAAATATACGGAGAAAGAATTTTTGCGTACCTCATATCACAAGTTACTAATGAAAGAAAAGTTTTACCCACTGATTACAATCCGCAATGGGCGAACATTTGACGCATTAGGAAAGATGCTGGGGTAGGTCGTGCGGATTTTACTAGTAGAAGATGATATGGCAATTGCCCAGTCGCTGAAAGAAGGTTTGGAAGATGAAGCCTATGCGGTCGATGTGGCACATGACGGCGACGAGGGTTACCGGACGGCGACGGCGGATGAGTATGATGTGATTATTCTTGATGTGATGCTGCCGGAAATGAATGGCTATGAAGTCTGCCGGGCGCTGAGAGTTGACGGCAATCAGACGCCGATTTTGATGTTGACGGCGCGTGATGCTGAGCGGGATATTGTCGAAGGCTTGGATGTGGGCGCTGATGATTATTTGGCTAAGCCGTTTAGTTTTGAGGTGTTGTTGGCGCGTCTTCGTGCCTTGCTGCGCCGTCCGAACGAGAAGTTGGAAGAAGTTTTGCGGGTTGGTGATTTGACGCTTGATCCGAGTTTGAAAAAAGT
>CAUOVX010000052.1:0-4706 GCA_963508115.1 uncultured Candidatus Saccharibacteria bacterium
TGCCCCTCCACACAATCACACAAAACTTCTTCCACAGCCGTTTTCCTCTTTTCCTCTACAGCCTTTAAAATCAAATCCAAGTCGTCAAAACTCAGTTCACTGTTCTCAATAACTTTCCCTATCATTTCTCCAACTTTCGTTTTACAAATTTTATCAAAAGTTCCTAATATATAACTGTTAGCAACTTCCTTTTCTGTAAAATCTGTCGAATAAATATACTTGTTCCCAATTTCCCTCTTTTTCAAAATATTCTTTTCCAGTAGCCGATTTAATAATGTCTTTATTGTAGCCTGTTTCCAGTTCATTTTCTCACAAAGCACCTCTGCCACAAACTTGCTCGTAACTTCGCTATTTGCCCACACAACTCGCATTACTTCCCATTCTGCATCGGTTATATGCTGTTTTTTATCGATTCTGCAATTTTCTTTCACATTCTTACCTCCTTTAATGTTTACGTTTGTAATCTTTTTACATTATATAGTTTACAACAGTAATCGTTTTTTGTATATTCTTGTCCCATATGTATTATCTCACAATATATTTCCATAAATTTATGTGCTATACTTGAGCTATCAAATTTAACATAAGGATTTTTATGGCAAGTACGAAAAATCGGACAAAAACTCAGGCGAAAAAGTCACAAATTGAAATACTGGTGCCGGTATTGATTGGTGCGGTAGTGGTGCTAATAGCGACAGTCGGATATTTGGCATGGCGATTGTATAATCAATCACCACATAAAGTATACACGGCGACGGAAAAAGTTGGTAACGGATTCGTGAGTTTGGGCTCACTTGGCTTTCGATTTGAGGGGAATAAGGCGACTGCTCGTAACGATGCGTCAGCGCAGGAAATTCGCGATTTTTTGAAAAAAGAAGTCGCTCAATCAGGCTGCAAGGACGACAATGGTGCGGCTAGCGTAATTGTAAATACTCAAGACGAGAAGCAGTTGCTGCTTGGATATGGTTGCGGCAGTACGGCTGCGCGAATGTTTGCAGTTAAGAAGGATGATGGCTGGAAAGCAATTTCACCAACTAACCAGTTTAATACGTTCGATATTCCAAGTTGTAAAATGACCGATGAAAATAATATCAGCAAGGAAATTGCACCGGTTTGCCAGAATGAAAGTCGCGCTGCAGAGAATGCTCCCCTGACTTATTCTTACAGAGTACGTTAGTCTCGGTATTGTACCAAATAAAAATCCCCGTTTCGTGCGGGGATTTAGTGTATTATTTTTTGCGGAGCAATCGCCGTTTTTTTGGTTTATCGCTTGCCAAATCGTCGGCATCAAAGTCGTCGTAAGTGACCATCAAGGCACGAGAGCTAATTTGGCGAATGGATTCGAGCGCCACGGACACGATAATCAAGATACCCGTACCACCGATTGACAAGCGAGTACCGGTCAGTCCCGTGATGTGGTATATCAGATATTCAGCGACGAACGGCAAGATGGCGACCACGCCAAGTGCTAATGAGCCAAACAAGACCAAACGGTTGACGGTGCGGCGGAGGTACTCTTCGGTTTGCCTGCCTGGGCGAACGCCTTCGATGAAGCCACCCTGCTTTTGCAAGCCTTCGGATATCTCAGTAGCGTCAAAACTAAAGCCCGTGTAGAAGTACGTGAAGGCAATGACCAGGGTGAAGTACAGAACAGGATAGATGAAGGTTTCAGCGGTGCTGCCGGTAAAGCTGCCTGGGTTTGGCGCCTGGAACCAAGTGATCAAGGTGTTGGCGAGGGATTGCAGCCCTTCGTTGCCAGAAGCTTTCATGATTTGACCGATGAACTGCGGCAAGCTCAGGAAAGCTACGGCAAAAATAACCGGAATCACACCAGCGGCGATCAGCTTGACTGGTAAGATACTTTTGATGCCGCCATAGTTGCTATTGCCGTGGATGCGCTTGGCGTAGTTGATGGTGATGACACGCTGTGCTTCGTTGATCTTCACGAGGAAGTACAGGACGATTAACATCATAAGCAAGAGGAAGAATACTATCCAGAACATAGTTGGACTGACCGGCAATTGGAACCAGCCAAATACGCTCAGCGAGCCGTTTGAGGTGTCAAAGAGTGAACGGATAACGGTGGCTAGCATCTGAGGTAACTGGCTGACGATTCCTGCGAAAATCAACAGCGAGATACCATTGCCTACTCCCTGCTCGGTGATGAGCTCACCTAGCCACATCAACAAGACTGATCCAGCGGTCATGGCGACAACCGAAACTGTCCATTCCATGATGGTTGGATCGCTCAAGACGGTTGATCCGCCAGCCAAGATGGTCTGGCGCAAGATGAAGATGAAAGCAATTGACTGAACGATGGCCAGTGGAACGGTGATGCGACGCGTCCATTGCTGAATTTTACGGCGTCCAGTTTCGCCATCATCATGTAATTCCTTTAGTTTTGGAATGGCTTTTGTTAGCAGCTGGATGATGATGCTGGCGGTAATGAATGGGCTCAAACCAACCAATACCAAAGAAAAGCTTGCCAAAGCACCACCTGACAGAAGATTCAGGAATCCTCCCAAATCTGTGCTGCCTAATGCGGAGCTGATGGCTTGGCGTAACTGTGTTGGCTCAGCTAGTGGCACTGGAATGTGCGCGAGTAATCGATATACGACAATGATACCTACTACAATTGATAGGCGTTTTTGCATATCTCTATTTTTCAATGACCGCCAAATGGTCTTCCAGCTAATCATACGTGTACTTTCCCCTCTGTCATTTCAATATATAGAATTCTCTAACCAGTATACAGGAGTATCTAGCTAAATACCAGTATTGAACGTAAAAATACCAGTAAAGCAAAACGCCCCAGCTTACGAGGCGTTTTGTTGATCATGAGACGATGTGGGTCTTATTTTTCGTCAGACTCGATGTCTTTTGCGCTTTTACGCAAAGGTGTCGGAACTTTTTCGAACGAGCCGCCAGCTTTTTCAATCGCTTTGACGACTGAAGCGGAAGCAGCTTGCACCTTCAAGTCAACCTTGGCTTTCAACTCACCGCGGGCGATCACCTTGACCGTGTGGAACGGTGTGGCGATGTAGCCTTCGGTAAATAGCAGTGCGTTGTCAACGGTTTTACCGTCAAATACATTCAAGTGGTCGAGGTAGACTACCTGAGCTGGCGTGCGCAGGCTCTTGAAACCGCGAGCTTTTGGTACAGCCTGAGCCAATGGACGCTGACCACCCTGGAACATGGCGCGAAGCTTTTTACCAGTGCGGGCGTTCTGACCTTTGGTACCGCGACCAGCGGTTTTACCCTGGCCAGCAGCGATACCGCGACCAACACGCTTTTTATTCTTGTTTGCTGAAACTTGGAGATCGTTGTATTTCATTACTTAGCCTCCTTTTTAGCAGCTTTTTTGGCTGGCTGAACGCCCAGCCACTCTTCGCGTGGAACGAGTGATTTCAATGCTTCAATGGTTGCGTAGGCGATGTTCACCTTGTTGGTTGAGCCAAGTGACTTGGTCAGCAGGTTGCGAACACCAGTTACACCGATGATTTGTCGCACCACACCACCGGCGATAATACCGGTACCAGGAGCAGCCGGTTTGATCAGCACGCGGGCGCCTGAGAACTTGACTTCGCTGTCGTGCGGAATGGTCTCGCCATTCAGTGGCAAGGTGATCAAGTGCTTCTTAGCAACTGAGGTTGCCTTAGCGACAGCAGCTTGCACGTCGGCACCCTTAGCCACACCAACACCAACCTTATCTTTGCGGTTACCGACAACCACCAACGCCTTAAAGCGGAAGCGGCGGCCACCTTTGACCACGCGGGACACGCGGTCAATGTTGATAACCAATTCTTCAAACTCTTTTGGTGCGTCATCACGCACATTTCGCCGGTCATCGCGGCGACCACCACGCGGACTGCGAGGCCGACGGCCTTCTGCGCGTGGGGTAGTATTTGCAGCTTGTTCTGCCATACTAGAACTCCAATCCTTCTTGGCGCGCAGCGTCAGCCAATGCTTTCAGGCGACCAGCGTACTGGCGGCCGTTGCGGTCAAAGACCACTGCGCTAATTTTACTTTTCTTTGCTTTCTTGGCAATTTCAGTACCTATGGCAGCACATTTCTCGCTCATCGTACCTTTTGCTTTGTTGCCAACGGTAGTTGCGGCAGCCAATGTCTTGCCAGCGACGTCGTCGATCAGCTGAGCACTGACGTGCAGGTTGCTGATGGTGACCGTCAGGCGTGGGCGCTCTGCGGTACCTGAAACTTTCGCGCGAACGCGGTTTTTGCGAAGAGCGCGGTTGAGTAATTTCTTGTTTTCAGCCATGATTACTTACCTGTCTTTCCTGCTTTGCGCAAAATTTGCTCGTCAGCATACTTGATACCCTTGCCCTTGTATGGCTCAGGCTTCTTCAGCGCGCGGATTTCCGCAGCGACTTGGCCGACTTGCTGTTTATTGATACCGCTGACGATGATAGTCATCTTTTCGTTGGTAACGGTTATACCCTCTGGGGCTTTGTATTTGACTGGGTGTGAAAACCCGAGCGCCATTTCCAGCTCATTGTTGCTGGAGCTCACGCGGAAACCGACACCATTGACCTCGAGACGCTTCTCGTAGCCCTTGGTAACGCCGATTACCATGTTGTTGATCAGCGCGCGCATCAGACCGTGCTGGGCGCGAGCAGTTTTGGACTCATCCTTCGGATGAACCGTGACTTGTCCGTCTTCGACTTTCACCTCAACTGCTGGCGTGATGA
>CAUOVX010000053.1:0-3589 GCA_963508115.1 uncultured Candidatus Saccharibacteria bacterium
GTCACGCGCAATGTGCGACCCCGAACCCATGGCCACGCCAATGTGAGCATTGCTGAGCGCTGGCACATCATTGACGCCGTCTCCTGTCATGGCGGTGATGTGATGCTTTTTGAGAATGGTCAGCAAGCGGTATTTTTGCTCGGGGATGACGCGAGAGAAGACTTTGGTTCGCTCGACGATTGGGTCAAGCTGCTCATCTGTTAGTTTATTCATCTGTCGGCAATCGAACACCTCGTCGCGGTCCTTGACCATGCCTAGTTGATGTCCGATTTGGTAGGCTGTTTCAAAATGATCGCCAGTGATCATGCGTACGGACACGCCGGCCTTCAGAGCAGCGCGAATTGCCCGAGGTGCTTCTGGGCGCAAGACGTCACTGACTGCCACAAAGCCTTCAAAGGTTAATTTCTTGCCTTTCAATTCGTAAAATTCATGAACTGGATATGCTGACGTGTAGGACGCCAGGCCGATGACTCGCTGTCCCTTGGCAGCGAATGCTTCCAGGGCTGCTAGAGCTTGTTTTTTGACAGCAGCGGTTACTTTGCAGGCTGCCAAAATCTGTTCAGGCGCACCCTTGAGGTATAGCTGAAAATCTTTGCCATGATGCCACACGGCAGCAGACATACTGAAATCTTGGTTAAATGGTATTTCACGAAATGGCGAATTTTTGACCTGGACGCCATGTGTGCGCACAAATTCTTCCAGCGCAATATCAAGCGGGTCGTGGCTTTTGGCGTCGCCACGGTTGATGGTGCGGGCGATGATATCGATGATGGCCCTGTCGTCAGGCGACCAGGTTTCTTGGACCGTCAATTTGTTTTTGGTCAGCGTGCCAGTTTTGTCTGTGGCGATGGTAGTGATGACGCCGATGGTCTCGATGGCTCGCATCTGATGTACCAAAGCTTTTTTGGCAGCCATGCGTCGCATACCCAGAACCAGCACTACCGAGATGGCGATCGGCAAGCTCTCGGGAACGGCGCTGACAGCCAGGGCCATGACAAAGCGCAGGCTCTCCAGAACGTCCATGCCGCGCAGCAGGCTGAGACCAAAAGCTACGACACTGACGGCAGCAACAACAGCGATGATTCTGGTGATCAAGATATCGATTTTTTGCTGAACGGGACTTTGGGTATTTTGTCGTTTTGACAGCGTGGCAAGGTTACCAAACTCGGTGTTGTTGCCAGTGGTCACCACGACGCCAGTGCCAGTGCCGCTGATGATGAATGACCCCTGAAACAACATGTTGGTTTGCTCGTACAATTCTTTATGACCTTCAAGCACGTCAGGTTTTTTGCTGATGGGTAATGATTCGCCGGTCAATTGTGATTCGTCGACCCGCAAGTTGGCTGTTCGGAGGAGTCTGATGTCTGCCGGGATTTTTTCGCCTTCAGCCAGGGTGATGATGTCGCCAGGTACCAGCTGTGAGGCGTCGACGCGGGCTGTGTGATTGCCGCGCAGTACGTCAACCTTTTGTACGCTGCGTTTGGATAGGCTGCGGAGAACCCGGTCAGTCGAAAACCGCTGGACGTAGAAAATGATTGCTGAGATGGCGATGATTACCAAAATGATGACCGCGTCAATGTGATCGCCGTGCCACAAACTGATGGCTGCAGCCACTCCTAGCACCAGCGTGAAAATATCCAAAAACGGTTCTATAATCTTTTTCCAGAGCGGCTCGGATTCGATTTTGATAACGTTGATACCGTACTGTTTTTGGCGGCGTTTAACTTCTCTGGCTGTTAGCCCATATTCATTTGTGCGTAATTTTTTCAGGGTTTCGTGAGCGGGCGTGGCGTAAAATGTCATGCTTCGTATTATAAAGCAAAAAGCATAAGCGGTCTATTCGCACTCTTTGGCTACTGCACGTATTTTTTGGCGCGAGCTTTGTCAACCTGGACTGTTTCGAAGACGGTTTTGGCCATTTGGTCAAAGGCATTCTTGCCTTCAGCGTTGTAGCGGCCAGTCCCCTGTAGTATCACGCCGTCCTTGTCAAAATAGTAAAAGAAGGTGACGTAGCTTGTCGGGTCACTTTGTGGCGCGGTGTGTCGTACTTCTTTGGAATTATACTTGGTGATTTGGTCGTATTTGTGGGTGCCAGCCTTTACATAATAATCATCTGCAGTCGCCTGCTCTAATGTTTTAGAGGTGGAAACAGGACGAACTGTGAGGCTGATTTGAACATTGTTTCTGGTGCCAACAAAGGTGATTTTGTCATCAGCACTGGACCGTTGCGTGATGCTAAAGCCGTCGATTTCATTAGCGAACTTGTTTACCTTCACGATTTCTCGGTCATCTGAAGTGTATTCTTGGTCGGGCGCTTGGTAATTACTGTCGTACCTGACAGACTTGACCAGTGATTGGATGCTGGATGATTCAAACAAGGTTTTACTACCTGAAGCATTGCTGATATTTTCAATGTCTAGGTGGAGTTCGTACCATTCTTGGTCACGCTGAACCAGTGGTATTTTGACGATGTAGTGATATGAATTGTCAGCATAGGCGTAGCCTCCCAGTGCGCCAGTGGCTTTGTCGGCTTTGAGCTCGGTGAAGTTGCCTCGTTTCTTGGCTGCCTCGAGGTCATTGGCGTGGCTGGCTTTACTAACCTGCGCGATTTTGGCAGTGATGGTGTACGTTTCGCCCTTGTCTTTGATGGTCATGGTTGGAAAGCGCGGACGCTCTTCGCTCTTGATCTCGTACGAATACTGGTCTTTCGGCAGCAACATAGTAGCAGCGATATTGTAGCCGTCAGAGGCAAAATGGACCGTGTTGGCAGCCAGACGCTGATTGATCTGCTCTTTTTGATGATGATTATAAAATATGATCCCTAGGATACTGACTGCAATGACAAATAAGCCAATGAAAACGCCAATAAAGATTTGTTGTTTTTGTCTTCTACGCATAAGCGGTATTATATTTTGTTTATGCTAAATTGTCAATCGCACCAAAAGAGCTTCCGCCATGATGACGGAAGCTGAAGGGGGGCGTGGTGGTTCGTAGTTATCGGATGGCGACCAGCTGGGCGTGCTGCAGTTTGACGCCAGCGCACCAGGAAACGGTGTCTTTGGGGCGCTTGTCTAGTAGGCTGCGACCCAACGGGCTGTCGATGGAGATGCGGCCATCTGTCGGATTGGCTTCCAGACTGTCAACCAGTATGTAGTGAAGCATACGACCTTGCTGATCGACTAAGTCAACGATTGAGCCCAGAGCGACGCGTAAGCGGTCGCGTTTGCGTGGTAGCGGTTTGGCATTCTTTAGCATGTGGCGTAAATTGGCCAATTTGCCACTGACCAGTTCCAGGTTCATGATGACTTCATTGCGCTGCAATTTATCGTCGCGGGATTTAGCGCGACCGATTTCACGCAAGGTGAACTGGAGCGTTTTTTCTTGTGCTTCTAACTGAGAAATTTCTTTGTGTAATTCTTTAAAGCCTTTTTGACTGAGATGCGTCGTTCGTACATTACTCATAGTACCCCTTTCCCGGTTGCTTACCCAACCGACACCATCTAGTACATCATGCCTACCGGAAAAATACCTGAAATTTAGCGTTTTGGCAGCGAAAGTGTAAATGTCGTGATTTTTCCAGGAGTGGATC
>CAUOVX010000054.1:0-3493 GCA_963508115.1 uncultured Candidatus Saccharibacteria bacterium
TCGAAACCCTCAAACGCTTCTTCAAAATCTACATCCGCGATTTCGACGGCGCCAAGGAACTGCGCGACCAGCTGATGCACACCAAGACGACCGACGAGGTGCGATCAATACTTGCACACAACGATCGTCCACATTATACTTATTGACATGACAACAAAAAAACAAAAACTGCAAAAACAACAGACTATAGACACATGGATCGTTATAGCATTATGGGCAAGTGCTATCTGGTTCTCGCTCGCACGCGGATTCATTACTGGCATCGGCGGTTGGGTACTAGCACTACTTGGCCCGTGGGCACTTATCGTTAGCTGTATCTGTCTTGCAATCATCTCCCGACAAGTGAAAAAACGCCATGCATCAAAAGACCATCTCACCACAATAGTACGTGTTTCCTTTATCGTCATGTCAATCTCATTATTTATCTGCGGCCTTGCAATGCCTGATTTTAGCGACATAGAGACCTTTTCAACATTATCCGTGTATACAAATAACGCTATTTCATTTGAAACATCAAAAGCTATCGCCATTATCTCAGGGTTTGTAGTAGTTCTGTCTCTATTCGTGGCTGTTACTTTTGGCATCGCTGAAGACAGAGAAGAGACGACGGAAGACGTCGCTATTTAGATTAGTATTAATTAGAGTCTTAGCGCTATACGCAAATTGCTTGAAAAAATATAATGCTTATGGTATAATAGTAATATGGGTGAAATTAGCAGAGTTCCATTATTATCTATCAATCCCGAGCAAACAACAAAGGGCTTAACGCCCCGATTACAGCAACTACCAATGGATCATCTGTTATTAGTTTCTGACAATCATGAAACCGTAGACTCTTCAACGACAGCCGCCATGCTTAGCCCAAGAGAAGATTACGAAACAGGACGCGATAATAGCGTACAAAAAGTACATTTCGCAGACCTGTCTGTATTAGGCGATAATGAGATACTCAGCACTCAACCAGTTGCCATCAAGCCTTTTGATGTCGAATGGCTAGCCACGCGTGATTATCGTACAGCCATAAAACTCAATGAGGGTGGACATGTAACATTCGAGCCAATCGGCTTTTTACGAAAAGAAGATGGACAGGGCAGGAATAAAATCTGTACTATAACAAAGTTTGAACAAGGCGTGACAAGCTGTGATAACATTCTATGGGGAAATAACGAGCGCCAAAGACCTGCTGATTCTAGTATATCTCTAACACTCGGTATAGCGGCACAAAGCCTCATAATGCTCTATGACCGAGGATTGCATCATGGTGATTTTCAAGTCAAGAACACAGCCTATGATATAACCCAGCAGCCACGTATTATCGACCTGACTAGTGTAAAGAAACAAAACGACCCATATAAATTTGGCGAAGATTTGTCGTTATATCTAAGCTCGTTATCACGATATGGCAAGCAAACACCCTACCCAACAGAAGAGCAGGTTGAAGATCTATTCCTGCGGCCATATCATGATCAGATTGACAATATATTTCCTCACAGCAAAAGACAGACGATGCGTAAAATCATCGCCTGCCTAGCTATCAACATTAATGATGTGATGAACGATCGCTACTAGCGTCGCCGCTTATGCCGCTGCAAATCAGCAACCTTCAGCCGCACCAAGTGCCGGTCGATGAGCTGTTTGGCCTTTTCGCGCTCTATTTGGTCGTCGGCGTTGTCGCGGGCTGCAATGGCTCGCTCCAGCGCCGCCTGAGTTTCTGCTTCAATGATGTCGTCACCATGGTCAGCCTCGTCAACCAAAATCCGCACGCCCGTTTGATCAATCTCTACCACACCGCCAGAGATAGCGAAGAATTCTTCTTCCTGCGTCTCCTTGGTGCGGCGGACAGTGATGACGCCATCCCTCGCCACCGTCACTAGCGGCTCGTGGCTCGGCAGCACCGAAATTTCGCCGTCAATCGTCGGGATAGTAACCGAGTAAACCGTTTCATCCAGCTTGACACCACCGAGCGTTACCAGCTTCAAATTCATCAGGCTAGTCCTTCTTTGCCTCTGGTTGCTTTGCTGCTTCAGCGTCGCGAGCTACCTGGTCGGCCAAAGTGCCTTGCACCATGTAGAACCAGCTTTCTGGCTTGTCGTCGTATTTACCAGCCAAGATGTCGGCAGCGTCGCGAATAGTGTCTTCCAACTTGACGTATACGCCTGGGTTACCGGTAAACTTCTCGGCCACGTGGAATGGCTGCGCCAAGAAACGCTGGATGCGACGAGCCCGAGCAACGATTTGCTTCTGGTCGTCCGACAATTCTTCCATACCGAGGATGGCGATAATGTCCTGCAATTCTTTGTACTGCTGCAGCACTCGCTGGACTTCGCGCGCCACCCGGTAGTGCTCCTCACCAACGATTTCTGGGTCAAGCGAGTTAGAGCTGGAATCCAGCACGTCGACAGCAGGGTAGATACCAATTTCCGTCAAGGCACGGTTCATCACGATGGTCGCGTCCAGGTGAGCGAAGGTCGTGGCTGGCGCTGGGTCGGTCAAGTCGTCGGCCGGCACATAGACTGCCTGAACAGAGGTGATTGAACCCTTTTTCGTCGAAGTAATGCGCTCCTGCAACGCACCCATTTCTTGCTGCAAGTTTGGCTGATAACCCACAGCACTTGGCAAACGACCGAGCAGAGCCGACACCTCAGCACCAGCCTGGGTGTAGCGGTAAATATTATCGATAAACAGCAACACGTCTTTGCCTTCGTCACGAAAGGCTTCGGCCATCGCCAGACCCGACAGTGCCACGCGCAGACGTGCTCCAGGTGGCTCGTTCATCTGGCCAAACACCAGCGAAGTCTTGTCCAGCACGCCGGCGTCTTCCATTTCGTAGTACAAGTCATTTCCTTCGCGAGTACGCTCACCAACGCCAGCAAACACCGAGTTACCAGAGTGGAACTTGGCAATATTGTTGATCAGCTCGGTGATCAGGACGGTTTTACCGACACCAGGACCGGCGAACAGCCAGGCTTTACCACCTTTGGCTAGCGGCGCAATGAGGTCGACAACCTTGATACCAGTTTCCAAAATCTCCGTCTTGTTCGACTGCTCGCTCAAATCCGGAGCAGGGCGATGGATCGGCGCGGTTTTACCCTTTGGTTGTGGCTTTTCGTCAATCGCTTCACCAACCACGTTAAACATGCGCCCCTGGGTCTCAGCACCCACCGGCACAGAAATCGGCGCACCAGTCGCCACCACTTCCGCACCGCGAGCCAAGCCGTCAGTCGATGACAACGCAATCGTTCGCACCGTGTGCTCGTCGAGGTGCTGCGCCACTTCCAGCACCAACGTCTCTTTGCCGTTCTTAACATGCAACGCGTCATAAATTGCCGGCAGCTTAACGTCACGTGGAAACTCCACATCGACCACCACGCCAACGATTTGAATAATTTTTCCTAGTGTTTTACTCATCAGTTCCTCCTTTAGTCTTACTCGTATCCCCGTACCTCACCTGACAGTCACTTGCCATAAAATCTTCAGCAAAAGGCGATGTGGT
>CAUOVX010000055.1:0-3316 GCA_963508115.1 uncultured Candidatus Saccharibacteria bacterium
ATGATGGAAAAATAATTGAATTACCAGACAACCCAGCAGTGTCGTCTTGTTACGAGATTGTCCAGAAAACCGATATTGATTTTGACCTTTACGTACCCAAAGCGACAAAAATATCACTATGCTAAAATCATAGTATGAAAATCGCTAGCCCTGCGTTCGCTGAAAACGCTAAGATACCAAAAGTCTACTCCAAGCTCGGCGGCAATCAACGCCCACCGCTCGAGATCAGCGACGTGCCGTCAGATACCAAAAGTCTGGCAATCATCTGCCACGACCCTGAAGCGCCTGGGCGAGATGGATTTTACCATTGGAAGGTTTGGAATTTGCCAGCCAAAACCACTGAAATAGCTGGCGAATTACTGCCCGCGGGCGCCGTCGAAGGGATGACCAGTTGGGGTCAACCTGGCTGGAACGGACCGCAACCACCGTTTGGCACGCACCGCTATCAATTTTACGTGTACGCGCTGAACACGACACTAGATCCGCCAGACAGCACCAAGCCCAAAGAACTCATCGCCGCCATCACGCCGCACATCATTAGCCAAGCTGTATTGACTGGAAGGTTTGGCGTGTTTGATATTTTTCGGCAGGAATTGTGAATCAATTGCCTTAAGATTAATACTGTCTCACTCAAAATATATCTCTATAACATGGTCAATTCATCATCTATATCTTGTGTATACTCACCAGGAAAATAATTAAGCCACTTCTTTTGAGATTCCTTTGTAAACTTACCCCAGTGCGGCTTTATTAATTCCCACAGTCTACCACCAACAATAGTTGGACTGTATCGATGAGCATTATATACCTGATCATTTGAGGTTGCTGACTTAAACAACATTTTAACTTGGTTTTCTGATAGGTTACCCATTTTATAAAGCTCATCAATCAAAGCTCTTGCATTATCAAAACTACCAGCTGAACCTATCTGCTCAACAATGCCGTCTTTTACGGCCTCGTCAATAAGTTTGATATCAGGGAAATGCCCATCAAGAAAATTATTTAATGACTTGTATAAGTAAGCTGTACCAAGTTTCTTAGATGACCACTCTTTTTCTAGAAATGTACTTAATTTATTATCATCAAGTGCAGAACTAAAGTCACCATCTCTAGATATAATATGAATATTTGTAAAAAAATCATCTTTTACATCTACTGATTCTAGAAGTATTTCCCAGTTTATCGCATCACCTAATGATCCATTTTTTCCAGGAGGATTACCCACATCCATTCGCATCTTTGCTTTATTAAAAATATCTTCAGATATGGCAATTGGTGATCTCAAAATATTTTTGACTATAGTATCGACTTTCAGTTTTCCGTCGAAAGCTTCTTCTAATATATCCTGTCTTATTTTGTTTATCTTTTCTGCTAATTTTCGCGACTCATTGACAACTGTATCATAGTCAGTGTGTCCACAGAATGCCTTTGGAAACCTTGGTGCATCATATTTAAATGAGCCTATATACTCTTTAATTACCTTGTCTCGATTTCTATAAAACTCGTCAACCTGCTGTTGAGTAACGTATAGTTTTATTTTGCGGGCTTTTATAATTAAATCCTCTAATTTTCCTAGTGTATCTAGATCGGCATTGCTAAATCGATAAAAATCCAGCAGTATATTAGTGTCGATAAACAGATTTATCGGATTTTTCGTACTCTCTTTTTTCATCAAATTATGCCTTATTCCCTCTGTTTTTTATTATACTGGTTATCACAAAAGTAAAAGCTAAAGATAAAAAATATCACTCAGCAAACTGACTATTATACAGCTCGGCATAAAAGCCGTTCTGCTGCAGCAGTTCGTCGTGCTTGCCTTGTTCGATGATGTTGCCGTCGCGGACGACCAAGATCAAATCAGCGTCGCGAATAGTGCTCAACCGATGGGCGATGACAAAGCTAGTTTTGCCCTGCATCAACTTGTCCATAGCTTTTTGAATGAGCACTTCGGTGCGGGTGTCAACCGAGCTGGTGGCTTCATCCAAAATCAGCATCGGCGTGCGCGCCAGCATTGCCCTGGCAATCGTCAATAGCTGCTTTTCGCCCTGTGAAATGTTCGTTGCTTCCTCGCCCAGCATCATGTCATAACCGCCCGGCAGCGACCGCACGAAATGGTCAACGTGCGCTTCCTTGGCGGTGGCAACCATCTCTTCTTCGCTGGCTGTTGGGTTGCCATACAGCAAATTTTGGCGAATCGTGCCGTTAAACAACCAGGTATCCTGCAGCACCATGCCAAACAGTTGCCGTACGTCACTGCGCTTCATGTTGGCGATATTGACGCCATCAATTTTAATCGCACCGCTGTTAATTTCATAAAATCGCATCAGCAAATTGACCAAGGTTGTTTTACCCGCACCTGTCGGACCAACGATCGCCACGCGCTGACCTGGCTTGATGTGCGCTGATAACCCTTTGATGATGGTTTGATCAGGTTTGTAGCCAAAGACCACATTGTCAAATTCGACTTCGCCCTTGACGTTCGCTAATTTTACCAAATCCTTACCCTCCGCCTGTTCTTCTGGCTCGTCCAAAAATTCAAATACGCGCTCGGCGGCAGCGGCGGTCGATTGCAGCACATTGGCGATGTTGGCAACTTGCACCAGCGGCTGATTGAACTGGTCAATGTATTGGATGAAGGCTTGGATGTCACCAATCTTCAGCCGGCCGTTAATCGCCAGCCAGCCGCCCAAAATCGCCATCACGACGTAACCGATATTGCCGATGAAATTCATGATTGGATAAATCAGTCCTGACAAAAATTGAGCTTTCCAGGCGCTTTCCTGTAACTGATCATTCACCCGCGAAAACTTAGCCAGCGACTTTTTCTGGCCGTTGAACACCCGCATCACTTGATGGCCACCGTACATTTCTTCGATGTGGCCGTTCAATTCTCCCAACTGTGTTTGCTGACGGAGGAATTGCTTTTGCGAGCTTTTGGCAATCAGCGTCACTGCGCCACCAGCCACCGGCAGCACCAGCAGCGCTACCAGCGACATTTGCCAGCTGATGGAAAACATCATCGCCAAAATCCCCAGCACCATCACTGTCGAGGAGACGACCTGCGACAGGCTTTGATTGAGCGTCTGACTGATGGTATCGACATCGTTGGTGACGCGGCTGAGCACTTCGCCGTAGGTTTGCTTGTCAAAATAACTCAGCGGTAGGCGGTTGATTTTCTCGGACAATTGCCGGCGCATTCTGAAGGTGACTGTTTGCGTCACTTGGGTCATCAGCCAGGTTTGGATGTAGCGGAAAATGGCGCTGAGCACATACAAACCAATTAGCAAACTAACGACTCGCCAAATTGCCTCAAAGT
>CAUOVX010000056.1:0-3229 GCA_963508115.1 uncultured Candidatus Saccharibacteria bacterium
CGGCGTTCATCAAGTCGCTGCGCGGTAGTGACGCGGTGGCTGCGGCGTATTATTTGGCGCGCATGATTGATGCTGGTGAAGATCCGAAGTTCATCGCGCGGCGGATGGTCATCTTCGCGTCGGAGGATATCGGATTAGCGGGCAACGGCGCGTTGAGTCTGGCGGTCGCCACCTTTGAAGCAGTTGAGCGCGTCGGGCTGCCTGAAGCCAAATACAATCTATTTCACTGTGCTATCGCCCTGGCTCGCAGCCAGAAGTCGCGCGAGATTACTGACTTGATGAATGACGCCTTTTCTCTGGCTCATAAATACCCCAACTCGCCAGTTCCATTACATCTTAGAAATGCCCCAACTAAACTAATGAAAGACCTCGGCTACGCCAAAGACTACAAATGGCAGGCTGGTTTTCAGCACGAAAAGGGATTTCTGCCAGAAGATATTCCGCGCCCAACCAAGAATTAGCCTACTTTGGGCAGCGCTCATCAAACCGATCATACAGCGCCGCGTACACGCCATTAGTCCAGCCAAAGCCGTCTTGCAACGGATATTCACCGCCACCGCCGATGCGTGATTCACTATCGACGTCATATTTCTCGATCATCTTGCCCTTATCGGCAAACACGCGCTCGGTCGAAGCCAGCCAGCGCCTTCTGATTTCCTCCGCCAGCTCATCCAGCCCGTACCGCTTCAAGCCACAAACCGCCACCCATTGCAGTGGCGCCCAGCCGTTTGGCGCGTCCCATTGCTGACCATTGTCAACCAGCGTCATCCGAAGCCCGCCATCGCGCAAAAACTCGCGTTGTAACATTTCAGCCACGTGCTCGGCTTGTTTCTTGGTGGCGACGCCATTGTAAAGCGGGAAGACGCCAGCCAGCGTCGCGTGTGGCATCTGTCGACCAGTGCGGAAATTATAATCATAGAAAAATCCAGTCGCTTCATTCCAGCAGTATGTTCTGATGGCTTCCGCGCGCTTTTCAGCCGACTGAATGAACTTTTTGCGCAGCGCTTTTTGTTTCAAGATACCGTAACACTGAGCGATAGTCATTTCTAGGTCATACAGCAAGCAGTTGAGATCCACTGGCACAATATCTGTCGTCTGGATGCTTTCAATACAGCACGCCTCGCCAAACCAACGTGAACTGAAATCCCAGCCACTCTCTGCGCCAGCTCGCAAGTCCAGGTAAATCTTTGCTTTGTTGGCATTGGGGCTTTTCTGAGCCGTCTCGATGTCTTCGCGGCGGCTTTCTGGACGTGGTGTATTTTTATTGTCAAAGTAGCGGTTCAGAACGGTGCCATTTGGCATTTTTACCACTCGTCCAGTGGCGATTTGATCAGCGCTGTCGAGCTGCTTATGTCCTTTCATCCAGAATTTGTATTCTGTCAATAGCAGCGGGAAATATTCCAATAGTACCAAGCTCGAGCCACCGACTTTCCGTGGACGCATCGCCAACAGCTTCACCATAGCAGAGAAAAATGGTGGCTGACTGCGACTCAGAAAATATGTTCGATTTGCGGTCGGGATATAACCAAACCGTTGGATCATGTAGGAATAATTTTTCATCATGCCGTTGATTAATTCCCATTGGTTATCAACTGCCAAGCCCAGCATGATAAAGTAGGTATCCCAGTAAAATTGCTCCGAAAAACGTCCGCCAGGAACAATGTAGTCGTACGGCAGGGGAATGAGCGAGCCCGACGCTTTGTGAGCTTGGCGCCTCAGCTGCGGCCATAGCTGCGTGACATGCTGGCGCGCTGATTCGGCTGGCTGAGGCACGTGACCTGCGTGCGACGGATTAAAATCATAAAAATGTTGATTGACAAATTCTTGCAGATTGAAGTCTGGTTTTTTGGACGCTTCCAAATATTCTCGCTGAATGCGTCGCCAGCGCTTTTTTGGCACCACATCGACAAATGTCTTGCCGTCTTGGTAAATTTGCTGCGCTTGGACTTCGTGAAATAGATGCCCAAATAATTCGTCAGGATCTTTACGATTGATGGGTGTGATGCGCTGGCTGGTGCGCACCAAAGAGCGTTTAAATTGGTCAACATTTTTCTTTATCATACTTTTACTATAACTGGTTGCGATGGTATAATCTAGAGCAGATATTTTCATAAGGAGAATGTAAATCATTATGGCAACAGCATCACAGGAAAAAACAACAGAAAACTCAAAGGTTACAGAAGCTCATATTTCTGAGCAAACTACGCAAGAAAACACCAATCAACAATATTTCGCACAGCCACAGGCCGCACCTGTACAGTATGTAGTTATGGCAAACTCCCTCAAAGGCGTGAAAGGCTGGCTAGCATTTTTGACAGTGCTAATGGGCTTTGGTGGTATCATCTATACACTGATGTTCTTCGGTGCAGTGCTAAGATTGAGCAGTCCTGAAGGCGCTGTGTCGATCATCTTTGCGCCAATCATTGCTATTCTATCCTTTACCGCTGTCGTGCTGATTAGTCTGCAGAAAAAAGTTGGCCGCTATCTGGCTATCGCCGCATACATGACGTCTGCGACGTATTTTACCTTGCTTCAGATTATCATTGCCTCAATGCGCAAGGATTCTGATGCAGAACGAATTGTTGGCACCATCGGTGGAATATTCATCTACTTCATCGTTGCTGGACTACTGTCACTATATTTTGTGGTTTCAAAGCGCGTCAAAGAAACATTGGTGGACTAATTTCGGTTCACTTCATCCATGAAAATCGCCCCTAGCTTGGGGCGATTTTCATAGGTAAGGTACGGGTTTATCTCTTGGCGGCGCGCTTTCGCTCATTAGCGTCGAGGTAACGTTTACGCAGACGCAAAGATTTTGGCGTCACTTCCAGCAACTCGTCGTCCTCGATGAAATCGATGCATTGCTCCAGGCTAAACTGTGTAAATGGCGTCAGCTGTACCGTGCCATCGGACGATTTGGAACGCATATTGGTCAGGTGCTTGGCCTTGCAGACGTTAATTTCGATATCTTCTTGGCGGTTATAAATACCGACGATCATCCCGGCGTAGACTTCCGTGCCCGGCCCGACCAAGAGTTCGCCGCGCGCTTCGGCCGCCTGCAGAGCATACGGCGTGGTAGTGCCAGCTTCAAAGGCGATGAGCACGCCGCCGCGGGTCTTTGGTAATTTACCACCCAGCGGTTGATAGCCATGCGGCAGGGAATTCATAATCACCGTGCCTTTGGTGGCGGTCAACAGCACGTTTCGTAGGCCGATCAACGCTCTCGTCG
>CAUOVX010000057.1:0-3116 GCA_963508115.1 uncultured Candidatus Saccharibacteria bacterium
GGGGACACAAGGCTCTTCAGGCCTCTGCTCTACCAACTGAGCTAAAGAGCCACAAACTTGCTATCTCATTGTACTAAAGTTGTCGCCATCTGGCAAGGGTGATATACTTTTAAGAACGCGGGTGTCGTATAACGGCTATTATGTGACCTTCCCAAGGTTGAGACGGGAGTTCGACTCTCCCCACCCGCACCACAACTCACCATCACGAGCTTCCAGCGAGGCTCTTTTTATTTGCCCCGAAATTGGCAAAGACTAAACGGTTATTTCGCTATATTCCGCGTAACCACACTTCTCCAAGACTTCCTGACCAAGCTGTCTAAGGTTGTTAATTCTTTTCTGCTCTTCGTCAAGATTTTTTTGCGTACGAATGGCGTCAAGAAGCGCTCTCATGTCATTGTCCTCAGGACTACTAGCAGTTGCTCCTATAAGTTCTCGCTCCATTAGATCATTATTAGCACGTGGCATATTTCCATTCCTCCTCTTTTGGCTCCACATATGTCTAGCACTATCTATACCATATAGAGTTTACTTTTGCAATACTGTGTTCTGCGCCGACATAATAAAAAGTCCTCGATATACATCGGGACTACTTGATCAACTATCACGGTTCTCGTAGGAACTTGGTGAGGTGCGCCTCCCCATAACTACGATTGTCCACCACAACAATTCCGTTTTGAACTGGCACCTCACCTATTCCTGGGTGTGATAATATCATACATCCACCTGGTTTGAGAAGCCCCATTAGTCGCGAAACTGTGGAAAACTGAGGGTTATGATATGGTGGATCAGCAAAAATGATATCGAACTTCTCTGTTACGCTCATGCTTTCCAACCAATTTGATATCGTTGTTTTTATTACAATAGATTGTTTATCGACGTCCAAACTGGCTATGTTTTCGGCGATCACGCGCTGCGCGACTCGGCCTCGTTCCACGAAAACTACTGACTCAGCGCCACGGCTGAGCGCCTCTAGCCCAATCGCGCCAGAACCAGCAAAAGCATCCAGCACCCGCGCACCGCGAACCGTCTCGCCCAGTGAATTGAACATCGCTGAACGGACCCGTTCGCCCATGGGATGTGTCGTTGAACCTGGCGGCGTTTGGATAAATCGTCCACCAAATTCGCCAGCGATGATGCGCACTCTCACCGTTTTGCCTCAAGCTTCCAAACCGACGCGAGCCAGCCCAGCATGACGGCTTTGATGATGATTGGCATCAGTTCATGGTTGGTCTGCCGCGCCAGATCCGTTGTCCAGCCGTTTTTACCAAAATTATCATACATCTTTAGTTCAGCCACAGCGTGAACTTGCTCCAGATAGTATTGCCGATAGCCCTGTTGTTTAACCCGTGAAATCTCAGCCTCACTCGGCACGGCGTCCTTAAAGCGCGGATAGGCCACCACGCTCGCCACGCCCGCTTCAAACGCCACGTGCATGGTCATCATGCCTTTAGCGCCCCAAAACTTCCAGTTGTTTTTGATGAGCTCAATCCCCGTATCACCCTTCATGACATTTTTCTTGAGAATTGAGGTTCGCGTCTCCAAACCTTCGCCACCGCGCAACTCTTGCATGGCGTGTTCCAGCGGAAAATGATGCGCCGGCGTCAGACCATCGGTGATGGCGTGCGCCATCCACGCTGCCTCAAACGCGGCTCGTTCGGAATTATGGTTTTGCAGCGCTTTCGCTAGATTATCAATATGCTGGTCGATCATGTCCAGCAGCGCAGTGTCGTTCGGGTCGTCTGGATTGATGAAATGCCATGGTTCGTCAACGGCTGGACTTTTGCGCTTAACGCCGTCAGGACCGTTTTTGCCCTCAAAATGCAGAATATTTTTCACATCAGGAAATTCGCACCAATCAGGCAGCATTGGCGTCAGGTGTCGCCTGGCCACTCGATCTATCTTTTGATGAACACCGATAAATCGGCCAGAGCCATCTCTAATTGTTGTTCCTGCATACATATTAATTCAAAATGGTTAATCGCTGATAGCGACTGACGGCACGCGCCAGATGGTTATATTGTAACAAATCCTGCCCCTCTTTGACAAAGCGCTCGGCCTCCGTTTGCGCACGGGCAATCAGCGGCGTATCGCTCAGTGAGGCAATTTTCAGGTTCAGCGTACCATGTTGCGCTCGTCCGTAAATCTCACCAGGACCGCGCAGTTTCAAGTCAACTTCCGCCAAGTAGAAGCCGTCTTGGGATTTCTCAATCTCTCTGAGACGCTGGGACGGCTTATCATGACCCGACATCATCAAATGACAAAAACTCTGATGCTGGCCGCGCCCAACCCGCCCGCGCAGCTGATGAAGCTGGCTGAGACCAAAATGATTGGCATTTTCGATGAGCATGACCGTGGCGTTTGGCACGTTAACGCCAACCTCCACCACCGTGGTACTCACTAGCATATCCAGCTCGCCGTCGGCAAACTGTTGCATGACCGCGGCTTTTTCCTCCGGCGGCAATTTACCGTGTAGCAATCCGACGCGGCGATGACGAAACATCGTTTTTGCCAATTTGTGATATTCCGCCTCGACCGATTTTTTGTCATTGTCAGGATTATCGTCGATCAACGGGCAGATGATATAGGCTTGGCGACCTTTGGCAATTTCTGCATCAATAGTTTCGTAGAGCTTTGGCGCTGAGGCTGGCGACCAAATTTTCGTTTCAATCGGCTGGCGCCCGGCTGGCAGCTCGTCCAAAATCGAAATATCCAGTTCACCATACAAGGTCAACGCCAGACTTCGCGGGATCGGCGTGGCAGTCATGCTGAGCAGGTGTGGCATGTAGTCTGCCTTTTGTAATAATGCCTGCCGCTGCTTGACGCCGAACCGATGCTGCTCGTCAATTACCACAAACCCCAGCTTGTGGTACGCCACTTTTTCCTGAATCAGCGCGTGTGTACCAACCACCACGTCAATGTCACCATTTGCTAAATTATCCAGCAGCTGCCGCCGCTGAGCGCCCTTGACGTGTCCCGTCAGCAGTGCCACCGACACGCCAAATGGCGACAATAATTCATCCAGCGTCTTCGCGTGCTGAGTCGCCAAAATCTCCGTCGGCGCAATGATGGCCGTCTGAAAGCCAGCCTGCGCCACTTCTGCCGCCACCAGCCCGGCG
>CAUOVX010000058.1:0-2521 GCA_963508115.1 uncultured Candidatus Saccharibacteria bacterium
AACTCATTGTTACCGTGGAGAAGATGAATCATACAACCTCCACCTGACACACCGGACAAATATGCGTACCGCGGCCGCCGACTTTCAACTTGATAATCTCTTGGTCAGGGTGGCGATGGCAGACTTGACCTTCACGGCGAAACACATGAGCAAATGTCAGATAATTCCCTTTTCGACCCTCGGCATCAACGTAATTTTTATCCGTCGAACCACCCTGGTCGATGCTGAGCTGCAAGATGTGCCGCAGCTCATTAAATAATGTATTCAACTGCTGATCGTTAACGTTTTTTACCCGCGTTTGCGGATGAATCTGTGCTGCCCACAGCGCCTCGTCAGCATAAATATTACCAACCCCAGCGATCACCGTCTGGTCAAGAAAGGCTGGTTTGATCATCGAATTTTGACGGCGACGAATCCGCTGGATAAAATCCTCAGCCCGTGTCTGAGGGTCAAGCGGCTCCGGCCCAACTTTTTGCATGAACGGCAGGTTTTTTACCTCATCGGTCGGCAGCAACTTCACCCAGCCAAACTTGCGCTGGTCGTTAAAAAACAGCCGCGACCCGTCCACAAAATCGATCTCCACCCGCGTCGACCGATCCGGTAACTCACCGATCAAACTGTCGTTTGGATGGCCGCCAGCAAAGCTCTCTCGACCACGAAAAATGAGCTGCCCCGTCATCTTCAAATGCACTACCAACGAATACTGCGTATCCAGGTTAATCATCAGCACCTTCGCTCGCCGTCGCACCGCCGTCACGTGCGCGCCATACAAAAATTGTTCAATATCAGCGGGCGCATTCGGAAAGCTTTTTGGTGAGTCAAACACCGTCACTCGCGCCACCACCCGACCAGGCAATAGCTCCGCTAAACCGCGGCGAACCGTCTCAACTTCTGGCAGCTCAGGCATCCAATATAACCTCCATCCCTCGTTATCTATTTATATGCATTAGAACTGGAAGAATGTATCTTCCTGCTGCAAGCCAACACCTGCAGCAATCTTTTTGCCGTCAGGAATTTGGTTGAGGAACATCAACAATATGTCGTTGGCATTGGCAGTTGCTGAGCCTTTTGAGCCACCACAGTCCGACGTCCACAGCGTCTTCACTGGATTTCCATGATATAATGTCTCAAACTTGTACACTTTACCGTTGGCGCAAATACCCCTCAAATCATTTTGTTCTTCTGACAATTGACGCCCTTCCATCATCTTTCTTTTTTCCAGAGCGTACACCAATTCCTCATAGGCGCGGCTATTATTATCTAGCTTTTTCTCATCAATTTGCTTTTCCAGATAGCCCTCATAGGTACTCATGCGTCGAATGTCCGGTGTGATTTCAATCTGGTAGGAACGGAATTTTTCCTGCGCCACAATCGGTCCGCGAACTGTCAAACGCACCGCTCGGTTAGCGTCAGTCGACAGCAATGATTCTTTAGCAATATCTGCCTGAGATTTTGGCCTATTCTCCGGATTATTACCGCCCAGCAAAGACTGACCAATGGCAATCACCGCTGCCACCGCCACTACCATGATGATAATAACCAGTAAAATCGGTATCAGTCGGGAAAAAGAATTTGTTCTTGCGTATCTCATGGGGTGATTATACCATAATATTAGAATTTTTGCACTAGTATAATTAGTATCCTACGAGAGCTGGGCTATCGCTTGACGGAAGGCCTCAGGATATTTGTTTTTCAAATAATCAGCCGCTTGCTCAGGACTTACCCAATGAAGTGTAACGTCAGGCTCACATGAACGAGGAATTTGATCTGCCGGTAGCTGAACACGGTACACAATCAACATCAAACTTGTCATTATGTCGTCATATGGTAATGGCTTGACCGCTTTTGCTACATTCCACAGTTCTTGTTTGGCAATGTAATGAATGCCAATTTCTTCGTTTAGTTCACGCAGTAGTGCAGCTGCTATATCCTCACCCTGATCCATCCTACCGCCTGGAATATCCCAATAGTCTTGGCTTTTGAGTAGCAAAATTTGGTGTTCATCATTTTGGATAAGGGCTTTTATGCCGATTTGAAATAACTGCTCTGTCATCTTATGTTTCCTCCCAATTTTTGCCTATTTGTACATCAACCTTCAATCGAATTGGCAGTTCCGGACAAACACCTTCCATCTCCGTACGCATGATTTCGCCGACTTGCTCGGCGTCTTCCGGCGCACATTCCACCAAAATTGAGTCATGAACCTGCAAGACCGGTTCAGCTAACCCAGCCAACTTGTCCTCCAGCCGAATCATCGCCAGCTTCATCAAATCCGCTTCCGTTCCCTGAATTGGCATGTTCATCGCTGCCCGCTCGGCCGCCGAACGTACCATAAAATTGCTCGACTTAACATCTGGCGTTGGTCGGCGCCGGCCAAAATACGTCTCGACAAAACCCTGTTCACGCGCTTGAACTAAAATTGTGTCCAAATACTGGCGGATTGGTTGGCGCACCGCAAAATAGTGATCAATAAACTGTTTCGCCTCAGTAAATGTCATACCGGTAGCCGCCGCCAGCCCAT